>JBBAWV010000110.1:0-15790 GCA_040396995.1 Nodosilinea sp. | reverse complement strand
GGTTCAGGCTCTTTTTTCTGTGCTTCTTTTACCCTTCGTGAATAATCCAGGCTAGAGGTAGGTGGCGGCTGACATGGTATAGACCCTGAGATGCCGCAAATTGCCGCATCTCAGGTCACCTCACCCTTTCCCCCGCCTGTCAGCTTTGACCCGCTTGTGTCAGGCTTTCAGGAGCTAACCACCAGCACTAGACCCCTAAGCCTGGGGTACCTGGGTGGCCACCTGGGGCTGGGGTTGCGGCTGGAACTGGAACAGGGTGTAGACCACGTTGCGGCGGATGCCCGTCATCATGTCGAGGAAGAGTTCGTAGCCCTCGCTCTTGTATTCGATCAGGGGATCTTTTTGGCCGTAGCCGCGCAGACCCACGGTTTCCCGCAGGGCATCCATCTGTTGCAGGTGGTCACGCCAGAGGCTATCAATCTGCTGGAGGATGAAGAAGCGCTCGGCCTCGCGCATGAGGCCGGGTTTGACCTGATCGACTTGGGCTTCCTTGATGTCGTAGGCGATGCGGGACTGCTCATGGAGGAAGGTTTTGATTTCCCCAACAGAAAGGTCTTCTAGTTGTTCGGGGGTGAGGTCGGCCAGCAGATAGACAAACTCTTTGACTTTATCGACCATTTCCGGCAGCTTCCATTCCTCCGGCGGCAGTTCGGGGTTGATGTAGGCTTGCACGATGTCGTCCATGGTTTGCTCGGCGTAGCCAATCACCATGTCCTTCAGTTGGTCGCCCTCCAGCACCCGTCGCCGTTCGGCGTAGATGGCGCGGCGCTGGTTGTTCATCACCTCGTCATACTCAAACACCTGCTTACGGATGTCGTAGTAGTAGGTTTCGACTTTCTTCTGCGCCCCTTCCAGGGAACGGGTCAACATTCCCGATTCGATGGGCATGTCTTCTTCGACGCGGAAGGCGTTCATCAGGCCTGCCACCCGGTCGCCGCCGAAAATCCGCAGCAGGTTGTCTTGCAAACTGAGGAAGAACTTGGTGGAACCGGGGTCGCCCTGGCGTCCGGCCCGACCTCGCAGTTGGTTGTCAATGCGGCGAGATTCGTGGCGTTCGGTACCGATCACATGGAGGCCGCCCCGCTGGATAACGGTTTGGTGCTCCGTCCCAGTAAAGGACTCGTACTCGTGGCGGATTTGGTTGTAGGCATCGCGGATGGCCTGGATCACCGGATCATCGGTGGGGGCTTTTTCGGCGGCGACGGCGAGTTTGTCTTCGGCTTGCAGTTCCGGCAGGCTGCGTTCACCGTAGGTCTTCACCGCCAGATCCACAGCGGCCTTCAGGTTAGCCACGGCATCGGCAGAGAGCTCAATGGGAAAGATGTCCGCCGAGGCTTTCCAGGTTTTGGCAGGTTTGCCCGATCCAAAGCCCTGGGCCTTGCTGCGAGACTGGGCACCGGGGACGGCGGTCACAGAAAATTCGTCCTCGTCTTCGGGTTTGACGATGCGCGGCATCAGGTATTCCCGCACCTTGAGGCGGGCCATGTAGTCGGCATTACCGCCCAGGATGATGTCCGTCCCGCGTCCGGCCATGTTGGTGGCGATGGTAACGGCTCCGCTGCGTCCGGCCTGGGCGACGATTTCCGATTCCCGCTCTACGTTTTCGGGTTTGGCGTTGAGCAGGTTGTGGGGTACTCCCCGTTCGCTCAGCAGGGCCGAAAGGACTTCGGATTTCTCGACGCTGGTGGTGCCGACGAGGACGGGCCGACCCGCTTCATGCATTTCGGCGCATTCGGCGGCTACCGCGTTCCACTTGGCCTCTTCGGTTTTGTAGACCACGTCGGACATATCCTTCCGGGCGGGCACCCGGTTGGTGGGCACGATGGTCACTTCTAGCTTGTAGATGCGCTCAAATTCCGCCTCTTCGGTTTTGGCGGTGCCCGTCATCCCAGAGAGTTTGGGGTAGAGCAGGAAGAAGTTTTGGTAGGTGATGCTGGCCAGGGTTTGGGTTTCTGGCTGGATTTCCACATGCTCCTTGGCTTCGATGGCCTGGTGCAGGCCGTCGCTCCAGCGCCGACCGGGCATCACCCGTCCGGTAAATTCGTCCACAATCACAATTTCGCCGTTGCGGACGATGTAGTTCACGTCCTTAGTGAACAGTTCCTCGGCCTTAATGGCGTTGAAAATGTAGTGGGCCCAGGGGTCTTTGGGGTCGAACAGGTCGGTGACGCCCAGCATTTCCTCGGACTTGATGAAGCCTTCGTCGGTCAGCAGCACGTTGCGGGCCTTTTCGTCCGCCTCGTAGTAGTACTCCATGCGGGCCTTGGCCACCTCGGCAGCGAGGTACAGTTCCCGCGCTTCGTTTTTGTGGCCCTCCCGCTCTAGCTGCTCGGCCTGGGCCTGTTTTTCGTCGTATTCCTTTTTGGCGACCTGCTTTTCTCGCCAGAAGAAATCCGCCACCACAGCGGCCTGGGTGTATTTCTCGCTGGGGCGCTCCACCTGGCCGGAGATAATCAGCGGTGTGCGGGCCTCGTCGATGAGAATCGAGTCTACTTCGTCAATAACGCAGAAGTTGAAGGGGCGCTGCACCACGTCGGCCATGGCGGTGGCCATGTTGTCGCGCAGGTAGTCGAAACCAAATTCGCTGTTGGTGCCGTAGGTGATGTCGCAGCCGTAGTTAATCTTGCGCTCGGCGGGGGACATGCCCTGCTGAATCAGCCCTACGCTGAGGCCCAAAAAGCGGTGCACCTGCCCCATCCATTCGGCATCACGGCGGGCCAGGTAGTCGTTTACCGTAACGACGTGGGCACCTTTGCCCGTCAACGCATTCAGGTAGGAGGGCAGCGTCGCCACCAGGGTTTTACCTTCCCCGGTCTTCATTTCGGCAATTTGGCCATCGTGGAGCACCATGCCGCCGATCAGCTGCACATCGAAGTGGCGCATCCCCAATACCCGCTTCGAGGCTTCCCGCACCACCGCAAAGGCTTCGGGCAGAATGTCGTCTAGGGTTTCGCCCTTCTCTAGACGCTGCTTGAATTCCGCCGTTTTCCCGGTCAGTGCCTCGTCCGACAGCTTTTGGATCTCCTCCTCCAGCAGGTTAATTTCCACGACATCGGGACGATACCGCTTGAGTTTGCGGGCGTTGGGATCACCAAGCAGGTTCTTCAGCATGAATACAACAGCCGGATAGGGTAGGGGATATGATTTCTTAGTAAATCGTAGGACAAACCGCCCAACAAGGGGCAATCTCCACACTCGTCCCTGGCTAAAAAACAGCCAAAAGGGCTTTTCTATCCTAACACCTGGGCCATAGTACCCATGGGTGATGACTATTCCCTTGGCGAATGCCCTAGGGTTTGCAGGATCCTCTGTAGCTCTGGGATGAGGTTGGGTAAGTCGTTACTGATAATGTCCCAGATGATATCGAGGTTCACATCAAAATAGGCGTGGGATAAGCGATCTCGAGTACCGGCAATCTGCCGCCAGGGAATGTTCGGGGCTTGGGCGCAGGTCTCTGGGGAGATGTGCTTGGCCGCTTCACCCAGGATTTCCACAAGGCGAACAACGGCCGGAATGGCTATCGGCAATAAACGGGCAGGGGCCATAGGGAACCTCCTGGGCTTGCAGATGGTCGTTTCTCTGTCCAGCAAATTTAGGGCTGGGGAGCGGCGTCTTTTTGAGCCCCAAAGTAGGCTTCTAACACCTGGAGCACCATGGGGGCCGCCACCTTACCGCCGCCGCCGCCGGAGTGTTCGGCAAAGGCCACCACCACAACTTCCGGGTTCTCGTAGGGCGCATAGGCTCCAAACCAGGCGTGGGATAACCCTGGATCGGCTTCGGCAGTCCCCGTTTTCCCGGCAAAGGGGGGAATGCTGGACACGTTCAGGGCTCTGGCTGTGCCGCTGGTAATCACCTGGCGCAGGCCGCGATGCAGGATATCGATAGTGACATCACTGAGGTTGAGGGACTCGCGCCAACTGCGGGATTCTTCGTTGTCTTTGAGGACGTGGGGCTGCACCAGATAGCCATCGTTAGCGGCGGCGGCAAACATGACGGCCACCTGGAGCGGGGTAGCGGTCAAGAAACCTTGGCCAATGGACATATTAATGGCGTCGCCAATCACCCAGGAGGTGTCTAGGTTTTCCCGCTTCCAGGCGTCGTCGGGCACCAGGCCAGGGCTTTCCTCGTCCGCCAGTTCAATTCCGGTTTTGCGGCCAAAGCCAAAACGACGGGTCATTTCAATCAGCGGCGGGCCACCCATGCTGCGGGCGGTTTGGTAGAAGAAGGTGTCGCTACTCATGGCCATGGCTCCCGTGAAGCCCAGGGGGCCAAAACCGGCGTGGTTCCATTCCCCAAAGCGCACCCCGCCCACTTGCAGGTAGGGGTAGGTGGGCAGTACGGTATCGGGGGAAAATTCCCCGGACTCAATGGCCGCCGCTGTGGTGACAATTTTGAAGGTGCTCGCCGGAGGGAAGGCCCGCAGGGCGCGGTTCAAAAAGGGATGGTTGGCCGCCTGAAGCTGTGCCCACTGGGCTTGGCTGATGGGGCCAGTAAAAATGTTGGGGTCGTAGGTGGGCCAACTGGCCATGGCGAGAATGGCTCCATTTTCGGGATCCATCGCCACAATGGCTCCGCGACGGGTGCCTAGGGCGGCTTCGGCGGCTCGTTGTAGCTCACTGTCTAGGGTGAGTTGCACATCTCGACCCGACACTGGGGGTTTCTCTCCCAAGATTTGGATAATCCGTCCGGCGCTGTCTACTTCCACCTGTTGCCCGCCCCAGGTTCCCCGCAGGGTAGACTCGAAGGCCGATTCTGCCCCCGATTGCCCCACCACATCTCCCATGCGGTAGCCGTCCTCACGACGTTCTTCTAGTTGCTCGTCCGTGAGTTCTCCGGTGTAGCCCAGCACATGGGCGGATAGGTCACCGTTGGGATAATTGCGGACGGCCTCGGCTTCCAGTCGCACCCCCGGCAGTTCGTTGAGATATTCCGAAAGGGCGGTGGCCTGGGCAGTGCTAATCCCCTGGGCGACGGTGATGGACTCAATGGAGGAGTAGCCCGCCTGTTCTACCCGCCGCTGAATATCCTCCGCTGGCATTTTCAGCACCGTGGCGAGGCGATCAATCACCGCTGGCCATTCTTCTTCGGGCAGGGCAATGGGCCAAATAGAGACGGTATGGGAGAGACGGCTACCCGCCAGAATTTTGCCGTTGCGGTCGGTAATCGTTCCCCTAGCCGGACGCTTGGGCACCAGACGCACCCGGTTGCTGTCGGCTCGTTGTCGGTTGCGTTCACCATCGACCACCTGAAGCTGAAACAACCGCAGACCAAAGGCTCCCAGAATGGATACAAACAGAAGTAGCAGAAATACCGCCTGGAAGTTACGCCCCACGGTGCGCCCACCATGGAGGGAACCCACCTTGGCGGGCAGCTTTGAGGGCAACTGTTGAATGAGAGTCATGGAGTACTCACCGCGATTGCCGGACAGGGGCAATGGATTATGTTTACAGAAAGTCATGATAGCACCCGGCCATGGGCCACCCGGATCGGCCCCAGCAAGGCCCACTAGGAGACTGAGCCCAGCCATCGCTACGGCCCGATCCCACCGCTAGAACCCCGCATAGAGGGCACCTGTAGACAGAACCTCTGTATTGGGGGTGGGGCGCTGGAAACGGGCGGTTGCGCCACGGGATAAGGACGGCACGGAGGATCCCTGGGAGGTGGAATCAGGGGCAGCGGGCGTGGAGGACTGAGCGGGGGGCAACACCTGAATGGGCCATGGCGACATGGGTTGGGGAGTGGCTGTAGGGGGTGGCCCGGTGATTACGGGCGGGGCCGTGGGGCTCCGGGACGGCGTTATCGGGGGGGTTAAGGGCTGAGGCGGCAGATCAACGGATCGACTGGGCAAGGGTAGGTCCTGGCCGGGGACGGTTTCAATGCGGTCGGGTAACGAGCCGTCTTGTTCCTGGTAGGGAGTGGGATCAGGAGATGGGGCCGGAACCACCGGAGCCGAGGGGCGGGCCGGAGCCGTCGATGGCGTGGGTGAGGCACTGGGGCGCAGCGCTGAGGCGGGTGGGGCGACGGAGGCTGTCGGGCGTATGGAGGGCTTGACTGAGGGTTGGGGTGCCCTGGGCAGGGGATCTGGCAACTGCTGCGGGGGTGCGTAGAGAGCCTGCTCTTGGGCGGCAATGGCGCGTTGCCACTGGCCCATGGCGGTCTGCGCTTCGTCGTGGAGGGCGCGTCCGGATCGCACCAGCGAGGCTTCAGCCACCGCCTGGGACAACTGCCCTTTTTCGGCTAGGGCATAGGCCCGATCAAGAACAGGCCGATCCTCCAGGATTTGTAGGCGGTTTGCCCAAACATAGATCCAACTTTGGGCCTCCCCTCGCAGGGCACGGTGGGCGGTGATGCGGCTAGCGCTGGCAATGGCCTGACGTAGTGCGGATGGGGTATTGGTTTTGGCCCACTGATGGGCCTGACTGAGGTAGGGGGCGTCCTCTAGCCGTTCGAGAGCCTGCCGCCAGTGGGCAAGCAGGGTTTGGGCCTGGGCGCGGCGGGGGTGATCGGGGGGAATGAGTTCCGCCTGTCGGATTGCTAACTTGAGGGTGTTGACCTGGTGAACGCCCCCCGCCATTTGGGCCAGTTGGAGGGTGCCCATGCCCTCCAGGTGGGTGCGCCAGGTATCCACACTAGACTGGGCCTGGGGATGGTAGGGGCTATCCGTGGGAATCTGATTCGCCAGCAGCATAGCTCTGTAGATCGTCGCCATCTGACCCGGGTTAACCTTCCAGTCGCCAAGACTTTGGCGGGCCAGTTGGCGGGCTTGGCTGAGCCACATCAACTCCTGGGCCACCTTGGCACGGTTGGGATGACGGGCTACCGTCTTGGTAATTTGGATGGCCTGCTCCAGGTCGCCGTTGTACCAGCGCTGAAGCCCCTCCGCCAAAAGTAAATCGCTCCAGCGGTCAAGGTAGGTTTGGGCCGTGGTGTAGGCCAACAGATCCGAGGTCAGCGGCAACAGTAACTCCATGGCCTCCATGAGCGGTTCTGCACCTCCGGCAGAGGCCAGGGTCACTGCCCTACGGATGCGGGCATGGGCCTGCTGTTCCGCCTGAATTTGCCGTGAAAGGGCCAACACCTGCTCCTCCCGCCAGTGGGGATGGGTCAGTTCTCCCAGGGCCAAAACCTGGGCAGAGGCCGTACGCCAGTCCTGATTGGCCATGGCCGTTTGAGCCGTCGTCATCAGGGCTGAGCCCTCATCCCACTCTTCGTTCCACCCTGCCAGCAAGTCTTGTCCGGTGGCGTGCCAGGAACTCTCCGGGGGAATGTAGCCGATCAGGGCTTCGGCCTCCTCGCGGCGACCCTGGTGCAGTTCCTGTTCCGCCGCCGCCACCGCCGCCGCCGACCATTTCTCAACCAAGGGCTGCGTTTCGTGGGAGAGCCAGTGTTCGGCCCCCCAACCCTGCACTAGGGCGAGCCCCGCTAGCACGGCCTCCAGATCGCCATCATCCGCTGCCGTTTGGGCACAGGAGAGGGCCGATCGGTCGGTGGTGATCTGGGTGGGATCCTCGCAGTTGGTGCTGGGGGGCAGGTTAACCAACCACAAAAACGCCCCCACGGCGGCGGCGCTCGTAGCCAAACAACTCAAAAACGCCAGCAACAACCAACGCCAAGGAATCCCATGGGCACGACTGGGGCGGGGCGAATTTTCCGCGTGCTTGGGAAGATGTTGAATAACTTCGGGCATGGCGAAATGAACGTCCGCCCCCATTGCCGCCATGGTAAAGGGCTGCCCCAAGGGCTGATCGGGGGTTTTCTTCGGTTCGAGTCGCGGCCCCTCCGGGTGGGGAACCGATTGTGGTTGGTTGACCATCGCCATTCTGTGCTCCTGCTCCAACACCTCCTTAACTCTATCCAGAACCTAGGGATGGGAGCCGGGAAAATTAGAATTTCTTAGCCCAAACAAATACACCGCCGATTCTTTGGGTAGACATATCTTCCTTTTCTGACCTTCCCGACACTTCAGGAAAACCAGCCCTCCAAAGGGTGGAAGCTATGCCGCCATAACCAGCGGTGTGATAGTAGATCAGCGGCGTGAGATGTGGCGGCGGGTCTAGGCGCAAAGTAAGGTTTGCAGAAAAGCTCGACCGAACCGGGCGATGGGTTATTCAGCGGTGGCAAGTTTGGTGCTACCCCGACGCTTGCGGCTGGTAAGGCTGTTGAACAGCATTTGGCCGATGGCCTTGATCAGGTTTCCTTCCAGTTCTTTGAACATTTCCATGTTCATGCCAAAGGCGTCGTTGGCCTCTTCGACGATGGCGGCAACCATGGTCTCATCCACGGGGGCAGCGTCCATGGATTCCCGATACGTCGCCTTAAAGGCTTTCTCGTCAGCAATGTCAGGGAATTCGTAGAAAGCGGTGCCCTCGCCCTCGTTCAGGTTCATGGCCCGCTGGGCGATACCCTTGAGGATTTGCCCCCCCGACAGGTCGCCGATGTAGCGGGTGTAGGAGTGGCTCACCAGCAGTTCGGGCTGGGTGTTGCCCACCTCGCGAATGCGATTGACGTAGGCTTGGCCTCCGGGGGTCATGGCAATTTGATCGCGCCAGTTGGGGCCATAGTAGTAGGCGAGATCCGCCTCTAGGGACGCCTTGCGGTGCAGTTCTGGAAAGTAAATGGTCGAGACGACGGGATGGTCTTTGTGGCGCTCCAATTCTTCTTCCATGGCCGCGTAGGCATAGTAGAAGTTGGCCACCAATTTACGGTAGGAATTTTTCTCAACGACACCCCGCAAAAAGCAGCGCACAAACCCCATGTTTTCGGCCATGGTATGGGCTTTTTTGGTACCTTCGCGCAGCTCGGTTGATAGGTTGCTCATGCTAAACGTCTCGCTCTAGGTCTAATGGGAAAACAACATGCAATGGGGCTTGGCCCAGATTTTTAAATCACCTTAATTGTTAACTTAGACTGATCTGAGAACCCTTTTCATTACGTTTTTTTACGGAGTGTCAAGGGTTTTGATCCGTTTGTTGCGCTGTGTCAAGCCTGCGGGGCCGTGCGGGGCTGTCCTGATCGCCGCCTCTTCTTGGCTTGATCTGTGGGCTGCTTAGAAATTCAAGGGATGGAAGCCTGCCCCCACCATGGGTTCCCCCGTAATGTCGATAAAGCCCCAGGATCCATTCATCTGCACCCTAGCCCATCCTTCGGAGAAGGGGCCAGCGTTGCTATAGGTGGGCTCTACCACCCAGTCGCCCTTGGGGTTGATGTAGCCGTAGCGTCCGTCTACCTGCACAGCAGCGAGCCCCTCGGAAAAGTTGGCGGCGTAGTCAAAGCGGGGGGGGATGGCTAGGTGCCCAGCGGGATCGAGGTAGCCCCATTTGTCTCCAGATAAGACGGCGGCTCGCCCATCGGCAAATTCGGCAGAAAAGGCTAGGGTGGGCTCGATGACCCAGTCTCCCTGGGGGTTGATGTAGCCGAAGAGGCGACCCTGGCGCACGCGGGCCAACCCTTCCGAAAAATGAAAGGCTCCATCGTAGGCGGCGGGAATCACCATCACGCCAGCGGGGTTAATGTAGCCGTACTGATCATCATGCTTGGCCACGGCCAGACCTTCGACAAAGCGCCAAGCGTCTTTTAACTGGGGGGCAATCACCAGCCGCCCCTGGGTATTAATGTAGCCGTAGCGATCCTCCAACTTCACCACGGCTCGCCCCTCCGAGAAGGAGTCGGCCAAGTCAAACTGAGGTTCAATCACCCATTCCCCCAGCAGGTTAATAAAGCCGTACTTTGTGCCGCCCTGCACCGCTGCCAGCCCCTGGGCAAAGGCTTTGGCCTGTCTAAACTGCACGGCAATGGCCCATTCCCCTTGGCGGTTAAGATAGCCGTAGTAGTCGCCTGCCCGCGCCAGAGCCAGGGATTCGGCATACTCTGAGGCCACCGTCACCGCAGGGTCGAACACGGTAATACGCAGGTGCCCGCTGGTGTCGAGGTAGCCAATGCGGGAACCGACTTGCACCATCGCCACCCCTTCGGCAAAATCAGAAACCTGGTCAAACAGAAGCGGACGAAGCATGGGGCTAGAACCCTTAAGGGAGGACGGATCGATGAACTTTACCATGGCGGTTGCCGTTGGTTGAGGTAGATTCTCCGGTGCCCCAGCCAATCCACCCAGGAACCCTAGGCCCAACAGCAGGGCGAGGCGAGGGAGGGGCCAGGTTGGGAGATGAAAGGGTGCCATATTGACTGCGTCATTTAGAATTACAGCATCATTCCAATTCGATCAGGGTGCTCATCACAAAGTAGGTGCAGACTTTACTTTCTTTCTATGATGCCTTGATTTTAGTCGGCCATTCCAGCCATCAGCCCTATGCTGATCATCTGAACCAAGGGTTGAAACAATACGGCTATACCGCTTGGCAACTATACCGCTTGGCAACCCGCTACATTGCCCCCCAGCCATGACCCTAACCCCATTGATGCGGTGGTTAGCCATGCCCACAACGCCCTGATTGTGGCGACCCCCACCGTCTATCCCAATGATGTTAGGGCCATGATTGAGCAGGCCGTGGCTTACCACAAGCGCCTGTTTGTGATTGTTCCCCTTGGCCCTGGTGGCCCTGTTAGCCTTGGTGCCCTGTGCGACTTGTTCCAGGCCGAAGGCGTTTCCATGTGGGATCTCCACAACGACTGCCCCCCTGATGCTGACCTGGGAATCGCCCTCTCCCGCGCCACCGCAGCCTGTGATAACAAGGGGTGGCAGGGGGACAGGTTGACGCGGTGATGCGGCAGGACAAGGCGATCTTGCACCTACATCATCTTTGGCAGGTCGGGCACATGGGGTTCCAGGGAGGCGGGCTTGGTGGTTTCGTTAATCGCCACGGGCAGCAGGGCCGCTAGGGTCACAACCACCGCATCCACGGGGTAAAGGGGCGCGATATGCAGCAACCGCCCCAACGCCGGGACAAACAGGGCCAAAAACTGGAGGGTGATGGAGAGCATCAGCGCCAGCCCCAGATAGCGATTGGGGGCCAGGGCCGGACGACGAAACAGATGCCGCTGGCGAGAACGGCACACCAAAGCGTGGAGCAACTGCCCCAAGGTGAGCGCCATAAAGCCCACCGTGCTGGCCTGGGCACCGATACCGTAGGTATGGATGGCATAACCATAGGCCCCTAGGGCGCTGGCGGAAATCACCGCCGCCTCCAAGACCATACGCCGGAAGGCCGTAGGCTGGATGAGCGCCTCTGAGCGAGGACGGGGGGGCTGGGCGAGGACGTGGGGGGCCGCAGGCTCTAGAGCCAGGGCAAGGCCAGGGAAAATGTCCGTCACCAAGTTCAGCCACAGCAGTTGCAGGGCATTCAGCGGTGCCCCCAGCCCCAGGCTAATGCCCGCAAACATCACGATAATTTCGCTGAGGTTGGTGGCCAGCAAAAAATGTACTGCCTTGCGGATGTTGCTGTAGATGGTGCGACCCTGGGCCACGGCCACCACCAGGGTTTCGAGGTTGTCGTCCTGCAAAATCACGTCGGCCACTTCCCGCGCCGCGTCGGTGCCGCTGTGGCCCATGGCAATGCCCACCTCGGCCACCTTCAGGGCGGGGGTATCGTTGATGCCGTCCCCAGTCATCGCCACCACCTGGCCCGACCGCTGAAGCGCCTGCACCACCTGAAGCTTATTCGCCGGACTGATGCGGGCAAACACCTGCACCCCCTGGCTTTGATGTTCAGATTCCTCCGGGGTGAGGGCGATCAAGTCCGAGGCTTCCAGCACCGCAAGCGGTTGACCCTGACTAAGGTTGAGGGCTTGCCCCAAGGCGGCGGCGGTGGCCCGTTGATCCCCCGTTACCATCACCGTGGCAATTCCGGCTCGGTGGAAGGCGGCGATGGTTTCCGCTACTCCGGGACGCAGGGGATCGGCCATGGCCACCAGACCCAGCCACACCAAGGGCGTTTCCGTCCAGTTGTCCTTTCGCGACGGATAGCCGTAGGCCACCCCCAATACCCGCAATCCCGCCTGGGCCATGCGCTCGTTTTCGGCCACAATCGCCTGCCGCTGATCGGGGGTGAGGGGAGTCGGATCTTCTAAGCTGGGTAGCCAATGGGTTGTGGCTTCTCTCGCCCAATTGCCATCTATGTCTTTATTCCCAGCAGTTCTCAGCGTTTGGGAATTCGCCAGAACCGGGACGTTGGGGCTATCTAACATCACCGCACAGCGATCCAGCAGTTCTAGGGAACTGCCCTTCACCGCCACCAGCCAGCCGCCCGTGGGGATGGAATGCAGCGTTGCCATCACATTGCGCTGGGCCGACCGATGTCGAATCGCCTGCTGGGGATAGGTTTGGCGCAGGGTAGGAATGTCGATTCCCGCCTGATGGGCCACCGCCAGCAGGGCATTTTCCGTAGACGACCCGGTGAAGGTAGGCTGGGGTTCGGTCTCTGGATCGGCATCAACCACCTCGCTTTCGTTGCAGAGAACGACCATCCGCAACAGGGTATGCAGCGGGCCAGGGGGAATGGTTTCTGGTAGGGGAGATGCCCCGTCGGACAAGGTGAGGTGGTTGTGGTCGGTGTGCAATTCCACCACGGCCATGCGGTTGGCGGTGAGGGTTCCGGTCTTATCTAAGCAAAGGGTTTGCAGAGAGCCCAAGGTTTCCACCGCATCCAGCCGCCGGATCAGCACCCGCTGCCGTCGCATCGCCAAAATGCCTAGGGCCAGGGTTGTCGTCGCCACCGCTGGCAAGCCCTCCGGCACCGCCGCCACGGCCAGGGCCACCGCCATGGTCAGCATTTCTAAAGGTGCGTAGCCGCGCCACAAGCCCAGCCCAAACACCACCGCGCAGACCGCACTCGAAATCCACACCAACTGACTTCCGGCCTGGTCAAGCTGCTGCTCCATGGGGGTGGGGGGATGGCTCGATTGCCCCACCAGGGCTTGGATTTGGCCCATTTCCGTCGTTGCCCCCGTGGCCACCACCACCGCCAAGCCCTGCCCCCCCGTCACCAACGTGCCGCGATAGACCATGTTGGCGCGATCCGCCAGGGACAGGTTCGGCTGGGTTAACGGTTCAGTGGCCTTGCCCACGGGCAAACTTTCCCCCGTCAAGGCCGATTCGTCCACACTGAGGGACTGGGCCTCGATCAGCCGTCCATCCGCCACCACCATTGAACCGGGCCGCAGCGCCACAATATCCCCCGGCACCACAGCGGTGGCCTCCAGTTCCACCAAATCCCCATTGCGCCGCACCCAGGCCGTGGGGGAAGCCAGGTGATCTAGGGAACGAATAATGCGGTCGGACTGGCTTTCGGTGGCATAGCCGATCACGCCGTTGATCAGGACTACCCCCAAAATCACCAGGGCATCGGTGGGGCCACCGGTGAAGTAGGCAATCGCCGCCGCCACCGTCAGCAGGGCCACGGGCAGAGACCGAAACTGGGCAAACCAAATCGCCCACTGGGAACGGGGGGGCACCTCCGGCAAAACATTGGGGCCATGGCGCTGAAGGGCTTCCTCAGCCGCTTCCGTAGACAACCCCGCCGGAGAGCTGTGGAAGGTGGCCAACACCCGATCTCCCTCCTGGCCATACCAAGACGGCACAGAGACTGGGTTCAACGAACTGACCATGGCAAACCTCGCCAAACAGCAGCAACCCCAATGGCTTTATGATTCATGCAGGATATACCCCCGCCCAATGGCCCTAGGACAGGGGCTTAAATCGATGACGATCAACATCGAATCGCCTGTGAATGACGAGATCAGGGCTGTTTTATCAATAATCCCATTATCGCCCAGCCCCAATCTCCACCGCCATTTCCCTCACCCGATGCGACGCCTTAGAAATTATGGTTTAAAGCTTCCACGCAGCGGCCACCCACGCTGGGTCTTCGGCGGATTTCCCGACGTGGGTGGAGTAGTTCCAGCAGCGGTCTCTGAAGTGGTGCGATGTGCGCCTTGGGTGCAGCCTTGCGATAATAGCGGCAAGACCTCCCGCGACTGAGTGACTATGGTTGTTGAGCTTTTGACCCCGGTTGCGACCTGGGCACTGGGTAACGCCGCTGACATAGCTTGGACGCTAGGACAGCTATCGAATTTACCCCCTAGCATTTCCCACCTGCCAGATTGCGGCGGGGGAGTTTTTGCAATGGCAGGCAGCGATACGTTAAAAACTTAGGCTAACCTGAGTTCGGGATAAGGAAAGGGGGGCTTTGTAAGCTGATATTAATTCAACGATTCAGCAGGCCCCCCTATGGACAGTCTAGAAGAACTGTTTTGTCATATCGATGATTTCTGCCAGCAGTTCGAGCCGAAATGGCACCAAATGCTCATGGGTGAGGGCGTTCGGTGCCGACAGCGCCAGCGTTCGCTAAGGTTGAGCGAGATCATGACGATCTTGGTGGGCTTCCACCAGCAGCACTATCGAAACTTTAAGGTCTTCTACTGCAAGCATGTCTGTAGGCATTGGCGAGAGGCGTTTCCTGGCCTCGTCAGCTACAACCGATTGGTGGAATGGATGCCGTCCGTTCTGCTGCCTTTGTGCGTGTATCTGAAGCACTGTTTTGGCCGCTGTACGGGGATCAGCTTCATCGATAGTAGTTGCCTCAAGGTGTGCCATAACCGTCGAATTCAACGCCACAAGGTGTTTCGAGGCTTGGCGGCTCGGGGCAAAACCTCCGTGGACTGGTTCTTTGGATTCAAACTGCATCTGGTGGTCAATGACCAGGGTGAGTTGATCAATATCCAGATCACTCCCGGCAATACCGACGACCGCAAGCCCGTGGAAGACCTGGTCAACGCCCTCTATGGCAAGGTGTTTGCTGACCGCGGGTATGTCTCCAAGCCCCTGGCAGATCGCCTCTTTGAGACCTACGGCATCCAGTTCTTTGCCAAACCCAAGCGCAACATGAAAAACCACCTGATGCGGCTCACGGACAAGTTACTCGCCCGCAAACGCGCCATTATTGAAACCATCATTGACCAGCTCAAGAACATTTCCCAGATTGAGCACTCTAGGCATCGCAGTCCCGTCAACTTCATGGTCAATGCCGTCTGTGGGTTGATTGCCTACTGCCACCAATCCAAAAAGCCTTCCCTCCACCTTGACTTCGCTCTCCCACCCGTGGCTTAACCCGAACTCAGGTTAAGTATCAATCCGCCATCTTTGAATTTGTGGCCAGCGGCAGCGGTGATGCCGTGGTGGATGCTGTACCTGGCAGCAGCAAAACGACTACCTGTGTTGAGGCATCGAAGCGCCTGACATGCCCCACCCCAATGCAAAGGAGCCCTGGGAGCAGGAGATGAACCTGAAGTATGTGGCCTTGACCCGCGCCAAATACGCCCTCACCTTTGCCCATGGGGATGAGAGCGAATAGTGTACTAGGATTGGCAAGCCTAGTACACTATTTTGACCCTGTAATCATCATGGAAGCCCAGACCAGCGCCTCTCTCATCAATGCGGTAAAAGCCCGTGCTGTAGAGCTTTGGGGAGAGGATCGCTGGTTCAAGGAATTGGTGAAGGAATACGTTAGGTTGGAAAATCAGCAAGAAGGTGATGCTAAAACAGCCAACTACATCAATCGTCGCAACCAAATCCAAAGGGCTTTAGATACCGGAAGCTGTCGGCTCGATACGGCCCTGCTGCTGGTGGCCGCCGTGGGTCACAAACTTCAGATGGTAAAGGTGGTCACTGAAGTGATCGACTTCTAGCTGCCCATCGAGAGTGTTCAGATTTTTGTGTAAGCCCTTGATAGTCAGAGTTTGAAGCGCTCTGGGAACAGGATAGCAAAATGTGACAGCGCGGCTCCTGGTTGACTGACAAAACTAATCAGCAGCATAGCGGTACGTATGTATTTTGAAC
>JBBAWV010000109.1:0-16152 GCA_040396995.1 Nodosilinea sp. | reverse complement strand
CGGGCGAGGAGGGATTCGAACCCCCGACACCGTGGTCCGTAGCCACGTGCTCTAGTCCACTGAGCTACACGCCCTTGCAGGCTTTTTATCTTATCACAGTCTTTTGGTAATTTGAGAAGGAAGCCGAGATTTTTAGAAATTATCCCAGGAACACCCTATGCCCGATACCGTTGACCCCGCTGCCCTCAGCCACCTCGATGCCCAGGGCCAAGCTCAGATGGTGGATGTGAGCGCTAAGGCCACCACCGTGCGCGAGGCCGTGGCGGAGGCCGTTGTCACCATGCAGCCCCAAACCCTAGCCACCATTGAAGCCGGAAATGCCCCCAAGGGCGATGTCTTAGGTACCGCACGGCTGGCGGGCATCATGGCGGCGAAACAAACCGCTAACCTGATTCCCTTGTGTCATCCGCTGCCCATTCACAGGGTGGAGGTGGTGATCCGTCCCGATGCCGATTTACCGGGCTACCGGATTCAGGCCACGGTGAAGGTGAAGGCGGAAACGGGGGTGGAAATGGAAGCGCTGACGGCAGCCTCGGTGGCGGCGTTAACCCTCTACGACATGGCCAAAGCCCTAGAGAAATCCATGGAAATCCAGTCGGTGCGGCTGCTCCGCAAAACCGGGGGCAAATCCGGCGACTACCAAGCGGCCACGCCCTAGGGTATCGGTACCCTTGAGACTTATTTTCAGGGGGTAACCCCTAGGCTGAGGGCGATTCGGGCTGAGCGGCTGGGTCAGCGGATCGGAGGGCGCGTAATTCCGATTCCAGACCCTCAATACGCTGCAAAAGTTGTTGGTTCGTCTCCATCATCTCCTGGGCGCGGCTGCTCAGGTAGGGATCGGTCTCCCACCAGTTGATGCCAATTTCGCGGGCCTTATCCACCGAGGAAATCAGCAGCCGAATGCGGATGCTGAGCAACTCAGTGGAACCCACGGAGATCGAGATGTCGCCAGCAATGACAATCCCCTTATCCAACACCCGCTCCAGCACATCCACTAGGGACGAGCTTTGGGTGGCGGTGGTGATGCGGGCAGCTTGGGGACGAGGGGCAGGGGTAGTCACAGAAGTTCCTGATATTCAGCGCGAATTTGGTAGACCGATGGCCGTTGACCATCCGCTCCCTTCTCGATCAGCCCTTGATCCAACATGGATTTGAGGGCATTCACGACCTGAAAGCGGGTTAGCCCTAGGTCGGTTTCAATGCGAGAGAAGGAGGCTGACCCTACGGTATCCAAAAAGTCAAAAATGCGCTCTTCAATGGGGCTCTCGGTTGGGGTTGAGGGTCGCGTTGCAGCACCATTTCCATTGGTCGGGCCATGGCCATTCGCCGGACTATCTACCATCACCGGGGCAAAGGCTTCGGGCTCGGCGGTAGCGACGGTGGCGACAGGGGCCACAACAAAGGTATCTGGGGTGGCTACCGTATCGACCACAGTTTCCCCAATGGTTTCCCCGGTAGCGAAGGACTCAGAGGAGTTATCGGCGGCGATGACCTCACCCATGCCTTCGTCAAGAGGCTGTGGATTCAGATCTGCTTCGGCAGGGGTGGGTTCCTCTAGAAACGCGGCTTCGGTGAAGGTCAAATTTTCCTGGGGTTCATCGTCGAGGAAGAGCTGGTCTTCAAAGACGGGCTCCTCTTGGCTGGCTTCCTCTAGGAACGGCTCGTCCTCTAGGAACACCGCTTCCTGGGAAGACTCATCCCAAAATACCTCTTCCTGGAGAATGGACGCCCCAAACACCGATGTTTCCTCCAAATTGGATGCTGCGGCTACGGGTTCTTCTTCCTCTAGCCCGGTTTCCTCTAGCACCGATTCCGCCAGAATGGCTTCCTCGGCAGGGACTTCAACCTCAACGGCTGCTGTCAACTCTGGGGCTTCAGCCACGAGTTCTTCAGGGGCAGGTGTTTCAAAAACAGGTGCTTCAAGGACAACTTCTTCCGCCACAATTTCCGCAAAGGCAGGTCTGTCCTGAACAGGTTCGAGCGGAGCATCTACGGCCTCAACAACCGCCGATTCTTCAGGCGCTTGTTCAGTTTCGATAACCGCTTCCTCTAAGGCGGGTTCCGCTGTTTCCTCAACGGTTTCCTCAACGGCTTCCTCCAAAACAGGCGATTCCAGAACAGGTTCCTCTGGAGCGGATTCCTCCAGAACGGGTTCATTTTGGGCCAGTGCTTCCTGGACGGGTTCTTCCAGAACAGCCTCTTCTAGGGCAGGTTCTTCTAGGACGGGTGCTTCTGCAACAGGCGTTTCTAGAACGGGTGCTTCGACAGAGGGATCCTCAAGGACAGGGGGCTCCCCGATGGCCGCGTTATGAACGGGGGGCGCATCATCACTATCGTCGTCTTCGCCGTGGAGCCGGACGGTTCGCTGCGCCTGTCCGCCCTGCAACTGTTCCGCTACGCCCACCTGGGAGGCCACAAACTGGTTGAACAAATCCCACAGGCGGCGGGTGGCTTCGGGCAGAGGATGCTTGGATCGGGTCAGCAGAATATCGCTGCACACATCCCGGAAGTCGGCATTTTCCGCCAGGGGAACAATGCCGTGATCGTTGCAGATGGTGGCGATCATCAAGCTGGGCCGCAGGCTGGAGACCATATCCGGGGCGGCATCGGTTTGAAAGGCCCGCACAATGCGAACAATTTGCATCGCAGCGATGGGGTCGAGGCCCACCTTTTGGGTCAAAATTTGCTGCTGGGCCAGTTCGTCGGGCTCTGGCATGTTGATGGTAATCAGGCGATCCTGGAGGGCGTCTTGGGTGCCGTGGACGCCGCAGTATTCCTCTGGGTTGGAGGTAAAAATCGCCCGGAAATGGGGGCTCACCCGGATATACTCCGAGCGGTTTTGGGTGGGGGGCAGCACCAGCAGCTTTTCCTCCAACGCCGACAGCAGGACGTTGTTCACCTCTGGGCGCGAACGGTTGAATTCGTCGTAGACCAGGGTGAAGCCCTCCCGGCAGGCCAGCGTTAGGCGCGAGTCAATCCAGTTGTGGCGTAGTTCGTCCTCCACTTTCATGACGCTGTGGATGTAGTTATCCACCACCTTTTTGCGGGTATAGCCCGACTGGCTGCCGATCAGGTCGGAGGTTTTGAACTCGTCATCGCCAAACAGCAGCATGATGGGCCGACCAAGGAGATCGGCCAGGTGCAGGGCCAGGGTGGTTTTGCCCGTTCCGGCTGGCCCTTTGAGGTGGACGGAATACCCTGATTTCAGATAGCGCAGGGTGCGAAAGGCGGTTCGCTCTAGGGTAGGGGTCGAAACAAAATTCCGGGGGCGGGCTTGTAGGACGGTGTTCACAGAAGCGCTTCCTCTTTCGCGAGATAGGTGCGGTCTTGCTTAACGATCAAGCCTTTTTGAATCAAGGCATGGAGGGCATCAACGGCCTGGAAGCGGGTAATGCCAAGCTCGGTTTCAATTTCGCTAATGCGGGCACCGTTGGCCAGGTGCAAATAGTTGTAGACCACCTCTTCTAGGGGGGGCGAATCGGGGGTGACAATGGGCGGCTCAGCCACGGCAACAGGGGCATCGATCACCGCCACAGCCGTCTCAACAGGGGGCATCACCGTCGCGATGGGTTCCGCCTGGGGCACAGCCTGGGGAGCCTTCACAGAAGCCACGGGGGCTGGACTGGGAGCCGGACTCACCACGGGGCTAGGGGCCGGACTAGAGACAGCGGCCTTAGCGACGGGGATTGGTGCCGCTTTGGGAGTCGCCACCGGACGGGCTGGAGCCACGGGGCGGGTGGGACGGGCCACGGCGGCGGTTCTAGCCACCCCAGCAGGCACGGGTTTCGGGGCAGGCTTGGGCGCAGGTTTGGGCGTCACCCTAGGGGCGGTTTGCTGCACCTTGGGGGGAGAGTAGCGCACGGCTCCGGTGCCCCACACTTGCTCGGTAACGGCGGCACGCTGTTCGGCTAGGTGTTGACGAAACCCGGACAGTTCCTCAAACATGGCCTCCACCCGTTCGGTGAGGGCTTGGCGATCCTGCTGGCGCTTTTCCTGCTGCTCAGCCTCTACGATCTGACGGTCGGCATTGAGATCATCCAGGGTTTGGCTCACGTCGGCCTTGAGGTTCGCCACGTAATCGGCCAGTTCCGGCAGTAGTTCCGCCCGCACCATGGCCTGATCTTGACGATAGCCCGCCAAATCTACCGCCGTTTGCTTTTGGATGGCGTCCACCTGCTGCTGAATGTGGCGCAGATCCTGGGCAATATCCAGGCGCAGTTCATCCACGGTGTCGCTTAGTTCTTGGCGATCCTGGGCCAGTTGTTGCCGAGTGATGGCCGCACTCAATTCGCGATCCGCCTGGTAGTCGGCCAATAGGGCTTGGGTTTCGGCCTGAAGCTCCTCGGTGTAGCGCTGGAGGACTTGACGCAGGGGCGGAATTTGAGCCAATCGGTCTGCGGTGGTTTGGCTTAGCCATTCGGCGGTCTCGATCCGCAGGGCTTCCGCCATGTCAGAGAGGTGCTGGTGCAGTTCCGTGGCTTGGGTGAGACGGTCATCTTGCCAAGCCTCTAAATCGACCTGCACCTGCTCCCGTCGCTCGGCAACCTCCTGCTGACGGAGGGCGCGGGCGTTTTGCCATTGTTCATAAAGTGCTGCCACAGGACTGCTCTCCCTTGGATAAATATTCAAAAACAGACCTCGGCAACCCGGTAGGGGTTGAGGGAGCCGACGCCTGAGAAGACAACAAATTTCTGTCCCCTCACGGCAGAAATCAGCAAACAGGGATACTTAAGCCGCCCTCACCCCCAGCCCCTCTCCCCACGGGAGAGGGGGGCCGGAACGTTTGTCAACGTCCCTCTCCCCATTTGGGAGAGGGATTTAGGGTGAGGGTGGGCCAGGATGTCTTCGATCCACTCCGTATCCCTGTTGCCTGATGGGACGGGTTAGGTCGCAGAACGACTAACCTATGCGGCAGGAACGGCAGCCTGGGCGGTGAGGCCAACGGCTTCAGCGTACTTGAGGTAGGTATCAACGGAGGCGATCACGACACGGGCTTCAATGGCCAGCAGTTCAATGCCTACCAGAGAAACGCGAACCCACGCATCAACCACAATCCCTTTGTCCAGGATGCGGTCAACGACTTCGGCCAAGCTAGAGGAAGAGTTTACTTTTTCAACAGCCATGGTTTGAACCCTTAAACAATGAAGTGTGTTTAGTGAAATCGATACGGACGGCAATGCGTCCATGGGTACGCCCGTTGGCTAGGACAAGGCAAAGTCAGCGGGCCACAGGCAAGGTCTATTCACCCCACCCATTTGTAGTCTGCCCAATTCACAGAACGGACTCACACCCAAGGAACAATAGTTTATTTATCGTTACCTAACGATTGAATCAATCTTGGATTGGGTCAGAGATCGGTGAAATGTGCGAGGTTCGTCGCGCTCCTGGGTACCATAGGGGTTTAAGTGATGTGAGATATGCTGTGCCATGGATTCCCCCACCGTTAACCACCTGCTGGAAGCACTGAAAGCGGCTGATCCTGACCACCGGGAAGCCGCCACCGATCAGCTTTGGCAACTGTGGTTTAACCAAAAGGGTGCCCAGGGCTTTCGCAATCTCCAGCAAAGCCAAGCCCTGATGGACAAGGGCTATTTCACCGATGCCGAAGCGCTGTTGTCCCAGGTGATCGCCGATTTGCCTGACTTCGCCGAAGCCTGGAACCGCCGCGCCGTTCTCTACTACATGCAAGACCGCTACCTAGAAGCCATGGCCGATTGCCAGCGGGTGATAGAGCTGATTCCCTACCACTTTGGGGCGCTGCACGGGTTGGGCCTTTGCTATGCGGCCCTAGGGCAATACCCCCAAGCCATCCAAGCCTTCCGCCAAGCCCTCACCGTCCAGCCCTACGCCATCACCAACCAGCGCCTTTTGCTGGAATGCACCGCCCGCCTGAGCTAAACCCACGGATCCAAGGCCAGTGGCAGCGACAAGCCATGGCGTTATCCTAAATGCAATTTGTTTTCCTCTGATATCCGCCCGGTTCCCAACCCTATCGTTGGGTTGGGAACCGGGTTTTTACAATTTGGACGCGGCATTACTTGAGCCGCGCCATCCGGCCTCTCTACTGGTTTGTGACCCAAGGATTGCCAGAGGGATCGACGGCAATGCGAACGGCACCACCCTCAATAGCTTGCCAGTCTTGGCCAGTCCATCGGTAAATGCCAAATCCACCCGCAACCGCGTTATCCCCAATCACCCAGACGGCCCCGTTAGCACCAATACCAATATCTCTGGCTATCCCCGGTATTGATCGCCAAGCATTGTTCACCCGTTGAAAAATTTGGCCTTGATCATTGACAACCCAGGGATTCCCTGAAGGATCAACCGCAATGCGGACAGCACCACCTTCAATGGCCTGCCAGTCTTGGCCAGTCCATCGGTAGATGCCAAATCCACCCGCAACCGCGTTATCCCCAATCACCCAGACGGTCCCGTTGGCACCAATGCCAATATCCCTAGCTATCCCCGGTATTGATCGCCAAGCGTTGTTTGCCCGCTGGAATACCTGGCCGCGATCATTCACAACCCAAGGGTTGCCGGAGGGATCGACCGCAATTTCAATAGCGCCGCCTTCAATGGCTTGCCAGTCCTGACCACTCCATCGGTAAATACCAAATCCCCCTGGAACCGCATTATCTCCAACGACCCAAACCGCCCCACGAGAGCCAATCCCAATCGCTCTTGCAATTCCAGGCACCACTTGCCAAGTATTGTTCACACGACGAAAAATATTTCTGCCGCTCGTGGTCATGGCATGCATCGTGGCATCAGGGGAGAGTACCGTGGGCTTCGCCTGATTTACATGGGCTAAGCTTTGACTACTATGGTTGAGATAAAGGGTGGTTAAGACCGTTACAAATAAGCTCCCCGATCCCCAAAGCAGAAGCTTTTTAAAGTCAGGCTGGGTGTATGGCTTTATGGTTGCTGGGAAAAGTCGACTTAGCATGGACTAACCTCGTAGCGTGGATAGAAAGAGATAGGTAGACACACAACCCAGACTACGCCCACATTCATGGTTTCGGCATTAACTTTTTTGACGTTTTTCGTGAATTCATTCAACACGATAGACCCACACAAGAGACTTAAGTCCCTTGCATTTAGGCGGCAAACATCCCCTAGCAGTCAGAGAATTGCGGTATGCAGTGCCTAGATTGATGAGTCTTGGACAACCAGTTTATTGAAGAAGTTGGCAATCTGAGGAGACGTTTAGCTTCCTTGACTAATACGGCGGAGGTTGAGTACGTCGGTCATTTTCCGCAGTTGGCTGAAGGTTTGCTCTAGGTGGGCGCTATCCCGCACGTCTAGGCCAAGGTCAATTTCGGCGGTTTGGCCAGGGAAGGTTTTTACCTGGGCCTTGTGGACGTTAATTTGCAGATCGGACAGGTGCGACAGGATATCCTTCAGCACGCCCACTCGGTCGATCACTTCGATCTTCACCTCTGCGGGGTAGGTTTGGCGGTTGCCCACCGAGTCGTTGGTGTTCCAACTCACGGGGATAAGTCGCTCCCCAGGAATATCAGCCAGGTTAGGACAGCCCTGGCGGTGGATGGCAATGCCGCGACTACCGAGGGAAACGCTGCCAAGGATGGGCTCTCCGGGTAAGGGGCTACAGCATCCGGCGATGTGATACACCAAGCCTTCGATGCCCAGAATGGGATCCTTAGAGGGGGTGTGACGATGACGATGGGGGCTGGTAACGGCATCGGCGAGCATTTGGTTCGAGTTGCCCAGGGATGCCTCGGAGGATAGCACCTCCTTGGGCTTTTGGGCCTTAAGTCTCTCTTCCCGCAGGCGGTTGACAACCAGGTTGGCGGTCACTTCCCCATAGCCCAGCCCTGCCAGTAGGTCGTCTACGGTGGGATAGTTGCAGCGCACCGCCACCAGTCGGGCTTCCTCCGACTTCAGCATCGAATCAAAGTTGTTACGGCCCATGTATTTTTCCAGCAGGTCGCGGCCACGGGTGATGTTTTCGTCGCGGTGAAAGCGCTTATACCACTGGCGAATGCGGTTTCGGGCGCTGGGGGTGACGATAAAGTTCAGCCAATCTAGGCTAGGGTGGCTATTCTTTTGGGTGATGATTTCCACGATGTCGCCGTTGGCCAGGGGTGTATCTAGGGTGACGATGCGGCTGTTGACCTTGGCTCCGGCACAGTGGTTGCCGACTTCGGTGTGGATGCGGTAGGCGAAATCGACGGGGGTAGCGCCTCGACTGAGGGGAACCACATCGCCGCTGGGGGTGAAGACGTAGACATCTTCATCGAACAGGTTGCCCTTCACATTTTCGAGGAATTCCTGGGCGTCCTTGAGGTCGTTTTGCCATTCCAAAAGCTGTCGCAGCCAGGTAAATTTGTCATCGTCGGCGGTCATCCGCGTATTCGTAGAAGCCCCGGTTTCTTTATATTTCCAGTGGGCGGCAATCCCGTATTCGGCGATGTGGTGCATTTCTAGGGTGCGAATCTGCACTTCGATGGGCTTACCCTTGCTGCCGATGACCACCGTATGAAGCGACTGGTAACGGTTGGGCTTAGGCAGACCGATGTAGTCTTTGAAGCGTCCGGGAATGGGGCGGAAGGCATCGTGAACAATGGCTAGGGCGCGGTAACATTCCTCGTTGGTGCCCACAATCAGCCGAATCGCCGCCACATCGTAGATTTCGTGGAAGTCCTTCTGCTGCTTCTCCATTTTGCGGTAGATGCTGTACAGATGCTTGGGGCGACTGCTCACATCCACCACTTGAATGTTAGCCTCGTGCATTCGCCCCCGCAGGGTTTCCGCCACCTGCATCAGCCGCGCTTCTCGATCCGCTCGCTTCTCGGTCACGTATTCTTGCATCTGCCGATAGGCTTCGGGTTCGAGGTACTTAAAAGACAAATCCTCCAGTTCCCATTTGAAGCGCCCAATCCCCAGTCGGTTGGCCAGGGGCGCGAAAATTTCCATGGTTTCGCGGGCAATGCGGCGGCGTTTTTCGTCGCTCAGGTGTTCCAGGGTGCGCATATTGTGGAGGCGATCCGCCAGCTTCACCACAATCACCCGAATATCCTGGGCCATGGCCAGGAACATCCGCCGAAAATTCTCCGCTTGCCGCTCGGTTTTGCTCTCAAAATTCAGCTTCGAGAGCTTGGTAACGCCCTCCACCAACTGCCGCACTTCGAGTCCAAACAGTTCTTCAATTTGTTCGAGCGGCGTATCTGTATCCTCCACCACGTCGTGCAAAAAACCGGAGGCAATCATGGCGCTGTCGCCGCCCAAATCTCGCAGCAACCCCGCCACCGCCACCGGATGACAAATGTAGGCTTCCCCAGAGGCCCGATACTGCTGTTGGTGCAGGGCATAGGCAAACTCAAACGCTCGACAGACCAGTTCACTGTTAGACTTATCATCGGCTAGGGGCACCTCCCCTTCCCGCAACGGATCGTGGCAACTCAGCACACAGGTGGTCAGCCAGTCAGGTAGCTCGCAGTCGGTCGGCAGAAATGACTCAGCAGCGCGAGGCTCAAGATCGGTTGATGGCGAGGGATGAACCGTGGCAGTCATAGGACGACAAGCAGGGTAAAGGGAGGGCAAAAATGCTGAAAAAGAGCACAATTCGTACAAACGTTCTGTGCCGTAGCCGATAAATTTATTTGGATAGAGATAACCTACACCATCGGCCCAGAAATGTACCCTGAGCTTAGGGAGCTGCAATATTAGCCCAGGCTTTGCATAGCGGATGCTGGTGACATGTTATTTACCTTAACATTATGTTTAAATCCTGCGAAGGATTGGTGAATAAAATGTCCTCAAAGTTACTAAATACTGACCTGGATCGTCCCTAGACTCCCCCGCTGCACCCCATCTCATCAGCCGATGACACAGCCCCCGTAGTTCACCTGCCAGCAAGTCCCCAAACAACAAACCCCTCTCCTTGCCTAGGAGAGGGGCACCGGGAATAGTTCGAGGATCGAGCAACCTAGTCTAGGTAGCCCATCAGGACGGAGGGATGGGGGTCGATCACATCATTGGGGGCAATGGGGCGATCCCCAGGCAGCGTGTGGAGGTCAGAAATCATCAGGGTGCTAACGCCGACGGGACGATGACCGGGCAGGGTATCGAGGGTGGAGATCATGAAGGTGTTGGCTCCAATGGGGCGATGGCCAGCCTGATCCAGGGTGCCCACAATTTCAAAGCTGCTGAGGGCGATGGGACGGTGGTTGGGCAGGGAGTCTGTTTCCACCAGGCGGGTGTCGTCATCGAGCACAAACACCACCTCACTGCCGCCAGCTTTCACCAAACCCCCTTCCGAGGTGTTGCGCTTGGCTCGGCTAGAGCGTCGGGGGCTGGTCTCTTTTTCTAGGGTTTCTGCGTTGCTGGCGTCGTTGGGGGTGGTCATAGGTATTAAAGTCCTTATCGCAACAGGCCGTCACCGTAAAGGCCACGACCGGGGTAAATATCAAGGTCGCACCCTGGGCCAGGGTTCACCGAGGTGGCCCATGCGTACCCTAAAGTTAAGAAAACAGGATGCTTAAGAGATAATTATACGTCGAGGGTTGCCCCTCTCAGTTTATGAATGGTTATAGGTGCTATAACCCAGGGCGTGCCGTTGGCCTTGGCCCCATCGACGCTTGGTAGGGCGGCTTTCCCCACCACAATCCTCGGACACCCCTCCCCCAGGCCTGGGATCTTGGCCTATAATAGGCGAAAGAGTTTATCCAGGGGGCTGTAACGGTTTCGACGTTTTGACGAAAGTCATGCTGTGATACAGGCCGAGAGGGAGTCTACTCTCGTTAATCCAGGCTCAAAACAAACGTAAGTGCGAACAACATCGTTCCTTTTGCTCGTAAAGCTGCACCTGTTGCCGCTTAACTAAAACTCTTTTAGCGAGCGTTCATAGTTTGACTCCGTTAAGGACTATGGACAAAACCCCAACGGATGCGCTAGCAGGCGTTCTCTAGTGAGCCTGTCAGCTAAGCTTTCACTAGAGCATCCCACCGTCCGGGATAAGTGACGGTTCCTGCCCCAAGGATAAGCGGGGCTAAGCCTGTGAATGAGTGGTGTGTTAATACTCAAAGCGGACACGGGTTCGACTCCCGTCAGCTCCATTCCTAAAACATGTGTTTGATTATTAAATATCTTTCCAAGTGAGAGACCCAATGTTGGGTCTCTTTTTTCGTCTGTCTATACTGAGGGAGTAGCCTCGGCTATGGAAGACGGCCAACGTTGAGATGGGTCAATCTTCCTGGAAGTTGTCCACTTCTATTGTTTTTTTTAAGAGTTTTAGGAACATGCAATTCCCTCTCTGGCTCTACCTGAATCAACCTATCTTCAGTCGCTCCCACCAAGCGGTCTATAATCCCTGGCGCTTTTGGCGTACCTACCAAGTTCGTTTTTTAGAGCGTTGCTGGCTGCGAGAATATCGCCCCGAAGAACATTACAAATCTTAATTGAAATCCTGCAAAAATCTCAGGAACTCTTGACCTTTCCTCGATGATTTGACGGGCTAGAAATTGGGGGATGGGGTACGATTTGGGGATTTAGACCATGCACTGCTGAGCCTTTGCCATCGCCGTTGAGGTTTTCTGCATAAATTCGTTACATTAATGGGGTAAGGTAACGGCCTCGGATGGACGGAACAGCGGTAACCATGGCGAATTGGACAGCGGATTGGCAAGAGGTGGCGGGCAACTGGATTTTGATTCCCCCGCAGCCGAGGGCCATTATTCATTTTTTGGGTGGAGCCTTTGTGTCGGCGGCTCCCAGCGTTACCTACCGCTGGCTGTTGGAGAATCTCGCGGCGCAGGGCTACCTGATTGTGGCGACGCCCTTTATCAACACCTTTGACCATGAGGTGATCGCCGAGGAGGTGTTGATAACCTTTAGCCAAGCGCTCCGCTATTTAGATCGACGCCTGGGCATTAATGACTCCTACCTGCCCATCTATGGCCTAGGGCACAGCATGGGCTGCAAGGTGCATTTGCTGATTAATAGCCTGTGGGAGGTGGATCGGGCAGGCAATATGTACCTGAGTTTTAACAATTATCCGGCCAAGCGGTCGATTCCCTTTTTGGAGCAGGTGGTGCAGTTTAACCCCGCCCTGGATGTGGAGTTTACCCCCAGCCCGGAGGCGACCCTGGCCCTGGTGCGCGATCAATATCCCGTGGCACGGAATCTGCTGATTAAGTTCCGCAACGACACCATTGATCAAACCCGCCCCCTGTCCGAGGTGCTGGTGCCGCGATTCCCAGAGGCGACCACGGTACAGATTTTGCCCGGAAGCCATACCACCCCCATCGCCCAGGACATTGGCTGGCAACCGGGGGAATCTTTTTCGCCGCTGGATGCCCTGGGACAGTTTGTGAAGCAGGAATTTTACCGAGACCTGAACCAACTGAAGCAAACCCTGTTGACCTGGCTGGCAGAATCGGCCATTGATCCCAATGCGGTTCCCATCGCGTTGCAGAAGAAGCGCTAGGGTGGCTAAAACCCTGGCTAGGAAAAACCCAATCCCTGGCGAAGAGAAGCCCAATCCAACGACCTGTGCTACGCAAACGTACTCTAAGCTAAAGGGAATGAGTAGCATTAAACAGGTCTATGGCTCGTTCCGCCCTTGCGTCTAAACTGTTGTTGCGCTGGCCCGATGGCTGGACGGTGGCGGTGTCGTTGATTGCTCTGGTGATGATTTCGCCCGTGCTAATCATTCTCGCCAGCGTGCTCACGGGCACCAGCGACGCTTGGGGACATTTGGCCTCCACGGTACTGCCGGAGTATATCCGCAATTCCCTG
This sequence comes from Nodosilinea sp., assembly GCA_040396995.1. Lineage (GTDB taxonomy): Bacteria > Cyanobacteriota > Cyanobacteriia > Phormidesmidales > Phormidesmidaceae > Nodosilinea. The sequence goes on along the minus strand of JBBAWV010000109.1, from coordinate 3,393 downwards.
GTGCTGATGGTGGGGGTGGGCCTGGGGGTGCTGCTGATTGGCGTGGGGACGGCGTGGCTGGTGAGTGCCTGCCAGTTTCCGGGGCGGCGCGGGTTTGAGTGGCTGCTGCTGCTGCCCCTGGCGGCTCCGGCCTACATTTTGGCCTACGTCTATACCGACACCCTGGAATACTTTGGCCCCGTGCAAACCTTTGTGCGGGGGCTGTTTGGCTGGCAGCAGGCCGAGCAATACTGGTTTCCCAACATTCGCTCCATTCCGGGGGCGATTCTGCTGTTTAGCCTCACCCTCTATCCCTACGTCTATCTGCTGACGAAGGTGGCCTTTGCAGAACAGTCTACCGCCACGTTAGAAGCCAGCCGTTCCCTGGGTTGTGGCCCCTGGCGCAGCTTTTGGCGGGTGGCCCTGCCCCTGGCTCGTCCGGCCATTGCGGCGGGGGTGGCCCTAGCCCTGATGGAAACCCTCAACGACTTTGGCACCGTCGCCTACTTCAGTGTGCCCACCTTTACTACGGGCATTTATCGCACCTGGTTTGGTATGGGGGATCGGCCCGCCGCCGTGCAGCTTTCGGCAGTGTTGCTGCTGTTTATCTTCGCCCTGGTGTGGATTGAACAGCGCTCCCGCCGCCGATCTCGCTACTACCAAAGCATGGCCACCGCCGCTCCCTCCCGCTATGGGCTGACCGGAATCCGCGCTGTGGGGGCTTGGCTGGCCTGCGGTATCCCCGTCCTGCTGGGGTTGGTGGTGCCCGTGGGGCTGCTGCTGGCCATGACCCTCCGCCACGCCGAGGACACCCTCAACGGCGACTTTATCACCCTTAGCCTAAATAGCCTGATCCTAGCGGTGTTGACCGCCCTCATTGCCGTGGCCCTAGCCCTCGTGATGGCCTACGGCCTGCGGCTGAAGGCGACCCCCTGGCTGCGGTTGGGCGTCCAAGGAGCCAACTTGGGCTATGCGGTACCCGGTGCGGTAATTGCCGTGGGCACCCTGATTCCCCTAGCCCGGTTCGACAACGCTATCGATGCCTGGATGCGCCAAAATCTGGGATTTTCCACGGGCCTACTGCTCAGCGGTACGATGGTGGCGCTGATTTTTGCCTACTTGGTGCGCTTCCTGGCCGTTTCCTTTGGGGCCGTCGAGGCCGGACTGACCAAAATCAAGCCCTCCCTCGACGATGCCGCCCGCAGCCTGGGCCAAAGCCCCCGCCAAACCCTCACCAACATCCACCTGCCCCTGCTAAATAGCAGTCTGCTGACGGCCATCATGCTGGTGTTTGTGGACGTGATGAAGGAACTACCCGCCACGCTGATTATCCGCCCCTTTAACTTCGATACCCTGGCCGTCCGGGTTTACCAATACGCCGCCGACGAACGACTGGTGGAGGCCTCGGCCCCCGCTTTGGCGATTATTCTGGTGGGACTGCTGCCCGTCTTTTGGCTCAGCCGCCGCATCGCCCAGGAGGGACGCTGATTCAGCGTTAATTTCCGGGGTGATCCAGTCAGAATCACCCATCCCAAATCCGGCTTGATAGCCCCCAGTATCAGCGGGCTCAGAGACCGCCCCCCTAGGGGTTATTGGGTTAGGAAGCGGGGCTTTCTCGTTCGGATTTGTGGTCCGACTTAACGCCCGGTTTTGAGGCTGTCGATCTTGCGGGTAAATAGGTCAGCAAAGATCATAATCACCCGTTTGGGGCGGGTTTTGATATTGGCATTGAGGGACATCCCCGACTGCAACTGAATGGGTTGGCCGTTGATGGGGATGAACTGTTGATCGAGGGTGATATCCGCCGGGAAGCGGTATTGGGGGTTGATTTGGTCGGGGGGGAGGGCATCGGAACCAATTTGGGTGAGGGTGCCCTTCACATCGCCAAATTCGCTGTAGGGGAAGGAATCGATCCGCACATCCACCTGCATTCCTTCCTCCACAAAGCCGATATCCCGGTTGGTGATAAACACCCGCGCCACTAGGGCATCATCGGGCACAATTTCCATAATCGGCTCGGTGGAATTGGTCACAAAGCCCGGTTGATTCGCCTTGAGGTTAAACACGGTGCCGTTGATGGGAGCCCGCAGTTCTTGGTACACCAAGGTCTGTTGTAATTCGGTAATCTGGCTTTCCACCTCTTGCAGGCGTTTGTCGTTTTCTAGGATGGTTTTGGTGAGCTGACTGTCGATGGTGGCGATTTGGTTATCGTTGGCGGCAATGCGGCGCTGAAGATCGTCTTGGGACGTGGTTTGGGTATTGCGGAACTTTTCTTCAGCCTGGGCAATCGCCACAATCAGGCGCTGCTCTTCCTCCACCAGGCGGTTGACCTCGGTTTGCTTGTTTTTCACCTCCTGCTCCTGTTGCAGCAGCGGAATTTTGCCAATGCCGCCCTGGGCCTCAAGGCTTTGCACCCGCACTAAAATGGATTGGTTGAGGGTCAAATCCTGCCGAGCGTTGGCCAGTTGGGCCTGAACTTGAGTCAGCTGGCGTTTTAGTTGTTCCACCTCTAGACGGGCAATGCTGAGGCGAGAATTGAGGTCGGCATTGGCCGCTTCCAGGCGTTCCCGTTGGGCCGGACTCAGGTTGGATCCGGTGGTGTCTCCGGCCAGTTGGGCGCGGTAGAGGGCATTTTCCGCCACCAGGGCCGAGCGGTTGCTGGTGAGTTGCATCAGGCTAGGGGAAATTTCTGCCGGAACCACCACCCCAGCTTGATCCGCCAGTTGCGACCGATAGAAGGCATTTTCCTCCTCCAGCTTGGCCCGAATCGCTTGTAGGGAGGCCAACTGAGCTTCACTAGTTTTTGGATCCAGACTGACCAGCAGATCGCCCCGCTTCACCGCCTGCCCTTCCTTCACATGAACTTCCTGCACCACGCCCCCCACCGGAGCCTGGACGGGCTGCACCATAGCTTGGGGTTCTAGCTTGCCCTGGGCTGGAATCGCCTGCTCGAACTTAGCCAGACATGACCAGGCCACGGTCGCTGTGGTGACGCCCACAATACTCCAGACCACTGCCCTCGACCACCGAGGCGACTGGCGCAAAATTACAGGCTTATCAAAGGTCTCTAGCTGCCGCGAAGGCGTGGTGGACAGAACAGCATCTCCATTATGGCTGTTGCCATTGGCACCATTGGGGCTGCTGCCGTTGGGCTGTTGACCGGGGGGGAAGGCTTGGATGCGTACCATGGCTTTGGGTTATTGGTTATTGGTTATGCGTAGGGTGCATATCGCTGGGGCGAGGCTAGGGCCTACGCGAAGCAATGCACCATTTTCGGGCGTCGTTATTAGTGATTGGTTGTTAGGGATTGGGGCGTCACGATATGGCTATAACGAGGATTTGAGTTTAGGCTTCCGGCCCCCCTCTCCCACGGGGAGAGGCAGGGTGGTTTCATACCAGCGTAGAAAAATGAGG
>JBBAWV010000108.1:0-16314 GCA_040396995.1 Nodosilinea sp. | reverse complement strand
GGAGACTTGCTTGAGGCTTTTCATACCCCTTCTCCGGGTTTCCAAATATCCTCTAGCGCGATACTGTTGCCTGCCCAGTTCAAGAAGGCGGTCGGCTTCTTCGAGTCGAGCGTTATTAGGCACCGTTTGGGCCATGGCAAGCGGGGGCATGGTTAGCCCACCGGGGGCCAGGGGCAGGCCCAGGGCAACCAGCAACCACATCCATTGCCAAGAAAGGCGCATTGGAAAACCTCTAGCAGAGAGCCGTAGGACGTATTTACCTTTCATATAGCCTCACATCCCCCTTGGCTACAACCCTTCCAGTTCGGTAGCGATGTCGGCGGCGAGGGTGGCGTTGCCTAGGGCGGTGGCTCCGGCTTGGGCGGCGGTGAGTTGCGCGATGGCTCGTGCCGTCTGGCCCGTGCGGCTGTAGAGGGTGCCCAGGCCGTACTGGGCCATCACTTCCTCCTCTAGGTTATCGGTGGCAATGGCCAGGGCAATGGCGCGTTGGTAGCTGGTCTCGGCTAAGAGCCGTAGGCCGCTGCGCAGGTAAATATCCCCCAATAGTCGGCGCACCTGGGCGAGGTCAAACCCTTGGGAAACCAGGTCTTCCAGGTCGGCAATGGCGGCGGCGGTGAGCTGATAGCGGGGATAAACTTCCTCCACCAGGATCAACGTTTTGGCCAGTTCTGGTAAGTCCAGATCTTGGACAGCGGCGATGGCCTCGGCGGCTTCGGTGGCTTCGTCTCCGCCCAACAGGTTAAAGGCCAGTTCTGGGGGTTCGTCGGTGCTGGCTGTGCCTGTATCCGCCTGCACTACCAGGGTATAGCGGGTGCCGGGGGAAAGGGGCGGCTGGTTTTCGGGGTAGGGCAGAACAGAATCGGGGGTGGTGACTTCCCAAACGGTGCCGCGCCGAGTGCGCAGGGAAACGGTGTATTGGCTGGCTCCGTCTACGGGGTTCCATTGCAGAGTAGGAGTGGGGGAAAGCACCAAATCTTGACGGGGGGCGATGACGTAGGGAATCGCCGAATTGCTGCCGCCGCGCAGGTCGCCTACACCAAACTCAGGCTTGAGGGCCGCTGGGGTGCCGGGACAGCCATTATTCACCGCCGACACCGTGCCCGCTGGCACCCGCCACTGGCTCTGTCCATTGGGACACACCACGATGACTCGGCTCCCTCGGCTGGGCCGTAGGATATCCGGCCCGTAGAGGGCGGTACCGGGGGAAGCGGGCTGAAATGTGGTGCCCGTGGCCCGCTGCACCTCCACCGAACCCTGCACAGACACAATCCGGGCGAGGGAAGCCTGGGCCGCACCGGGGAAAAGCGCCAGGGCAGCAAGGGTGAAGCCTGAAATCCAGGACAGGCATGGGATGAGCCCCCCCCTGCCCCCCTTGGAAAGCAGGGGGGGATTTCTGGGGCCTCGCTGAACCAAGGGGCAAACCATCTGAGAGAGATCTGTGAGATGGGTAGGGCGGTGGGGGCTAGTTGGCATTGGTGTCCTCCAAGTTCTCCGATTGAGTGAGGGCTTGGCGGGCCATGCCTTCCCATTCGTCGTATTCGGGACGGTTGGCCAGTTGCAGGCAGCGTGTCCAGGCTTCTTCGACGGTGGGCAAGGGGCTGTCTTCGGCCTCGGGGCTGGGCATGGATTCTTGCTGGCTGATGACTTGGGCCAGCAGGCAGTAGGCATCGGGACGGGGGGGATCGAGGGATTCGCCGATGGCGATGGCTTCTAGCAAGGCTGTTTCGGCTTCGGGTAGGCGACCTTGATCCAGCCGAGCTTGGCCCAAATTTTTGTTCAGCACGTACCGCAGTTCAGGGTCTTTTTCCTGGAGGGCTGGATCGCTGAGGGCGGTTCGCAGTAGGGTGACGGCGGCCTCGGTGTCCCCCTCTCGCAGGTATAAGCGGGCCAGATTGTTGTAGGCGGGTAGGTATCCTCCCTGAACCGCCTTCAGATACTCCGTCTGAGCCTGATCCCACCGCTGATACTCCTCATACATCACCCCCAGGTTGAACTGGGCCTGGGGATAGTCGGGATGGAGGCTGGTGGCCTGCCGAAAGTTATTTTGGGCACTGGCCCAGTCGCCCACTTCATAGTTGGTTTCGCCCCGCTGGTTGTAGGCTTGGGCAATGCGGGGCAACCCCAGGGCATGGAAGGTAAATAGCCCCACCGTCAAGGCTAGGGCCAGGGCAAACTTGATCTTGGCCCAGTGGCGACGGTTGGGGCCACGGCTCGACAGAATGGTTTCTAACAACTGCTGTCCCACCTGGGTTAAGGCACCGCCCCCCGCAAACAGCGTCAACACCACGGGCACAATCGCCCCCAAAGAACTCCAAACCCCCGGCGCATTGGCGATAAACCGACTGGCCGTATCCTGGGCGAGGGCCAAACTAATGGTCAGCAGGGCAATGGTGAAGCCCCCCCACAGCCAGCCCAAGGCTTCCTTTGGTGGTTCTGGTTCGGGGGGGGACCACCACCAATGGTGCTCCGGCGGATGAACGCTTTTGCGCCAGTGGGGTAGGGCCAATTGGGCGCGTAATCGGTCGGTCTGACGACCTAGCTCGGCATCGGTGTTAGCCAGATCCAGCCAAAGCTGGGGTGGCAGGGGTTGACCATCGGGTTCCTCGGCCAGTTGGTCAATCAGGTGCTGGGCCCGATCCCGGCTGTGCAGCGTGGCCAGAATAGTTTCTGCCTGCCAAGCATCCCCCTCGGTCGCCAACTGGCTCATCCAGTGGCGATACTCGGCAATGGCGGTTTCGAGGGGATGGGTGCCCATGGGGGTGAGAGGGTGGCAAGGTGGTGGGGTGGTGGGTGGGGAGAGATCCCAGGGGTCTAGCGGAGTTGAAAGGATAGTAGCAGGTTAGGACAAAAACCAGGGACTTGTGGGCGGAGTAGTGAGATCCCAGGGTTCTTGCCAGGATTACGCAGCAGTGCCAGAGGTGAAGGCAGAACCCTGGGATCTGGTCATCCAGCAGGAACGATTTCAAACAGCAGGGAGAGGGCGGCCACGGCATTTACCTCCAGGCGGCGTGGCCCAGATTGTGGGGGGCTGGCGCTGCGGCGGCTGTCTAGGGTGCTGAACATCTCTTGCATGATATCGGGGGCCTGGGCCGATTCGTCGGCGCTGCGCAGGGTGGAGGCGATGCGGCGTAGGGCATTTAAGGTGCTTTGGAGGGAGGTGGGGCTGGCGATGACCAGCAGTTGGGCGATGCCCAGGGGCGGTCTGGCTACGAGGGGTACAGACTTAGACACTTCGGGGTCAAGGCGATCTTGATTGGCCGTGTCGCTGGCTGGGGGGAACAGCACCGCCACTTCTCCGGCGGCGTTGATGGCCAGCAGCCCCAGATACAGAGGAATGGCTTCGTGGTTGGTGACGGTGATGGTGAGTGGGTCATTGGCGGGGATCGTCTGGATACCCTGGGCGGTGAGCCGAGGAACAATCAGGGCGCTGTCGTCGTCGCCGCCTCGGGTGGTGGTGCCGCTGCGGGAACCCTGGTGATCGACCGTCAGGCTAACGTTAATTTGGGAGGCGGTTTGGTTCACCATTAGGGCCAACATGCGCCCCACTAGCAGGGACGTAAGCTGGGGCTTGAGGCGAAGGCGGAGGGCATCGGCAAGGCTTTCCCCAGGCGCACCGAAGGATTCCACCATCAGCGGTTCCTGGGTGGCAGAAAACAGGCCCACACTACCCACCGGGGGGCGACGGGCCACCTCGCTTTGCACCATACGCTGATCGATCTCGGTGGTGTAGCGGCCCAAGAGAACGTGGGGCGGCTTGGGCGCTTGTCCCGGTTCCACGGCCACCCATTCAATAAAGCTCAACTCCTGTACTTGGTCGGGGGCACTGGCCTGTTCGGCGGCGGTGAGGGTGTCGTCTAGGCCCAGACGCAGGGTGATATTGACCGGAATGCCCCGCACCTGTTCTTGCAGCAGGGGGGTGGCGGGGGCCGCGCCTCGGGTGGTGCCTTGGGTGCTAACCTGGGCGGCACTGGCGGGGATCACTTCCCCGGTGGCCCGCAGCCCATCCCGACTCACCAGCCGCACGGTGGCGACGGGGTTGCCCTGGGCGTCTACCTGGGTGAATTCGGCCCCCTGGTCAAAGGCTTCCAAACTGCCGGGATTCACCCCCCCTAGCCACAGGTTCACGGTGTTCCCGGCCCCAGCCCCTAGGAGGACGGCCTCGGCGGAGGGGGCCACGGGGGCCACGTGATAAATGGGATTCTGGGTAGACCGGGTGACGTTCTGGGGATCGTACTCTGGGATTTGGCTGTGCTTCGTGAGGCTGGTGGTGCTGCTGGCCACCGCTGAAATGGTGGCCGATAGGGGCTGGGCCTCGTGCCAAAGGTGCTGGGTGAGCAGGCAGGTGAAGGCTCCGGCGGTGAAGCCCTCGAAGGGGTAGTCGGCGGATTGCTGGTTGGCCCTGGCCGAAGCCGCCACAAAGCCCCGTCCCTGGCGCGACTCGATTTGTTCGATCAACTGCTGTGGCCCCCAGCCTAGGCGGCTCATCAGGGTTTGCTGAAATTCCCCTTCTGCCTGGGTGATGGGCGGTGCGGTGCTGGTGCGCGCCTCCAAATCGGTAACTTGGGATCGCATGATCACATTGCCCCGTTTGCCGCCCCCGGCATAGCAGCAGTCCAGGACGAGGGTGACGTTTTCGGTGGGTAGGGCCGACCGCATCAGCAGCAGTGTGTGGCCGAGGATGCCCTGCACCTCGCCGCCGCCGCTGTCGCTGTCTACGGGCACTAGGGCGGTGTTGAGGCAGTTGGCATCGATGCAGTCCCGGTCGGCCTCGTCCAGCAGGGTACGCATCACGGTGGATTCATTCACCCTCACCCCGTGGCCGGAATAGTGCATGACCACCACATCGTTGGGGCCAACGCTGTTGAGCAGATACTCGTTGTAGGCTCCCAAAATATTGGCGCGGGTGGCCTGGGCATCGGTGAGCACATGGATATCGGCGGGGTTAAAGCCAAAACGGTGAATCAACAACTGCCGCTGAAGCTCCACATCGTAGACGGGGCCATAGAGGCGATCCCGTGCGGCATAGGCGTTAATGCCCACCAGCAGCGCCACCTTGCGGCGGGTATCCTGGGCCAGGGCGCGACCGTAGCGCAGGGTATAGCGTTCTAGCCCCAGTTGGCTGAGGCCGATGGCTCCCAGTGCGCCCAGGGTGCCCTGCAAAAAATGACGACGGTGGATCATAATCCGTTCCCAATCAAAATGAACGGTGCCCAGTAGTGGGGGTGGGCCAAGTTGTTAGGGTCGAGGCCCAGGTCTTCGGCTAGTTCAAAGCCTCGACTGTCGCTACGCCCTAGGTGAATCAGAGACAGTTGGGCTTGGCGTAGGGCTTCGGCTTTGCCCAGGCGACCCCGCAGTAGGGCATCGTAGAATTCTCCCATCAAGACCTGAGTTCCGCCATCATCCACCGCCCATAGGGAGGCTATCGCGGCCCGTGCCCCCGCCTCCTGCATGAGGTAGCCAAAGCCGAGGATTTCTTCGCCGTTGCCAAAGGTGTTGTCTACCCCGGTTTCGCAGGCCGACAGGACCACCAGGTCTACCTGGGTGAGGTTTAGTAAACCCGCATTAAAGTCGGCCAACGTCCAGCGGTTGCGGTTGCTGAACAAAATGAAGGAGTCTTCTGGCTGGCCCACCAAAAATTTGGCGTGGGTGGCGAGGTGAACAATGGTGTGGCGGTTGGCTTCGCGTTCCACTTGGTCGGGGGTGAAGTTGGCCCCCAGCAGTGGGCTCACCCTGGGGTCGAGGGCGGCGATGCCGTTGACCTCCGCCTCCGCATGGCGCAGAAGGCTGAAATTGTAGTTCTGGCCTCCGGCTTCTATGGTCACTGGCCCTTCGGTGAGGGCTCCGGCGAGGATGCGGGGCTCGGTGGTGGGTGGGGTGTTGAGGTCGGTGAGGCTGGCGGCGGTGATGTGGTTGATCCGGTAGCGCTCGGTGAGCCATTGGTCGCCATCGTGGAGGGCGGCAAGGGGAATGTAGCGCAGGATGCGATCCGGCGCATAGATGAGGGTATCCACCCCCGCCGCTTGCAGGTCGGCTTCGATGGGAGCAATCAGCCAACCGTAGATCTGTTGGGCGGGGGTGATGGCATCGCGGGTGGGGAGTTCTAGGGCGTAGCGAAAGGCTTGCACCGCCGCCGCTAATTGGGCCGGGGTAACGTTGACGGTGCGGTGGATGGGGGGCGCATAGGGCGAAGTGACGACCAACTCCAGCCGATCCTCCAAAATGAGGGGATAGAGCAGCACCGCCCCCTGGGGAATTTGGCTGAGGTTGTCTTGCAGGGCGGCAAGCTGGCCAAGCTGAAGGTTGCGATCTCGCTCGGCGGGGCTGAGCTGAGCCAAGGCCCCCTGTACGAGATCGCTGGTGCGAAACTGGTTAAAGGCTTGCAACAGTACTTGGCGTTCCTCTTGTAGGGCTACCATTTCCGCTTCTTCTTCGGCGGTGAGGCTAGTTTTGGCTTCCAGTTCGCTGAGACGTTGGCCGTTGGCAATGGCCCGCTCCACCAGCGCATCGTAGGCCACCACAATTTCGGCCTCTAACGGCACCAACTCTACCCCGGCCTGGGTGTTGCTGTTGCTGCGCACCCCCCGCAAAAACGTATCCAATTCCTGCACCTTCAGCAAATCCAGCACCCGCTGCGCCTCCAAAATGCGCTCCTGCTGAATCAGCAAATCCGCCAAACGGCGATAGGTGTCTTCAATGGTGGTGAGGTAGGAATCTTTTAGACTTTGCGCTAGGGCCTGATTGCTCTGGCGAATGTCTTCGTACACATTCACCGATGCCTTGAGAAACACAATCGCCAAGGCCGTTTCCCCCTGGGCGTTCCAGAGAAGGCCGATATTGTCGAGGGTTTGGGCCTCGGTGGCTCGGTCGCCCAGTTCGCGGCTAATGGTCAGACTTTGCTGGTAGGTGGCCAGTGCCTCTCCATAGTTCTCCAGCAACCGATAGATAATGCCGATGTTCATGAGGGTAGCAGCCTCGGTGTCTCGGTCGCCTATTGTCTGGCTGATGGTTAGGCTTTGCTGGTAGGCAGTCAACGCTGCTTCGTAGTTCCCCTGCAACCGATAGATAATGCCGATGTTCATGAGGGTAGTGGCCTCGCCCGCCCGGTCGCCTAGTTCTCGGCGCATGGTCAGACTTTGCTGGTAGGTGGTCAACGCCGCCTCATAGTTTCCCTGCAACTGATAGGTGACGCCAATGTTGTTGAGGGTCATGGCCTCGCCCGCCCGGTCACCCAGTTCGCTGCGCATAGACAGGCTTTGCTGGAAGGTGGTCAGCGCCGCCCCATAGTTCCCCTGCAACTGATAGATAAGGCCAATGTTGTTGAGGGTTTGGGCCTCGCCCGCCCGGTCACCCAGTTCGCTGCGCATAGACAGGCTTTGATGGAAGGTGGTCAGCGCCGCCCCATAGTTGCCCTGATTCTCATGGATGACGCCGATATTGTTGAGTGTAGTAGCCTCACCTGCCCAGTCAGCCATCTCCCGAAACATAATCAGGATTTGCTGATAGGTGGTCAGCGCCGCCCCATAGCTCCCCTGCGACTGATAGACATTGGCGATGTTGCCTAGGGTTTGGGCCTCGCCCGCTCGGTCGCCCAGTTCGCGGCGCATAGACAGGCTTTGCTGGAAGGTAGCCAATGCCCCCTCATAGTTGCCCTGCCGTGCATAGATAATGCCGATATTGTTGAGGGCTCTGGTCACGCCCGCTTGGTTGATCAGGGTTTGGTAAATTTCTAGGGCGGCTTGCCAAGATTGCAGGGCTTCGCGGAACTGGCTGACGCGGTATTGTTGTCGCCCCAGTTCGAGCAGGCGGTCGGCTTCTGCGGCTTGGGCGGCATTAGGTGCCGTTTGGGCCAAGGCAGGCGAGGGCAGGGTTAGCCCACCAGGGGCCAGGGGCAAACCCAGGGCAACCAGCAACCACAGCCATTGCAAAGAAAGGCGCATAAGGGCAACAGCAACGGGAAAAGACAAAAGCCTATCCCAGGTTTAGCCGATAGATGGGGTTTGGGGCGAGGTTGCGTTAGATTCCTTTAGCTTTGGGCACATTTGCCAGCGGGGGCCGTGGTTTTGGGGGGTGCGCTGGTGGTTAGGCGGTGGGTTCCGTCAACGCCAGCACCATGGCCAAGGGCAAGGCCAAAATATCGGCTACATCCTCTGGAGGCAATCCCCGTTGCAACAGACGGGTTGCTGCATTGATCTGAGCCTGTTCACTGTCACCCAGTGCTTGCTCCGCCTGTTGACGCGCCTGCTCTGCCTGCTGACGGGCCTGCTCCGCTTCGGCGTAGCTCAGCAGTTTTTCCCCCGTTTGGGGATCAAAAAACCGTAGTGCCTTCGCCACCGACATCAGCCCAGGGGCCGCCGCCACCACTGGAAAACCAGGGTCAACCAGGCGCAGATCTAGCCCCAGCACCTCGCTTCTGAGTGCCCCGCCATGCTCTGGTGGTGTGGATGGGGTGATGGCTTCATATCCCCCTCGCTGCAAGCGGTAGCCCTTAAGTTGGGGGTTGAGATAGTCCCCCGTGGGATCGTACTGAAAATATTCCTGCACCCCCAGTTGGGCGTAGAGGGCAGGTTTTTCGGTCTCGTCTTGTTTGCGGGTGGTGCGGGAGGTAATTTCGAGAATGAAGGAGGGCAGTTTTCCCCCTTCCTGCCAGGTTTTGTAGCTGCGTCGCTGGCGCTTGCTGACCCCAAAGATCACAAACACATCGGGCGAAACCACGGCTTTAGGGTCGCCTTCGCGGTAGTAAATAAACAAATTGCCAGACACATAGACCTGCTGACGGCTCTGGAAATACTGCCGCAGTACCTCGATGGCGTAGATTAAGTAGTCGCGGGTGAGGTCACTCTCGGTCATGGGCTGGCCGTCTGATTCCGGGTAAAGCATACCCCAAGGTTTTGGATGGGTGTCTACCGTCATGGCAAGCGTCCCTCCTGGCGCAGATACGTTGATTTTAGTCTGGCGGAGGCTGGATGGCGCTAGGGCCATGGGCCTGTTGTCGTCGCTATTCCCCCAGGCCCATGAAGGTAAAGGCCGCCCAGTCTACGGGGTTGGGATGGCTTTGCATGGTTTCAAGCATGGCTTGGCGTAGGGCCTGGTCGCGGGTTTCCTCACTCCGCTGCGACTTGTGAAAGGCCGCATGATCCAAAATGACCACCATCGTCTCGTCCAACAGCGGGCAGAGGTGATGCTCTAGCCAGGTGTTGAAGAGGGTGGTGTTGCAGGGGCCCGAAAAAAGCCAGGGGGCGACTAATCGCCCGTCAACCCGTGCCGCTAATAGACTGGTGCGGGGTCGGGTGTGACCGCTGCGATACCCCAGCACCGATTTCCCCCGCTCGGCAGAGACATAGGGCCGCTGGGCGGTGGCTTCAAAGCCGCTTTCATCCAGGCAGAGCAAGGTTTTCCCTTGACGACGGTAGCGCTCTCTCAAAAGGTCAACGCTGTAGCCCATGGCCTCTCCTGAAACGTACTACTACTCATTGAACTAACTATAGCCGCGAAGTCGCCTGAGACCTCGCCCAACTCATGTACCCCCCGGTGAACCCATTTGTGTGCATCACAGGATTGTTTATCGCGCATCTCTGCCAGTTCAAAAATCCCCCGTTCCCTGGCCTAGGCAGGCGGACGGAAACGGGGGTAAGAGGCTGAGCGAACCTTGGGCTAATGCTAGTGGCTAGAACCTACTAGGGCGGCTTGTTGGGCGGGTTTCACCTGGGGATTACCCTCCGCATCCACATCCAGCAGCACCTTGTCGCCGTCCTCTAGGGTTCCGGCCAAGATCGCTTCGGCTAGGGTGTCTTCCACTAGGCGGGCGATGGCGCGGCGCATGGGACGGGCTCCGTAGCGCTGGTCATAGCCCAATTGGGCCAGCTTGTCGCGGAAGGCATCCGAGAGGGTCACCTGCATTTGACGGTCGGCCAAGCGCTTGTTCACCTGATCCAACATCAGGTCGGCGATTTGGTTCACCTCTTCGCGGCTGAGCTGGCGGAAGACGATAATCTCATCGAGGCGGTTCAGCAGTTCCGGGCGGAAGTACTGCTTCATTTCCTCGTTCACCAGGTTGCGGATGTTGTTGTACTGGCTGTTGGTGGCATCGGTGGCGAGGTCGAAGCCGAGGCTGTTACCGCCCTTTTCGATCACCTGGGAACCGATGTTGGAGGTGAGGATAATCAGGGTGTTTTTGAAGCTGACGGTGCGGCCCTTGGCGTCGGACAGAATGCCGTCATCCAGCACCTGCAACAGCAGGTTGAACACGTCGGGGTGGGCCTTTTCGATTTCGTCCATCAGGATGACGGTGTAGGGCTTGCGGCGCACGGCTTCGGTGAGTTGGCCGCCTTCGTCGTAGCCCACAAAGCCGGGAGGAGAGCCGATCAGTTTGGAGACCGTGTGGCTTTCCATATATTCCGACATATCCAGGCGGATCATCGCCTCTTCGGAGCCGAACAGCGCTACGGCGAGGGCTTTGGAGAGTTCCGTTTTGCCCACCCCGGTTGGCCCCGCAAACACCAAGCTAGCGATGGGACGGTCGGCACTGGACAGACCCGACCGCGCCCGCCGAATCGATTTGGCCGCAGCCACCACGGCCTCGTGCTGACCCACCACCCGCTCGTGGAGGATGTCCTCCATGTGGATCAGGCGCACCGCTTCGGTTTCGGTCATGCGGTTGACGGGGATGCCCGTCCAGGCGGCGACCACGTTGGCAATGCTTTCCTCATCCACCACAGGCAGGGCGGCGGATTGAATGGGGGCCGACTCGGCAGCGGCTTCGGCGTATTCCGGCACCTCGGCCTGAATCTGGGCCAGCAGTTCCTGACGCTCCCCTTGCAGCGCCTTGGCCTTACCAAAATCCTGGAGTTCGATGGCGGCATCCAGATCTTGATTGACCTGGCGCAACTGCTGCTTTATTTCCTTGGAGGGATACTTGGGAGCGCAACGGAGCTTCACCTGGGAACCGGCTTCGTCGATCAAGTCGATGGCCTTGTCGGGTAGGAAGCGGTCTGAAATGTAGCGATCCGAGAGCTTGGCAGCGGCTTCGATGGCTTCGTCGGTGATAGTGACTTGGTGGAACTGCTCGTAGCGGCTGCGGATGCCCTGGAGGATTTCGATGGTTTCGGGCACCGAGGGGGGGCTGATGGTGACGGGCTGGAAGCGACGCTCTAGGGCGGCATCTCGCTCGATGTATTTGCGGAACTCGTCCAGGGTGGTGGCTCCAATGCACTGCATTTCGCCACGGGCGAGGGCGGGCTTCAGCAGGTTGGCGGCGTCCATACCCCCTTCTAGGGATCCGGCCCCAATCAGGGTGTGGATTTCGTCGATCACCAGCACCACGTCGGGGTCTTGGCGAACTTCTTCCACCAGTTGGGTGAGGCGCTCTTCAAAGTCGCCCCGGAAACGGGTACCCGCCACCATGGAGCCCATATCGAGGCTGATCACCCGCTTGGTCAGCAGGGCATCGGGCACGTCTTGGTTCACAATGCGCTGGGCCAACCCTTCGGCGATGGCGGTTTTGCCGACGCCCGGTTCACCGACTAGGATGGGGTTGTTCTTGGTGCGCCGACCGAGGATCTGCACCACCCGCTCAATTTCCTTGGCCCGACCTACCACGGGGTCGACTTTGCCCTGGGCGGCGAGGGCGGTAAGGTCGTTACCAAATTCAGACAGAATCTTGCTCTTTTTGCGGCTGTCCTCACGGTCGCGCTCTCGGCCACCCCGTCCCGCAGGCATGGAGGCCACTTCGCCCAGTTCTTGAATCACCCGCGTCCGCACCTTGGCTGGATCCACGCCCAGGTTGCTAATCACCCGATAGGCGACGCTTTCGGTGTTTTGGGTGAGGCTGAGTAGCAGGTGCTCCGGCTCGATGTAGGCGGCGTCTAGTTTGCGGGCTTCCTGAAACGCCTGCTCAAACACCTGCTTCACCTTGGGAGTGAAGGGAATTTCGGGCGGCACACTGCCACTGCCTCGGCCAATGATGGCTTCGACCTCGGTGCGGGCATCGGCGAGGGTGATGCCAAAGTCGCCAAGTACCCTAGCGGAAACCGTATTTTCCTCTTTGATGAGACCTAACAGGAGTTGCTCTGTACCCACAAAGTTGTGGCGTAGGCGGCGGGCCTCCTCCTGGGCTTTCATGATGACCGCAATCGCTGTATTCGTAAAATGTTCAAACATGGCAACCTAGGGGATTGAGGGCGGTGAGAGGGAAGGAAGGCCGGGTGCGGGCTAAACCACGCCTTGGGGAGGAAGAGAGACACCAGCATTGGCCATGTCGAGAGAAAGGTTAAGGCGGGAGTTGCCCCAGAGCCTTAGTAATACTTTACGTAACCATCTCCCCGGTGAAGGTGGGGAGAACCGTCGTTCTAGGTAGGTAAATTTAGATACCTACGATAGATTCGGCATGGGAGCGGCGGCAGGCGAGGGACACCTGGGCAGCGGGCGAGGGCCATCGGGTTGGCCAAGATCGCCCTTGGGGAAAGCCAAAACCTACGGACTAGGGGAAGGCAGCGGTGGCACAAATATTTTTCCTTAAAAGTTTATTTACATTGCTTAATACAAGTTTAGCGGGTGGAAGACCGTTGTGCAAATCCCTGGATCCCGCTCAAATCAAGGTTTACTGAAGGAAAAATCAGCAAGAAATAGCGAATCAGCAGGTCTGGCGGGGACGGGTTCGGCCAGAACCGGGGTAGCGCTTCAATTAACCCGTTTCAAGAAATGCAAGGTTGTGTTGAGGAAGGTCGCTGAATTTGTCAGGGCAGCGTAACACTAGGGATATAGCGCTCTGCGCTCCACACTGTTAGGTCATGGAAGTGAAACGGTATGTCCAAAGAAAATGCGCTCTCGTTTCTCCAGCAAGCGGCCACCGACCCTGCGCTTAAAAGCCAGGTACAGGGGGCAGAACAACCCGGCGATTTAATCAACCTAGGGGAAACCCAGGGCTATGCGTTTTCGCCGGATCATGTGCGTGAAGCCATTCCCGAACTCAAAGCACAACGAGGATTTTTTGGGGACTTGGTCGAGGCTATTCTGGAGCTGTTTAGCCCCAGCCATGATAACTATCCCTCCACGGGTGTGCAGCCCTTCAGCGGCGATGCGCCCTCCCAGCACTAGGGGATCTCGTCCCTAGGGAAGCCAAGGACATTGGGAAAGCATCCTTAAGTCCTTGGCTCACAGCAGACCTCCTCTCCAGCGGATGGGGCGTAGGGTGCCAGCCTACGAAATGCGTGTGTCGCTTCGCGGAATGCGCAATAAGATGTAGGGCAAACCGTGCCTTCTTTACCTTTTTAGCGGCTATCTAAGCGGTCATCTTTAGAAGGTCAGCGTGAGGAGGTCATCCTGCGGTTCATCCCATCGGTAGCCCCACCCCATTTATGGAGTTCCCCAATTTAGAGACCCTACAGTCCTTTCTATCCCGCTGGCTGGAGCAGCATGGGCACGATGTTTACTGTCAGGTGCCCGTGCCCAGCGGGAAAAAAGTGGACATTCTGACCCAGGACTACCTCGTTTACTGTGTGCATACCCTCACCGAAGCAGCCCTTCAAACCGCTGCCGAGGATCTCCGGGTGCAGTGGGGCCATTTCCCCGACCAAAAGCCCGTCATCGCTGGACTCACCCCCGATCAACAGTGGGACGCCGCCTACGCCATGGCCGAACGACTCAAAGGCAGCGGCCTGGAGGTCTGGTTTATCGATCAGATGCCGCCCTTCGTCACCTACTATGGCCAACTCACCCAACAGGGCGAACCCCAGGTTGATCGTCCGGACAGAAAAGCTCCCTGGGCAGGATGTCTCCTCGCGCTGGGCGTGGCCAGCATCCTGGGGCTCAGTTTTTGGCTAGCCTTCAACATTTTGGAGCGCTACCAGCTTCAGGTCGCCACCGCCACCCGAGACGACCGCGCCTGGGAACAACTCCACGGGGCCGTTGCCACCTGGGATATCAATGGTGCCCAGGTGGCCCTAGACCAGCTTGCCACCAGTTCCAACGCCTGTGTCGTCAAGTTTGCGGATCGATTTTCCGATTCCTTAGAACAGCGAGGTGGGGAAGGGTTTCGCGATATTAACCCCATTATGCGCGCCCTAAATCAAGAGGACAACTGCCGTTTGGAAATGCGGGAGTACGAGTTTTCGCCCTAGGGTACGTCATTGATAATAGGCCCAGCCCCTAATTCTGCTGTCGCCATGGCGATGGGGCAAGGGGCTGGTGGCCCTAGGGGTTGCAGTAGGGGCAGTGACCGGGGTCAGCTTTGGGTGGTTGGTCGGTTGGGGGAGTGTCTTGATAGTAATCGCAGCGCTGGCACTGGTAACGAATCAACGCCGTCAGTAGGGTGGGGGTGCCGCAAAGACCGCAGGGCAAACCGGGCCAGCGTTTTACCTCCCGAAAGCCGGGGCAGTCGCAGCTTGGGCAGGTTTGGGCAATGGCCCGCAGCAAATCCTCGGTGGCCTGGGCAATGACGGCCATACGGGTTGGGTTGTAGAGGGCGCGCATATCCGTTTCGATTTGGACGGTGGCGGCTTGGCGCAGGGCGGTTTCTACTAATTCCGATAACGTTGCTTCGGTGGTGATGCCCTTGGCGAGGACGGTTCCATTGGCTCGAAGGATCAGCCCGTGACTGGGAAAGGCCACAGCGGCGGCAAAGGCTTCTGCTTCTTGAAGAGTCCGAATCTGCTGCTGGCGATAGTTGGTCTCGGTGGAGAGGCATTCGCCTACGATTTCTAGGTCATGCTGACGGTCAATCAGCACCACCAGTTCGCGGTTGCAGGGCACGAAAGGGATGTGGGGATGTGGCCCAAAGCTGCCCTCGCTGGCGATGGCGAGGGTCGCTCTGGCTTGGTCTAGGGCGGCTTCGGCCTTGAGGCGAGCGGTGGCAAGCTGGTCGGCGGGTCGCTTCACTTCCCCGGTAAAGGTGCCGAAGCCGTCGGTATCAAACCTATCAGGCACGGTAACGGTGAGGCCCAGTTGCGTTCCAAGAAGCGGGGCGATGGCTTGTTCTTTGCGGTGCATGGTGGCGAGGACGGCCACACGGTTGGCAAATAGGTCGGTCATAGGTACGGTGATCGACGCGGTGATCGACAGGTCAACATTGTAAGGTGCGGTTAGGGATGCCCACAACGCACCGTTGGGCCATGGATGACGCCTCACCAAGGTCGCCTGACAAGGTTGCGAGTTACGCCTCGATAGGCCCACAACGCACCGCTCAGCCATGGACAACGGCAAAGAAAAGCCCTCGACAGTGGCCAACTACCGAGGGCTAAGGGTCAGGAGATGTCTTAGCTGTTAATTGAATTGCGATGCACCCTGAAGACTGTTCAGGGAAGAAATGGCCTACTCGTCGTCGTGGGCAAAGCGGTTGTAGAGGAAGTCGAGCGCGTGGTTGCGCAGTTGGTAGTAGAGCGGGTCTTCCATAATTTGGTCGCGGTTGCGGGGCCGCTCGAAGGGGATGTCCATCACTTCGCCGATGCTGGCGGCGGGGCCGTTGGTCATCATCACCAGACGGTCGGCCAGGAATAGCGCTTCGTCGATGTCGTGGGTGATCATCAGCACGGTGCAGCGGTGGTCGTTCCAGATTTTCAGCAGTTCTTCCTGGAGTTCCTCCTTGGTGATCGCATCCAGCGCCCCAAAGGGTTCGTCGAGAACCAGCACCTCTGGGCGAATGGCCAGGGCACGGGCAATGGACACCCGCTGCCGCATCCCCCCAGAGATTTGGTCGGGGCGCTTGTCGGCGGCTTCGGTAAGTCCCACCATGGCTAGGTGTTCCCGCACGATGGCGCGTTTTTGGGCTTCGGGCTTTTCGGGCCATACGGCTTTGACGGCCAAATAAACGTTTTCAAAAACCGTGCGCCAGGGCAGCAGGGCATAGTTTTGGAAGACCACCATGCGGTCGGGGCCGGGTTTGAGGATGGGCTTACCGTTCAGCGTGACCGAGCCGCCTGTGGCCTGTTGAAACCCCGACACCAGGCTCAGCAGGGTGGATTTACCACAACCAGAGTGGCCAATGAGGCAGACAAATTCGCCCTCGTTGATGGTGAGGTTGACATTTTCCAACACCGGGTAGATGCCCTTGGAGGTGGGAAACCCCTTAGAAACCTGGTCAAAGACCAGAAACCCTTGGGCAGTAAGCGGTTGGGGATAATCGAGCTGTTGCATAGCAGGGCGATCCGAACGACGGGACTTGAGCTTGAGGGGTGGAGATTGCATGGGAAACTCCTTGGTTCTAAAAGTTCTGAAGCAAGGGGGGAGAGAAGGGGAACCGCCCTCACCCCCAGCCCCTCTCCCAGGGAGGAGAGGCAGGGTGGTTTCATACCAGCGTAGAAAAATGAGGATGGGTTGAGACCT
>JBBAWV010000107.1:0-16368 GCA_040396995.1 Nodosilinea sp. | reverse complement strand
AGCGTCAATTAGGGTGATGGGACGATGGTGATGGGTGTGATCAGCGGGTGGAACGCCATCGGGGTCGGCTTGGGGGTGGGGCCAGGGGTGGGCACTCCGCTGTTGGCTGCTCGTTTTTTTGAGGAACCGCTGACCGATCCGGTGGCGATATTTCTGACCATTTTGGCGGTCATGCTGATTGCGCCGCTGCTGGTAGAGCGACTGAAACTCCCCGGCATTATTGGCCTCATTGTGGCCGGGGTGGTCATTGGCCCCTACGGACTTGGCATCTTAGAACGGGACGATACGATTGTTCTGCTGGGCACGGTGGGCCTGCTATTTTTGATGTTTCTAGGCGGACTAGAAACCAGCTTAGACGATCTAAAAAGCAATGCCGATAAGCCCATTATTTTTGGTTTGGCGACGTTTCTGATGCCCATGGTATTGGGTACTGGGGCAACCCTCGCCCTAGGCTATAGCTTTTGGGCCTCGGTGTTGGTGGCGTCTTGTTTAGCCTCCCATACCCTAGTGGCTCTGCCGGTTTTAAATAAGCTGGGCATTATGCGCCACCCAGCCACCATTGCCACCCTCGGCGCAACGCTGATTACCAATGTGTTGGCCTTGCTGGTGTTGGCGGTGGTGATCAAGGCCGATCAGGGGAATTTAACCCTAGGGTTTTGGTTCTTTCTCATCCCAGCCCTGACGGTTTATACCGTGGCGGTGCTGTGGGGAATACCAAAGCTAGGACGCTGGTTTTTTAAAAAATTTGGCCACGACGAAGGGGCGGAATTCACCTTTGTTTTAGCGGCCCTGTTTGTGGCCTCTTACCTAGCAAGTTTGATTGAAATTGAGCCCATTGTTGGAGCTTTTTTGGCTGGGGTCGCTATCACCCAAATTATTCCTCGCCTCAGCCCCTTAATGAATCGGGTGCAGTTTATTGGCAATACCCTATTTGTCCCTATCTTCCTGATTTCGGTGGGTATGTTGGTGGATCCATCGATCTTGATTCGAGAGCCCAAATCCTTACTCTTTGCCGGAATTTTGATCGCGACAGAACTCACCAGTAAGTTTCTGGCCGCTTGGGGATCGGCCCGCTGGTTTGGCTGGCGATTTCCCAGCGCTATGACCATGTTTGGCCTCTCAATGGCCCAGGCTGCTTCCACCCTAGCCGCCATTACCATCGCCTTCAATATTGAACTCGTGGATGAGGTGGTGGTTAATGCGGTTATTTTAATGATTTTGGTGACCTGTGTTCTGTCACCCTGGGTTGTGGCCCGATGGGGGCCGAAGCTATCTGAGTCAACCCAAATGTCTAATCAGGTCACCATAGGAGATGGGGCACAACAGGCCGATAAACCTGCCCTAGGTCAACGACTTTTGGTGCCTGTAGCGAACCCCAGCACCGAGGATAATTTGCTGCGATTGGCGATTATTTTGACCAAGCGAGTAGGTGGAACGTTGCTGCCGCTCCATGTGCTGCCTGACCAAAATCAACCCATCACAGAAGCGGCCAAAAATCATCAGCGGCGCTTGCTAGAAACTGCCGAAACCATTGCCCATGCCGCTGCTATTCCAGTGGAGCCCATTGGCCGCATTGATGACTCGGTGGATTGGGGAATTTTGCGCACCAGCCAAGAGCACGATGCCGACCTAGTCATTTGTGGCTGGAAAGGCTATTCCAACTATCAAGAAAATTTCTTTGGCAGTGTGCTAGATAACCTTGTTCGCTCGGCCACCATTCCCGTCCTGATTAGCCGTTTTCCTCAACCCATTGGCAACACCGAGGCTGTACTCTTTGCCATCACGGGGCAGCAGGCCGATATCGCCCAAATCCAAAGGACTCTCGCCGTGGCCCAGGCCGTAGCGGAGGAACTGAAGGCTCCTCTGCGGGTGCTGCAACTCACCCTTGGTTCCACCCACGACCGCACCCTAACCCAGTTTTTGCAGACCCAAACGGTGGCCGTACAAGCTATTCAGGGCAATGCGGTGCGATGCATCTCGGACGCCCTTCAGCCCAACACCCTACTGATTCTGATCGCCAGCACCTATACCGTGGGGCAACCCGCCCTCGGTCGAGAGCCGGAGGCCATCACCCGCGCCAACTGGGACACCAACATCATGGTGATGAATTTTCCCTAGATTGCCGTCGAGGGGCTTGCCAGGATAGTACAAATCAACTAAATTAATTCAAGTGTACTCCTGGGGACAGCCGTCCCCCCTGTCGTCCCAAAACACCAGCCCTATGACTACCTCTGTTTCGACCACCCTTGACCCCGCCACTCATGGTCGCCCCACGACCGCCAAAAAGGCTGCGACCAAAGCCCGCACCGTCCAGCCTTCGGGCACCACACCCATCCTCTCGTTAGATGCGGGCAACTACGACCTCAAATTCTGCAACGGCCACAGCCACCCCAAGGCGATTCGATCCGTGCGCTACCAACTGCCCCAGGGGCGCGATGCCGTCAGCTATTCCGACGCCTCGCCGTTGATTGAATTGCCCGATGGTCGTCGCTTCCACTTTGGGGCGCAGTCTTACAAATATCGTCGCCAGCAGCAAACGGTGATCGAAAACAAGGTGGATTTGGCCCGTCTGCACCTCTACGCCTGTTTGGAACCGCTGGCGGGTGGCGTTACGGAATACGGCCTGAATCTGCTGGTTTCCACCCCCGACCCCCTCCGCAATGGTGAAGCAATCCAGGAACAACTCCTTGGCCTGCACGAATTTACCCGCAATCGCCTAGACTTCCGGGTCATCGTCGAAAGCGTCACCGTAGAGCGCGAGGGCATGGGAGCCTACTACTACGCAAAAGCCCAGGGCGTCATTCCCAACAACGGCTACACCATCGTCATCGACATTGGCGGCGGCACCTGGCTCACCCGGCTGGTAGACGCCGATAGTGAGGTCATCGACGAAAACATCCTAGATCGGGGCGGCACCTACGAACTGGCCGTCGCCATCAGCTTCGACCGCCGTCTCACCGATGCCCTCGGCAGCAGCGCCGACCCCTGCATTGTGATGGACGGCTTCCGCGTCGATCACACCTATGCCGACACCGACCTCTCCTGGGCCGACTGGCTCGATGAATACCTCGATCCCTGGTTTAAGGGCATCTTCCAAACCGTGAAGGCCCAATACACCCCCTACATGCCCCGCGTCACCCGCTTTTTGGTCACGGGCGGCGGCTCCCATTTAATTGCCGACCGACTCCAGGGACACCCCCTCTTCGCCGTCATGGGCGACCCCCAATTCGCCAACGTGCGCGGCCTGTTACTCACCAGCGGAGATGCCTAGCCATGCCCAACGCCACCTATCAAACCGCCACCAGCAAGGCCGACAACAAAGTTCGGCTCAGCCCCGACGTTCTAGAAAAAGCCGAACGCATCGCCGCCGAGTGGGGACTCAAAAATGCCCGTGCCGCCGTAGAAGCCGTTTTCCGCAAATACTGCGACGATTACCTCCATGGACGGCCCAACTCCTCCCCCTGGTCGTCGTCACGCCCCCTATTTGAGGGGAGAGCAACCTCCGGCCAAACCGTCCCCGCCTATGGCGAAATGCCAGCCCCCACCGCCCCGCCACCCCCCTGCGATGCCCTAGATGCCCTCGACCAACTACTGGCGATGTAGGGTGTAGGGTCTCATCCCCCAAACGTCGCCCTCTGATGCGATTTTCCGACACCCATCGCCGGAAAGTCCTAATCAGAGGGTAAAATATCATTCACCACCAGGAGAGGTGGCAGAGTGGTTGAATGCGGCAGACTCGAAATCTGTTTTAGGGTCAAACCTAACGAGGGTTCGAATCCCTCCCTCTCCGTTGAGCTTCAAGGCTTTTGGCCTTTTGTTTAGGGCAAGGCCAAATCACCGTTAAAGCAGCTTGAGCACCTAACAATGCCTTAATTGTGTGAAAAACCCGATCAGAATCAGATCGAGTTTTTGGCGATGGATCGGATAGACCACGCCCCACCGACGGGCCTACCCAGGCAACCCGGAAACACCCATCCGGGCGGCGAACCTCCCGTACCTCCCTCTGGGGAACGTTACAAAAATGCACAACCCCCTAGAGGCTTGATTTCACCAGCTTTTTGGCCGACGAGGCAGCCTCCTAGACCCACGCAGAATTTTTTTTGGCTGAGGATGATATGAAAACCGAAGTCCGTGGGTAAGTTAGTCAAAGAAGCGAACAAACTATACCTGCTTCCCAAGGAGACACCCCCTTATGAAATCCACCTGGAACTACAAACTGCTGCAACACCTCAACAGCAAGAAAGCAGACGGCGGCTTCACCCTCATTGAACTACTGGTGGTTATCATCATCATCGGTATTCTGGCTGCCATCGCTCTGCCCGCCTTCCTCAACCAAGCCAACCGCGCCAAACAGTCCGAAGCCACCACCTACGTTGGCTCTATTAACCGGGCGCAACAAGCCTATCGCTTGGAAAATACCTTGTTTTCGGACACAATTGATAATCTGTCTCTAGGTGTTCCTACTAGCACTGACAACTATGTCTATGGTAGTGGAGCTACCAACGCTCACACCGCAACTCCTACTCCAAATACCTTGTTGGCAAGTGCATTGGCAGCAAACGTTGTCGCAGCACCTAAGGATCCTAACCTAATCGGCTATGCGGGAGTTGTTTACACCAATACGGACGTGGCGGGGAATGCAACGACGAAGTCTCTCTTCTGTAAGGGGGCGATTGGTGATGCACCCACTGTCACTCTAGCTACCCAGACGTGCCCCTAGCCATAGCGGCTGGCTTCTCTAGACTAGTTCTAATCACTCAAGCGGTTTATCCCCTTAGAGAAGTAACTTGAATGACTTCTTGAAGACGCTTCTCTCTGTTTGAGAGAGGCGTCTTCTTTGTTTCAGGCAGAGTCTTTCGCAGATAAAACCAAAATTATTTGCCTCCTCCCAGTTCATCCTCAATTAGAATAGGTCAGTGTTGTCTAGATCTAGACTGATGAATTCTTCCCCCTCCGAAACCCAAGATGACTTCCTTAAGAAAATGCAGCAGCAGTTTGACTTTGGCCCCTATCCTCGCTACCCCATTGAACAAGCCCCTGTGCGGAATAGTAATCAGCTATTCATCCATGATTTAGCCACATCCTATTACTTACAGTATGGGAAGCCTATTACGAGTAGTGGAAAGCTTATTTTAGATGCGGGCTGTGGCACTGGATATAAAGCCTTAGTCTTAGCCATTGCTAACCCTGAAGCTGAGGTGATTGGGGTTGATATTTCTCCTAAGTCTATAGAATTAGCTCAACAGCGGCTAAATTATCATGGCTATGGTGAGCGCGTTAAGTTCTACAACCTAGCCATCGAAGACCTACCCCAACTTAGCCAGACGTTTGACTATATTAACTGTGACGAAGTTCTATACTTTTTTGATAACATTGCCGAGGGGCTATCTGCATTAAAAACTGTACTCAAACCCACAGGAATTATCCGGGCTAATCTCCACAGCTTCCTACAGCGGGGCTTGTACTATAACGCCCAAGAACTATTTTTAGATGTCATGGGCTTGGGTGATGAGGACGCAGCAGAAATGGCTATGCCCATTGTTGTTGAAACAATGAAAATCATCAAATCCAATGTTGTTTTGAAACAGCAAACTTGGAAAAGTTTTTATGAAGATGACAATGATGAAGAGGGAAAAGAGCAAATTCTCGCAAACTACTTATTGAAGGGTGATCGTGGATACCGCATTCGTGAATTATTTGCAGCCCTAAATGAAGCAAGCCTAGCCTTTCTCAGCATGGTAGATTGGCGTAGTTGGAATGTGATGGATTTATTCCAAGATCCCAATGATTTACCGGCCTATTTAGCCATGGGGCTAGCCGATAGCTCACCAGAAACTTTGCTCACCATGTACGAACTGTTGAATCCAGTACATCGACTTCTAGATTTTTGGTGCTGCCACCCAAATGGCGAGGGCACAACCAAAAGCATACCCGTCGCTAACTGGGAATTGGCAGATTGGACAACAGCCCAAGTAACCCTACATCCCCAACTTAAAACAGATGATGTGCGAGAAGCTATTCTTGCTGCTATTTCCCAGCATAAATCACTCGTGCTAAGCAATTTTCTGAGTCATCCTACACTCAAACCAGTTGCCATAGATAGCAGTGTCGCCGCTCTCCTGCTACAACTATGGGGTGGCCCAAAAACCTTCACCGCCCTAGTGAATTTCTGGCAACAAACCCATCCTATTAACCTAATTACCCTAGAACCCACCACCCCAGGATCCGCTGCCCAACAGGTTGCCACTGCCCTCAGTAAGCTAGAAGTCTTCCTATACGTTTTACCCGAACTCATACCCTAAACTCTGAGTAACCGGGAGAGAAGGTTAGTCCCTAGCAGATCGAAACCATTCATATAGCTCAACCAATCAGAGCTACTATGAACATAAGTGATCTAGAAAACGTCATTATGGTCGTTTGTTTTTTGGACTATGGCGATAGCTATGTTTAAGCCGCTTTGGCTACGTCGTTTTTGGCCCTGGACTGTGGGGGCAGGCTGTTTACTAGTAGTAATGTGGCTGCAAGGGCAACGGCTAGAGATCATTCAGTCCACAGAAACCCAGTCCTTAGCTCAGTTGCAACTTCAAGATCAGCGTGATCAGGCTCAACTGTTGCTACTGCGCCGGTTGCCAACCTTTGGCTATGACAACATGATCGCTAACTGGACGTTCCTTAACTTTCTGCAATACTTTGGCAATCTGACAGTACGCGATCAACTAGGCTATCGTCTTAGCCCAGAGTTTTTCGAGGTCATTGTTGACCATGATCCACGGTTCTTTATACCGTATCTCTATATCCCCAGCAGCACTTCTATTTATGCAGCTATGCCAGAACGTGCTGTAGAGATTATGGATCGAGGTTTGGCCGTTATGACTCCTACAATACCTAAAAACAGCTACTTTGTTTGGCGTAATAAAGCCATTGATCAACTTCTGTTTATAGGCGACAGCGAAGGTGCAAGACAATCTTTTGAAATAGCCGCAGACTGGGCTGAGCAAAATAACGACTTAAATATGGCCCAATTGTCTCGCCAAACCGCAGCCTTTTTGGCCCAAAATCCCTCTAGTCGCGAGGCCCAAATTAATAGCTGGGTACAAATAGCCACCTACGCCGTAGACGATATCACGTTTGACTTAGCCATTGAACGCCTAGAAGGTCTAGGGGCAGAAATCCTTCAGGCTGAGCGGGGGGCCGTTTCTGTTCGTTACCGACCTGATAACACCTCTCCCACGGATTAGTGCGGGAAATCAGGCAGGAACCCCAGGTTGAGCAGCCAAGTAGGGTGGGCAATGCCCACTCTACTAAAACTCGCCATATTCCTGCAAAAACTTCACAAAATTGCCTATGGCTGCTTCGACTTCGACACTGGGGTTCAGTAAATACCATGATTGAAGAAAGACCCATCGATTTTGGATTCGAGCTCGGCGATCCGCGCGTTCTCTTTCCTCCGTTCGCTCATTCGCGGCCCGTGCTTCTGCCGATTCTCATCCTCTTTTTCCTCTCTTTCCTCAGGTCGTTCATTCGCAATGCGTGCTGCTTCTCGTTCGCGAAGCGTGTCTTCAGACAATTGCGACGGTTCCATGTTGCGCACGGGCTTCGCCCTACAACGCAAAAACTAACCAGCACCACCACACGATGGCGGCCACAGTACCTCGGTTGACCTGGGATGGCACAATTGGGAGATACTGTCGGTATTCTCAAGGATGATCAGTTTCAGCCGCAGAGTTGGTAAATATCGCCCATGGTTGCCTCGCCCCAGCCTTCCCTCATCGCCCAAGATTACCTCACCCTAGAAGCCGAAAGCCCCACCAAACACGAGTTCATCAATGGCGAAGCCTACGCCATGGCAGGGGCCAGCGATGCCCATGTCACGATTACCGTTAACCTAGCGGCCTTACTTCGCAACCATGTACGAGGTAGCGGCTGTCGGGTTTATATTGCCGATATGAAAGCCCGTATCGAGACTCGTAATTGTTTTTACTATCCCGATGTAATGGTGACGTGCGACGAACGGGATCGAAAAAACGATACCTACAAATGTTTTCCAAAGTTAATTATCGAAGTGTTATCCGATTCCACCGAAGCCTTTGATCGAGGGGATAAGTTTGCCGATTACCAAACCTTAGAAACCTTAGAAGAATACGTGCTAATTAACACTCGCCATCAACGGGTAGAGTGCTTCCAGCGCAATGAAGATGGACTCTGGGTGTTGCGATACTATACCGAAGATGATTTCACCTTGGCCAGCCTAGCTTTTTCAGCTCCTTTAGCCACCCTCTACGAAGACGTTGAACTGGGTCAAGATCCCGATCTGGTTGTCCAATCTGGTTGACTGATAAAAGTCTGTCGCTCTCACCCCCAGCCTCTCTCCCAGAGGGAAAGGAGAGCCGATCCGTAACTCCGCTTCCCTTTGCCCATGGGAAAGAGCTAGGGTGAAGGCTTTCGAGGGCTTTAGCTGAGACGTTTTGTCAGGCAATCAGGCTTGCGGCAGACCAATCTAGAAATGAGCATAGCTCAGTCGCAGATGCCCTTAGTAAACTAGAGGTCTTCCTCTATGTTTTGCCCGAACAAATTGCGTAGATTTAGAGTAGGAGTAGATTTAGAGAAAGTCATGCCGATCTGCACGTCCTGAACGGTCAATCTGAAGGCAGACCTACAGGACGATGGTAGGTTTCTATTCTATGGGTTCATTGAGGTAGACCATCATGCTGGATACGCTGATGTCTAGCTGGGCTAGGTTGGGGTCGGTGCTGGGGATGAGGCGTTCCCCCATGGTCGCCTGGATTGCCTCCGGATTGTCTTCCATGGCGGTTGCGGAGGGTTCTAACCGGAGCAGCAGCAAGCCATAGTACTGATCGAGTTGACTGTCCTCTAGGGAGATGGTGCCGCCGTAGTCCCAGCCAAAGCCGTAGAGTTGGAAGGATCCTAGCTGCTGCTGAAGCGTGGCGTAGGGGGTGCCGACGCCAATTCCTTCGGGGGTTTTCCAGTCGGGGCTGAAGTCTTTGGCCATGAGGGGGCGGCTGCGGCTATCGTCTAGCCACACCACGGCAAACTGGGGCTGGTTGCCAAAGCTGACTACGGTGCCCGGTTCCATAAAGCCTTCTCCGACATGAACTTCGGTGTCGGTTAGGTTGGCTGCGCCATAGATTTCGGCTAGTTGTTGGCGGCTGGTGTTAGGGGTAACCTGTCCCACCCGCTGCCCCGGCACGACGGTATAGTCTTCGGCTACAGCCTCTTCGGCTACAGCCTCTTCAGCTACGGCCTCTTCAGCTACGGCGTCTGAAGCATCTTTAGCCACGGCCTCGGAGGGGTTGGGCGCTTCCACCATCGTATTGGGAGAATCAACCTTGGTGGCGGCGGTGTCATTGCAGGCCCCTAAGCCTAGCAGGGTTAGCAGCAGCAAGCTAGCGACAATGGGGCGATTCATGGTGAGGCTCTCTTAATGAGGTAAATGGTGATGGCGGGTGGGCTAGGGGAAGCGATGGCGCGATGGCGATGGCCTATGCCTATAGGGTAAGGGGCAGAGCCGAGGTTCGGGCTAGGATCTAGACCATTGTTTAAACTGGTTGGGGCTGTTTAAACGGGTTGGGGTGCGCCTCCTTGAAACGGGTGAAGCCCCCCTTGAGAAGAGTTAAGAATTTACCGACAACTGCAAACATTGGCGGTCTCTGTTCAGGGATTCGCTAGTCTACTAGTAGATTAACGGTTGACTGTGCCAGAATGCCCCCTTCTGACCCACTCTGCTGTGGATGATGGAGTCCGTCATGTGTGACTGTTCCTGCAACCTCGTTGCCCCCATAGCCCAGGGATTTCCATGCAGGGTGGTCTATCCCTCATCCCAAAATTCACCACAAGTTATCACGGCGGATAACTCCCATGGATGACTAAGGCAACAAAGGGGCACCGAATTGCAGACGCGCACCTGAGGGCTGCTCCAGCGGCTCCGGTCGTCCCCTCGGACGATCATCAGGAACTGCGGTTGTTGCAGGCTGGGGTGATGGCCCTGGTGGAAAGTAGTACGGATCTCGTCGCACTCAGCAGCCTCGACCAGCGCATGACCTTTGTTAATTCGGCGGGCCGTGCCCTGGTAGGCTTGACGGATTTAGAGGCGGTGCGCCAAACAACGATTGCCGACTATTTTGATGAAGACACTGTGGCCCAGTTGCATCGGGAGGTAGTTCCGGCGGTGCTGGAGCGGGGCAGTTGGCAGGGGGTGATGGATATTCGGCACTTCCAGACCGGAGATCCCATTCCGCTGTTTTTTAATTCCACCCTGGTGCGCCATCCCCAGACGGGTGAGCCCATTGGCATTGGCACCGTGGGCCGAGAAATGGGCTTGCTTCAGCGCATGAATCAAGAGCGCCAAGAGGCCATTGAAGCCCTGGCCCAACTCAACCAAGAACTCGAAGATCGCATCCGCCAGCGCACCGCCGAGCTCCAGGCCAGCGAGCAAAAGTTTCGCGCCATTTTCAATAACACCTTTCAGTTCACGGGGCTGATGACCCCGGACGGCATTTTGCTGGAGGCCAACCAAACCGCCCTAGACTTTGCTGGGTTACAGCCCCAGGATGTGCTGCACAAGCCCCTGTGGCAGTCCCACTGGTGGTCGCTGTCGGTGGCAGAACAGCAGCGGCTTCAGGCGGCGGTGGCCCAGGCCGCCCAGGGGCAGTTTATGCGCTACGAATTAGATTTTCGTGGTCGGCAGGACAGCGTTGTCACGGTAGACTTCTCGATCCGACCCCTGCAAGATTTGACCGGACAGGTGGTGCTGCTGATTCCCGAAGCCCGCGATATTAGCGACCGCAAGCAGATGGAAGCCCAACTGCGGGCCAGCAATGACCGTCTTGCCGAGGCCAACCGCGAACTCTCCCGCGCTACCCGGCTGAAGGATGAGTTTATGGCCACCATGAGCCACGAACTGCGCACCCCCCTCAGTTCGATTTTGGGCATGACCCAGGCCCTTCGTCATGAGATCTACGGTGCCCTGAGTGACCGCCAGCACCACGCCATCGGCATCATCGAGCGCAGTGGTCGCCACCTCCTGGCCCTGATTAACGATGTACTGGATCTGGCCAAAATTGAGGCGGGCAAGATGGACTTACGCCTCGCCCCCCTCTCCCTGCGAGACCTCTGCGACAACAGCATTTCCCTAGTGCAGCAGCAAGCCCGCCAAAAGCAGATCCAAATCAACCTTCACCTCAGCCAGCTTCCCGCCCAGATCGAAGCCGACGAACTGCGGCTAAAACAAGCCCTCGTGAACCTGCTCGACAATGCTGTAAAGTTCACCCCTGCCGGAGGGCAAGTTTGCCTCACCGTAGAACCCGAGCCGACCCTCGGCCCCGTTGCCATGCTCCGCTTCACCGTGGCCGATACCGGGACAGGGATCGCCCCCGCCGACTACAGCCGCATGTTTGAGTCCTTTGTGCAACTCGACAGCAGCCTCACCCGCGAACATGGTGGCACAGGGCTGGGGCTAGCCCTGGTGAAGCGCATTGCCGAAATGCACGGCGGTCGGGTTAGCGTAGAAAGTCAGCTTGGCCGGGGCAGTCAGTTTAGCCTGCATATTCCCTGCCCCACCGTGGCCCTATCCCCCGCCCAGGGCGTCATCGACATTCTCCCCCAGGTGGCCTCACCCCCCGCCCTGCGCCCCCCCAAGGGATCAATTCTGGTGGCCGAAGATAACCCGGCCAATCGCAATCTGCTGGTGGATATGCTCCACTCTTTGGGTTACCAGGTCACTACGGCCCAAGATGGCTATGACGCCATTCAGCAGGCCATTGCCCACCCCCCCGACCTGATTTTGATGGATGTGCAAATGCCCGTTATGGATGGTCTGGAGGCCATGCGCCACATTCGCGCCCACCCCGCCCTTGGCCAAATGCCCATCGTGGCCCTCACCGCCCTCGTCATGCCGGGGGATCGGGAACGCTGCCTTAAGGCTGGAGCCAACGCCTACCTAGCCAAACCCCTGCCCCTCGATGGCCTCGATACCCTGATTCAGCGGCTGCTTTGAGACGACATCCTGAGGGCTGGCCCCCAATATCAGCGGGCGAGGAGACTCTCCCCTAGGGAGAAGAGGGATTGGGGGATGAGGGCAAAGGCTGGACGTTTTATTCGTTGGATTACTCTTCCCAGGGTTCCGCCACCCTGGGAAGGGCCAGGGGGCGCTGTTCCAGGGCTTGCAGCGCTGTAAAGCTGACTTTGCAGCGCTGCAAGGGTGAGCATGGCACCAAAACAAGGGAATATGGGGATGACCTGGGGGTGGCCTCTCCCTCCCAGTGTAGGCAAAATTCCCCGATACCGTCATGGACTCCTTGCCCCAATCCCTCCCGGACTACGAACAACGGCTGCTGACGGCTCTGGCCTACTTCCTAGGGCGTGATGTGGAGGCCCAAGCGAAGGCTTGCCTGTGCATGTATCTGCGACAGGCTGAACCCCGCATCATGGCCCAGGTCAACTACTACGCCCATCGCTTTTCCCAGGCCACCGGGCACCCCATCAGCGGTTACGACCTGCTCGACTTGATCACCCAGTCTCCAGAAACCGTCCACCAAGCCCTGCCCGACCTAGGCAGGGTTCATGCCGCCGAAGCCGCCGATGTGTTTAGTGACCCAGGTATTTAGTGCCCCAAGACCCTAGGCGGGCTCAAACTCAATCGGGTAGCCCACCTGCTCCACCCAGGGCAAACCAAAGTCTCCAAGCTGGGCCAAGAAGGGATCGGGGTCAAACTGCTCCACGTTCCACACTCCGGCACCGCCCCACTGACCGCTCAGCACCATGGCCGCCCCCAGCATGGCCGGAACCCCGGTGGTGTAGGAGACACCCTGGGCTCCAGTTTCGCGATAGCAGGCGGCGTGGTCGCAGTTGTTGTGGATAAAGTAGGTGCGCTCCTGGCCGTCCTTAATGCCGCGAATTTGGCACCCAATCGACGTTTGGCCCGAATAGCCTTCGCCTAGGGAAGCAGGTTCCGGCAGCACCGCCTTGAGGAACTGGAGCGGCACAATTTCCCGACCCTCGTACATCACCGGGTCAATGCGGGTCATGCCCACGTTTTCCAACACCCGCAGGTGGGTGATATAGGTTTCTGAAAACGTCATCCAAAACCGTGCCCGTCGCAGGGTGGGGAAGTGTTTGACCAGGGATTCCAACTCTTCGTGGAACAGCAGGTAGGACTCGCGGGGGCCAACCTCCGGGTAGCTCACGGGGCGATGCACCGACAGCGGATCGGTTTCGTGCCATGCGCCATTTTCCCAGTAGCGGCCCCGCTGGGTAATTTCGCGAATGTTGATTTCGGGATTGAAGTTGGTGGCAAAGGCTTTGCCGTGGTCGCCCGCGTTGCAGTCCACAATGTCGAGGGTGTGAATTTCGTCGAAATGGTGCTTGGCGGCATGGGCGGTGAATACCCCCGTCACCCCCGGATCAAACCCGCAACCCAGCACAGCGGTCAGCCCCCGTTCCTTGAAGCGATCTTGGTAGGCCCACTGCCAGCTATATTCAAACTTAGCCACGTCGGGCGGTTCGTAGTTGGCGGTATCCAGGTAATGCACCCCCGTTTCTAGGCAAGCCTCCATCAGGTGTAAATCCTGGTAAGGCAGGGCCACGTTAATCACAATGGCAGGCTTAAAGGCCCGAATCAACTCAGCGGTTTCCGCCACGTTATCGGCATCTACCGCCGCCGTCGAAAGCCGGGGCGAATTAATCCGCGCTGCAATGGCATCGGCTTTGGCCTTGGTGCGCGAGGCCAACATCACCTCAGAAAACACCGCTTCATTCTGCACACACTTGTGTGCAACCACATTACCTACCCCGCCTGCCCCGATGATTAGTACGCGCTGTGCCGTCATTTCTGTTGCTTCTCCTTGCAATTCACAGGGGTAGATCCCCCTCAGCCAATCCAGTGTAATCGAAATAAATCCAGACCTGTTGACCGTCTTTCGTACAGCCCCAACTGAAGCCGTTTTGATTAAGCCTCAACCGAGGTTTTCATTAAGCCTAGGTTAACGTTTCT
Source organism: Nodosilinea sp. (assembly GCA_040396995.1). Taxonomy (GTDB): domain Bacteria; phylum Cyanobacteriota; class Cyanobacteriia; order Phormidesmidales; family Phormidesmidaceae; genus Nodosilinea. Next base: position 2,360 of record JBBAWV010000107.1, on the reverse strand, counting down.
CGCTGGGGCTGAAATACTCCCAATTCTTCCCCAACCTAGCTAACACCAAGTCTTCCATCTTGTTATCACGGGCTATGGACATTGGTATACGTCAACTTTGCCTATGGCGGTTCTTCCACTAGTGAGGTACGCCTCATCCCTAAAAAGACCTCTAAGAACAAGAGTCTGAAGCCCCTTATCTGTACCGCAGCAGCCTGAGAATGGCTATAGATTCCTGATGCTAAATGGCTTTCTGATGGTTGCTAGAGGACAAGATTATCGGCTGATTTTCGCTCCCTTCGTCCAACGAGGAAATAAGTTTCCATTTCTCCTTTTCCTTTCACATAGATCGTGCCTCGCCGTTTCAAAATAAACGAGTGCTTGAGACGTTGGTAGGTGCTGGCAGTCACCTGAATTTTCCCCTCTAGTCCGTGCGATTCCATGCGACTTGCCACATTGACGGTATCCCCCCACAAATCATAAATAAACTTCTTGGTACCAATCACTCCTGCGATAACAGGGCCAGTGTTAATCCCAATTCGCAACTCGCATTGGTATCCCTTTTCCTGGCAAAAAATCGTGAGCTGAGTTTTCATATCTAGGGCCATTTCAGCAATGGCCTCGGCATGATCAGATCGAGGATTAGGTAGCCCACCCACGACCATGTAGGCATCGCCAATGGTTTTGATTTTTTCTAAGCCATATTTTTCAGTCAGATAGTCAAAACGGGAGAAAACTTCATTGAGCAGGGCAACTAGCTCCATGGGCGGCATTTTTTGGGAAAGCTGAGTGAAATTCACCAGATCAGCAAAGAGAATCGTTGCGTCGGCAAAGCCATCTGCAATGCTGCTTTCCCCCTCCTTGAGCTGGGTGGCAATGGGCTCAGGCAGGATATTGAGCAATAACTTGTCGGATTTTTCTTGTTCTAACAGCAGTTGTTGGTTTGCCTGCCGAAGTTGGGCTGTGCGTTCAACAACCCGTAGTTCTAGCTCCTTAGAGATATGACGCAGACGGGTGACCACTAACCCAATTCCAGCTAGGGCTAATAAAAGCAACCCCGAGAGCATGGTAAATGTGCCTTTTAGCCCCTGATAGGTTTGGTCCATAAAGCTATCCAGGGGATGGGAAACTTCCAGGATGCCCCGCACATCCCCTTCCCTCCAGTCTCGTTTGGGGCTATCGGGATGACTGTTGTGGCACTCTACGCAGCTAGGCTTCATCAGGTCGGCCTCGGCATAGCGCAGCGCCATGCGCCCCTGAAAATTCTCGATGCGTACAAAAGGAGTATTGGGATTCTGCCGTAGGTGAATCAGCGCCTCTCGCTCAAAATCATCCCTAGCGCCTCCTTGCTGCTGTCGCCAGGGAAAGGGATAGTCACTGTACAGACGCACTGACATGCCGGGATTTTGATCACTGAGAGATTGGCTAAGATTGATCAGAAATGTAACTGGTAGGGGAATAGCGTTTTCAATACGGTCATAATCGGGAACAACCGTAATCCCGTGAACATCATTTACACGACTAACGACGTTGTTGCTGTAAAGCGTGCGCGCTTCTTTAATCGCCTGAGCATAGAGCGCAGAACTCTGAATAGCCTGAGATTGAATCAGATTTGATGACAGCCGAGACATGTTGAAAAAAGCTCCTGTCAGCCCTGCTAAAAACAAAATTGCCAGCAGTGTAATCGTGCGTTTAGTTAGGAATTGAACGACGAAATACGTCAATTTTTGTGGGAGCGATAGCCGGGAAAGATCGTCTGACAGATGGGCGTCTATCCGATTCATCGAGGTGGCTCCAGGGAGTAGTAACCGGAACAGGTATGGCTATTCTAGATGAGCTTCAGGCTTTCAACTGCTGGTAACGCCATCGAATGAAGCCTCTAATACCAAATTCAAACTGAATAACTCCGATTCCTAGCCCGACTACCCTTAGGGGCAAGGGCTGCTCGTCCGCTGATCCCAAGAACAAGCAAATTGGATCCAGTACAAGAGTTTCATCTTTACTGAGAACACAAATATTATTTTCATTCATCCAGGCAATCAACCGGACAATTCTAAAGTTTTCGATTACCTTAAAGCCTAAACTCAGAAGATGCTGCTTGGCCTACAGCCCAAACCGTATAGTGAGATACGCTTTAGATTCTCTGAAATCCCTACAAGCCTTGCCATACGGAAAGATTCGGCTGACTTATCCCCCTGTCTTCAGAAGAACCATCGCTACGTTTTCAATATCTTCATCTTCTTATCGATGAACGGCCTGATTGCGTATGCCCTGATTGCGAACCAACCTGGGTTTCAAAATCATTGAAATCTCGTTGTTATTCTCCAGGGCACCTCGATTAATAAAGAATTCAGTGAACAACAGTCTCAAAAAAGAACACA
>JBBAWV010000106.1:0-16383 GCA_040396995.1 Nodosilinea sp. | reverse complement strand
TCCAAACGAGGTCTCAACCCATCCTCATTTTTCTACGCTGGTATGAAACCACCCTTATACCCCCCTTATTAAGGGGGGTATAAGGTGAATCTTCTACAGCAATAAACTGGGGGGGATCTGAAGCCAAACAAGCTTGTACCTCACTGAAGCGAGCACCGCCATAGGAGTTCAAGGTGAATAGTCAACCCTACACCGTTCGCAGCGATCAGGTGAAGATCGCCGCCGAGGGCTAGTTTGTCTGACGCTCCGCACCCTAGATGGCCTGTCGCCTCTCCCGTGTAGGTTGGGTGCAGCAAAGCGTAACCCAACACCCGCTGAGAAGTTGGGGCTTGTTGGGTTCTGCTATCGCGCCACCCAACCTACAGGAGATCAGCTTTTTTGGCGTTGCGTCAGTTCGCGAGTCTCGCCCCTCGAAGTCCTGCCACCTAGACCACACCCAGGCGATACAATAACCCTCGTTAACCCTCGTTACATTTCATCCCCCGTCCCCTAATCTCCCCATCACGCCATCCCCCCAAAGGAGCCCCGCCATCTACACCCGTCCCCTGGCCCGATTGATTGAAGAACTCCAGCGACTCCCTGGCGTTGGCCCCAAGTCGGCGCAGCGGTTGGCGTTGCACATCCTCAAGCGGCCCCAGGTGGAGGTGCAGGCCTTGGCCCAAGCGTTGCTGGATGCGAAATCCCAGGTGGGGCAGTGTTCGGTGTGTTTTCACCTATCGGCAGATCCGGTGTGCGACATTTGCCGTGCCCCCAGCCGCGATCCGCAAACCCTGTGCGTGGTGGCCGATTCGCGGGATGTGATCGCCATTGAAAAAACCCGTGAGTACCGGGGCAAGTACCACGTTCTGGGCGGACTGATTTCCCCCATGGATGGCGTTGGCCCAGAACAGCTCAACATTGGCCCCCTGGTGCATCGGGTGAATAAAGAGGGCATTAAGGAAGTGATCATGGCCATCAGCCCCAGCATTGAGGGCGACACGACAACGCTCTATGTCGGCCAATTGCTGAAACCTTTTACCCGCGTTACCCGCATTGCCTTTGGCTTGCCTATGGGCGGCGATTTAGAATACGCCGATGAAGTCACCCTGGCCCGTGCCTTGGAAGGGCGGCGAGATTTGGATTAGGGCACCGTCACTGGTGGGTTAGAGTAGAGAAAGCACGGCGAGGGCGGGGGCCTTCTGGGGTTAGGGCAGAGCACCGATGGGCGTATTTCTCTACTTTTTGCGGCATGGTCAGACGGCCTACAGTTTGACCGGGGGCTACTGCGGGATGCCCGAAAATGACCCTGGCCTTACCCCAGAGGGCATCGCCATGGCCGAAGAATTTGCCGATACCTACGCCACCCTGCCCTGGGCTGCGGCCTACGTTAGCCCCCTGCGGCGGGCGGTGGAAACGGCTAAGCCCCTCTGTCAGCGGGTGGGCATGGACATGCAGTTGCGGGACGGCCTACGCGAGGTGATGTACGGCATTTGGGAAGGGATGCACCCCACGGCAGTGGATCGGGAGCACCATGATGAGTATGTGGCGTGGCTGACGGATCCGGCCTGGTATGCTCCGGTGGGCGGCGAGCGGGCGGTGGACATTGCCCGACGGTCGGCCCAGGTGCTGGATGAAATTGAGCGCACCCACGACCAAGGCCACATCCTAGTGGTCTCCCACAAGGCCACCATTCGGATTATGCTCTGCACCCTGCTGGGCATTGATGTAGGCCGCTACCGAGATCGCATGGATATGCCCGTGGCCGCTGTCAGCGTGGTGGAATTGGCGAAACGGGGGCCGCTGTTCCACACCATCGCCGACCGCTCCCACCTCAGCGATGCCCTGCGATCCCTTCCTTCCACCTAAGGATGGCCCACCATGTCCCTGAGGCTCTATCTGCTCCGCAACGCCGAAACCGAATATTGCCGCACCGGACGCTACTGTAGCCGCGACCGGGTAGATTTGACAGAGCGGGGGCAGCAGATGGCTGAGTTTTTTGCCAAAGCCTACTATCAACTGGACTGGAAGGCCGTTTTTTGCAGCCCCCTGGACCACGCGATCACTACCCTTCAGCCCCTCTGCCGCACCACCGGGCTACAGGTGGAATGCCGCGACAGCCTGCGGGAACTGGGCTTTGGCAAATGGGAAGGGATGTCCCCTAGCGAAGTCAACACCACCTTCCACGACGACTACATTCGCTGGCTGGCCGACCCCGCCTGGAACAGCCCCACCCAAGGTGAAAAGGGCATCCAAGTGGCCCGCCGCATCGCCGATGTGCTCACCGAAGTGGAAGAAGCCTATCCCGACGGCAATGTGCTAATCGTCTCCCACAAAGCTACCCTGCGGATCATGCTCTGCACCCTGCTAGGGGTAGATGTGGGCCGCTACCGGGATCGACTGGCTTGGCCCGTCACCTCCCTGTCGGTGGTGGAACTTCAGGACTACGGCCCCTTTGTGCGCCGTTTTAACGACTGTAGCCACCTGCCCCTACACCTGCGCCGCCCCTGGGCTGGCAATGGTTCAGATAGCTAGGACAGGCAAACAGGCCAACCCTTCAGGCCAATCGGGCTAGAGCAGTGGGGCCGTATTCGCCAGGGAAAGGGCGGTGGAAATCGTCCACAGGTCAATCAACAACAAAAACAGCGTAAACAGCAGCAGAATGCCGTACATCCAGGGTTGGGCAAGGGGTTTGATGTCCTGGGTATCTAGGTTGGTGTAGTGCTGCACCAGACCCACCAATCGCGCAAAGCCCGCTACTCGCATCGGTAGCAGGTAGGCTTTAGGCTGGCCCCCCCCCGGATCAGCCCCCACGAAGTAGTAGACAATCCCGCCCTGCCCCGTGGAGCGAGGTTTAATCGCCTGGGCCTGATCCCACGGCAACCGCCAGCCGCCCCGAAACAACCAGCGAATCCAGCCGGGATAGGTGACTTCGATGGCCTGATCATCCACCACCACCCGCTGCCCCAGGGCACCATAGAGCCCTATCCAGCCCAAGACGATTCCCACCGTGAGAACCAGGGGGGACACTGGAGCTTCCGTAGCCTTCGCCAGAAAGGGTAATGGCCCCATCAACGCCACGTACAACAACAACAGCGTTAGGCGAATGAAGGGCGCAATGGGAAACACCTGGCGGTGCTCCCCGGCGTCTTCTAACTTGGGATTCGTTAACGATTCGGGGGTGGCGACACTTGCAGGATCGGCGGTTTCAAGGGGCGTGGAATCCATGGTGGACGCAGGAATTGGGTGGGCTTCCCCTAAGGTAAATACTTTTGCACCACCTGCCAACCGGATAGGCCCACTCCTGCCAGGGCTAGGGCCAACCCACCATTCAGGGCCAGGTGAAGTTTTCTGGCCCAGGGCCGTTCTACGCTAATGCGGCTGGCGCTCCAAGCAGAGGCCAGTACCAAGCACACCACCAACAGTCCCAGAGGCAAGTGCACGGAATGTCCTAGATTCCCGTATTCGCCCAGGGTGCCCACCACGCCGATGGACAGCAGCAGCAACACCAGGATCACCAGGGTAACGCCCAGGGTGAGGTGCAGAAGCCGCAGCCAGGAGGGAGGATCGGGCTGGCGACGACGATAGGCCCAGTAGCCCCCCGTTGCCGCCAAAAGAGCGTAGCCCGTGAGGCTTAGCCCCATCGACCACGCGGCAATGCGCCATAGCCATAAAAAAGAAGGTAAGTCCAAAGTTTGAGCCCAAACGCAGGAAGACTTACCTTTTCAATAGCACGACCTCGCCTCGACAGCGTGATCAATGGCATGGGATGTTACAACTGAGCCGAATCTGTGACTCTTCTTAGTGGCAAAATCGGGGCAACTAGGATCCGTTAGGATGCCGCCACCGCCGATTTTTCGGGACTGGCTTCAGCGGATGGCTCAGGGCTGCTGCCGACCTCTAGGGCATCTTGGTCGATGGCGAGGCGTTCGCAGGGGATGGTATCGGACAAAATGGCGCTGGCCATCATGCCTGTGTGAATTTCCAACATAGCCTTGGGCACCGTTTCAAACATCAACCGCTGGCCAGGAAATACGACCCGTTCAAAATACCAATCGGCAACGTTTGTAATCCGAGCAATCTGAATCTTGCTGGTGGCGTTGACATAGCAACAGAGCACCTGCTTCGAGCTATCGGACGGGATGGGATCAAGAATTTGTGCCATTGATGCTGCGAGCATAACTGCATGAATCACTATGGAGACCCTAACACTTGGTGATCCCCAATGGCTGTAAAGGCGACTACCAACCCCTGTAAAACTGTAACGAAATAGTACAGAGGGCAAGGTTTCTTAGGGAGACTTCATCAATCCCTAGGGGTTTAACGGCCAAACTTTACCTAGGATATTTTGCCGCTTCCATCGGTCTGTTCAGAGGCGGATCCTACCCCACAGAGACCAGGATTAGCGATCATTTCGTTGGCGTTGGGGGCTACGCTTCAACCAGAACCTTAAGTTTTTCTTTAGATTATGCCATAAACACGGTTGGGCTCCTAGGCTCGATTTCCTAGATCCCCTCAGCACGGAATCTGCCCCCAGGCTGAGTCGATGGTTCGCCAACGGCCCATTGATCCTGCTCTATTCCGATAGGGCCAGAAGTGAATCCCCGCCAAGGCCGCAGCCCCGAAGGGACAGTGTTATTGTAAAGATAGGTGAACCATTCTCAGGGTTAGCGATCCCCCGGCAAGGGCTGTCCCGTTTGGAACACTTGGCCTGTTTCCCCGATAGCGAATGATGACCCCTCAATCCGCCGATTTGCCCCGTGTGCTCTATGTTCGGTTGCCCTGCAACCCGATTTTTCCCATTGGGGTGGTGTACTTGGCCGATCATCTTCACAAGCTGTTCCCCCAGTTAGAACAGCGAATTTTTGACCTCGGAGCCGTTCCACCCTTGGACTACGGTGCGGCCCTAGATCGCTGCATCGACGAGTTTCGGCCCACGCTGCTGGTCTTTTCCTGGCGGGATATCCAAATTTTTGCCCCGGTGGGCGGACGGGGTGGCAACCCCCTGCAAAACGCCTTTGAATTTTTCTATGCCCGCAACCCCTTCCTTAAGGCGCGGGGAGCGATGGGTGGCCTGCGGATGGCGACGACCTACCTGGCGGAACTGTGGCGCAACCAGGGTCTCATTAAACGGGGGCTAAAACGGGCCAAGCACCATCACGAGAATGTCACCGTCGTTGTCGGGGGCGGGGCTGTCAGTGTGTTCTATGAACAACTCCACAACCGCCTGCCTAAGGGCACCATCATCTCCGTGGGCGAAGGGGAAACCCTGCTAGAGCGGCTGCTGCGGGGGCAAGATTTCTCCGACCAGCGCTGCTACATTGCCGGAGAAACCACCCCTCGCCAGCGCCTCATCCACGAAGAACCCGACCCCATCGAGAAATCTGCCTGCAACTACGGCTATATCGAGCAAATTTGGCCGGAATTCGACTATTATCTGCAAGATCAAGACTTTTACATCGGCGTACAAACCAAGCGAGGCTGTCCCCACAACTGCTGCTACTGCGTCTATACCGTGGTAGAAGGTAAGCAAGTTCGCATCAATCCCGCTGATGAGGTGGTGGCCGAAATGCGCCAGCTCTACGACCGAGGTGTGCGCAACTTCTGGTTCACCGATGCCCAGTTCATCCCCGCCCGCCGCTTTATGCAGGATGCCGAAGAACTGCTGCAAAAAATCCTCGATGCGGGCATGGAGGACATCCACTGGGCGGCGTACATCCGCGCCGACAACATTACGCCCAAGCTGGCCGACCTGATGGTGGCCACGGGCATGAATTATTTTGAAATTGGAATTACCAGCGGTTCCCAGGAACTGGTGCGCAAAATGCGGATGGGCTACAACCTGCGCACGGTGCTGCAAAACTGCAAAGACCTCAAGGCCGCTGGCTTCAACGACCTGGTTTCCGTCAACTACTCCTTTAATGTGATCGACGAACGGCCCGAAACCATCCGCCAAACCCTGGCCTACCATCGCGCCCTAGAAGAAGTGTTTGGCCGCGATAAGGTGGAACCCGCCATCTTTTTCATCGGCCTGCAACCCCACACCCACCTCGAAGAATACGCCTTCGAGAAAAACATCCTCAAGCGCGACTACAACCCCCTGGATATTCACCTGCCCTGGGTGTCGAAGAAACTGCTGTGGAACCCCGAACCCCTGGGGTCATTTTTCGGGGAAGTCTGCCTAGAAGCTTGGCATCGCAACCCCGACGACTTTGGCCGCGAGGTGATGGACATCCTGGAAGAACGCCTGGGCCGCGCCCCCCTAGAGGAAGCCCTCAGCGCCCCGATCCCCGAAGAAAAGCGCCCCCTGGTCCCTCTTTCAGCCTAGCCTTTCACCTCGGCTACAGCAGTAACCTCAGTCATCGAAAACATGCTCTTTCGCTGTGAGTTGGCCCCCACCCTAAATCCCTTTCTCAATGTGGGAGAGGGACTTGGAGCCTTTTCTGGCCCCCTCTCCCTAGCGATTCGTCGTGCCGACTAACCCAGTTTTTGGCGAATTTTGGCGATGACCCGTTGCAGGTAAAGGCAGGTGAGGCGGGGCTGGGTAAGGCCAGGAATATCCCCGGCATGGTTGGCCCGATGGTCGAAGAATTGGTTGAGTTCCGCTAGAATCACCGCTAGTCGAGGGATCAGCGCGTCTTCTCGGTAGGGCTGGAGGTCGGCTGGGGACATGATTTTTGGCGTCGGTGTGACCAGGGCGGCGAGGACGCGCTCCACGTCGTAGGCGGTGGAATAGACGCCGATTTTTTGGCCGTTAAAGCCGGGATCGAAATAGTCTGCTAGGGCACCGTTGACGCTGGAAAACACCTGACAACCGCAGGCCATGGCTTCCATGGGAGGCAGGCCAAACCCTTCACTGACGCGGCTCAGTGCCCAATATTCCGCCGAATCATACAGATACACCTTGCTGCGGTTGAACAGGTCGCTGAGGTTGTCCACAAACCCTTCCAGACACACCACATTGCAATGGGGTTTGAGGGCCGGAACCAGGGTGTTTAGCAGATAGTCCGAGGATTTCCGTACCTGCACCAGCACGTCAATATCGCGGGGCATCTGGCGATTGGTAAAGGATTCATCGATGTGGTTGGGCAGGTAAAACAGCAGCCCATTGGCGCTACGCTGGCCCCAATAGCCCAGAGAATTGCGGCTGACGGTGATGATCGGCACGTCGCTCGGCAGGGAAAAGCCATAGCCGCTGCTGTGGGCGTGGTAGACCAGGTTTTGCCCCCGCAGTTTTTTGGCCAACTTGGGCACATGGAATCCCCAACTGATCACAAAAATGCTGTTTTCTAGGTCGGGCCGTTTCAGCAAGTCATCCAAAAAGAGGGTGTCTGGCTCCCGCTGTTCGTAGGTCACCACCTCGGCAGAACACAGCTTTTGGGCCAGTTTCAGGGTTTTCAGTTCGGCAAACAGCCCACCACAGGCGTAACGCTTGCGGGTGCCCGGTAGGAGAAAGTAAAGGTGTCGCATAGGGGCATTTTAAACGGCTTGGGCGCGGCTAAATTCTCCGGTTTCCCGCAGGGCGTCCAAAAAGGCGTAGAGAGCGGGGGTGTGGAGGGCCTCTTTGAGAATGGTGGCTCCGATGGGGCGGGAAATGGGCAACGGCAAGGCACAAATCCGCACCTCTGGGGGCACGGGTTCAGCGGCGAGGCGGGGCAAAATGGCGATGCCTAACCCCTGCTGCACCATCGCCACCATGGAAGAATCGTGGCGGATACAGTAGGAGATGGCTAGGGGTTGGTTCTGCGCCCCCAGCACGCGACGCACCCGCAGACCGCAACTGCTGTGGGAGGATCCAATCAGCGGCACTGATCGCAAATCCTCCAGGCTAAGCTGGCTACTTTGCATCTGAAACCCTGGGGGCAACAGCGCCACATAGTCATCATCAAAAATATGCAGGCTTTCAAACCCTTCTCCCTCAATGGTTTCGGCTACGCAGAGGTCGGCTTCCCCTTTAATCAGAACGTCTTTGAGTTCGTGAACCTCATCTTTTTCAACGAGGCTGATCGCGATGGCGGGATAGCGACGGTGCAACCGGGCGATGACCTCCGGCAAAACATGGGTGGCACAACTCCGAAAACTGCCAATGCGTAGCTGTCCGCCCTGGAGCCCCCTGGCCTGGTTGGCCTCGCTGGCAATGGTATCTATCAAACCCAAGACGCTCCGGGCATGGTGGATAACGCGATCTCCCACTGGGGTTAACCTGGCCCCATGGCGGCCCCGTTGCAGGAGCGTGACCCCCAGTTCCTCCTCCAAGGTGGCAATGGCATGGCTAATAGTGGATTGGGAGAGATCGAGATCTAGCGCGGCCTCGCTAAAGTTGCCACAGTCGGCAATGGCCACGAGCGCCCGCAGTTGAGACAGCTTCAGTTTGCCAGGGTTCATCATAGCCCCCAGGGAATTGATGTTCTTACCCTAGCCGATGGGGTTAACGACATCGTATCGATTTTTTGCATAGAACCTATCTATCCCATGCGTTGGTGGTTTTGGGATAGCCCGATACATTAAACGTATCGGTTGTTACCCATTGCCCCATCATCCATCCGCTGCGCAACGGTGGTGAGCGGGGCTTGGTCTAGCCCCAGTCTTTCCCCAATCTGCCCCGCTGACTGGATCTCCCCCGTGGGGATGCTCTGATCAGTCTGCCCCCTGGGGACTGGGCAATCCGCCGGAACCCCGCAAGGTGTAGGCCACCGACTTCCATAACAGCGATGAATCCCGGAGGAACGATGAACAGCACGCACTATTCCAACTACGATTACGATCTCGAACAACAGCGGCAACGGCTCGAAGCCCTGGTGCGGCCCCAGCCCAGCCCCTCCCTAATCCGGGTGCTGCAACAGGCTGGTCACGCCATGGTGCGTTTTTTGACCAACGGTCAAGATCCGGTGATTCAGAAGCGCTGGCAACGGGATGGCCTCGTCTGGCGGGTCTACGATCCCGTTACCCAGCAAAACCAACGGTTCTACTCCGAGGCCGAACTGCGGGCGTGGTTAGAGGGGCGTTACTACGAATAGGGGATTACCCCGGCCATGACCAAGCTGAAATATTTTGGTCTCATACCAAATCCTAATCGAATAACCCCGATTCCCAGCCCAGCCAACCGTAGGGGCGAGGTCTCCTCGCCCGCTGATACCGGGGGCAAACAAGTCGGATTTGGTATCAAATGTCTCGCTCCCGCCTGTCCTTAGGCGTTTTTTGCATTCAGCGGTCTATTTTCAGGAGCCGATCCAGCCATAGTGACCTATCTAGCTCTGTGGCCCTAGCGAAGCAACTGCCGCACGGTGCTGATCATGTCGTCGGGGCGGAAGGGCTTGGTGATGTAGGCATCGGCCCCCTGTTTCATGCCCCAATAGCGGTCAAATTCTTCGCCCTTCGAGGAGCAAATAATCACTGGGATGGATTGGGTGGTGGCGTTGTTTTTAATCCAGCGGCAGAGTTCGTAGCCGTTCATGTTCGGCATCACAATGTCGAGCACCACTAGATCGGGCGGGGAGGCTTGGATCATGGCCTGGGCCTCTGAGCCGTCTTTGGCCTCCAGCACCGTTAGCCCAGCCTTGAGCAAAAGTCCGGCGATCATCTCCCGGAGGGTTGAACTGTCATCCACAACCAAGACTGTACTCATAATTTCTCTGCCTCGATACTGGAGTGGCCTACTCCGTGCTCCGTCGCGGTCGTTACTGACTAAAGTGACATCTAGTAGAAGCGACGTTTATCAGGATACCGGATAACCTGTGCCCTAACCCTGCCCCCACAGGTTAGGATGCCCATAGGGCAAGAATAATTCTACAGTCCTAGCAATCAACGCCTAGAAGCGTAGATGTCTGCCGATTCATATTCCCAAGCTATCACTGCCTTGATGGGTTCCCTTGTTGCTGACGATTTCGCTGACGGCCATCCCCCTGACGATGTGGATTCCTTATCCCTGGTGGAGATCCAGCGCCAGGATCAGCACCTTGATCTCAGGGTAGACCAGGCCGATCCGCCCCGCCTAGACCGCTGGCTGACGGCCCATGTCAAGCAAATTTCCCGCAATCGCATCCAAAAGTTGATTGATTGGGAGTATGTGACCCTGAATGGGCAGATCTGTACTAACAAAAAAGCGGTGGTGCAGGTGGGAGATCAAATTCGGCTGACCATTCCCGCCGTCAAGCCCCTGGAACTCACCCCAGAAGACATCCCCCTCGATATTTTGTACGAAGACGATCACCTGATGATCATCAACAAACCCGCTGGATTGGTGGTGCATCCCGCCCCCGGCAACATGAGCGGCACCCTGGTCAATGCTGTACTGGCCCACTGTGGGGATCAGTTGTTGGGGATTGGCGGTGTGCAACGTCCCGGCATTGTGCATCGGCTCGATAAAGACACCACCGGGGCGATTGTGATCGCCAAAACCGACCTAGCCCACAGCCATCTCCAGGCCCAAATGAAGGCCAAAACCGCCCACCGAGAATACCTGGGCGTGGTCTATGGTGCCCCCCAGGCCAACTCGGGCACCATCGAGGCTCCCCTTGGTCGCCACCCCCAGGATCGCAAAAAAAACGCCATCGTACCCCTAGAAAAGGGCGGACGCCACGCCGTCACCCATTGGCAGGTAGAAGAGCGGTTGGGTAACTACACCCTGATGCGCTTTCGGTTGGAAACGGGTCGCACCCACCAAATTCGAGTCCACAGCACCTCCATCGGCCATCCCCTGGTGGGCGATCCCACCTACGGTTCCGGGCGCGATGTGGGGGTGAACCTGCCCGGACAAGCCCTCCATGCGGAACGGCTCGAACTCGTCCACCCCGCCACCGGGGAAATCCTCGTGGCTCACGCCCCTCTCCCAGCCCACTTCGAGACGTTGCTCTCCGTTCTGCGCCGCCGAGGGTAACCCAAGCTCACCGTCCTGCCGACAGGATCGATCCAAGACCTACATCAGCTCTGAGGGGAGTACCTCCTCGATAACCGCGCCCTGAAGGGTATGGAGCAGTGCTTTAATGCGGTGGCTCTGCTGCACATCCAGCACCTTAGGAAAGCTGAGATCGATGGTGGTGGCGGCGGGAGATGGATGGATGGCATCCAACTGGGCCACGAGACGCACCACGTCTTGATCCCCGGCATGAACCATGAGCCCCACGGGTTCCCCTAGGCCAAAGATTTCGGGGTGAAGCACCAAATTGTGATCCTGAGCAATCACCACCTGCATGGCTCGACTATTCATGGCGTAGGCCATGGCATCGAGGTAGTGGCCCTGGCTGTAGATCTGGGTGTGGGCCTTGACGGTTTTGTAGACGGGCTTGGCCACGTAGGGTTTAGGATCATGGAAGGCCCGCAGGAGGCTGGTCATCAGGAAGCGGATGGACTCTAGGGGCTTGTCGGCATTGTTGCGCACCTGGGAGTACCACTGGTTTACGTCGGAGAACATCACCAGAACGAGGTCGTCCTTTTGGGATTGGGTCATGTCCTCAAAGGTGACAGTAATGGCCACTTCTTGGTCGTTGCGGGGGTTCACCCGCAGCACGCGCCCCTGGAGGAAGACGCGGCTGGTGGTGTCACCATGGATTTCTACATCCACCGTATCGGGCAGGTTGGGCCAGTCGTTCAGCAAAATTTGTGCCCCGGTTTCACTGATGTCTATGGTGGTGCCTTTGAAGGTGCTGTTGCCGGAGAACACCGTGACGCGCAGGTTACGGTTGAGGCGGTGGGACTGACGCAGTTGGGGCTGTTCCAGGGCGACCAGAATGGACGCCGACAGCAGCACTAGGTTGACCACGCACCAGGCCGCATTAATCCACACGGCGTCGGCGTCTTGCAGTTCGGTAATGAGCCAGTAGGGCACCAAAAATAGCGAAAGGATGCAAAGCAGGCCGATGATCACCAGCAGGCGCACCGAGGCCCAGTCAAAGTCGCGTTTCGTAACTTGGAGCCCTTTATCGGTAACGTTGAAACTACCCATCTTGGGGTTCACCAGGGCCATAAAGGTGACGATGCCATCCTGGAAAGCCATGGAGTATTCAAAGATCTCGTTCCAGAAAGAGAACCGCACCCCCTTTTGGATAATGTAGTTGGCGTTGAGGGCCAGAAAAATGGAGGGCAGGGCGTAGGTGAGGGTTTCGAGCCCCAACCCTTGCACCAGGTTAATGCCAAAGATCAAAAAGGCGATGGGGGCAATGGCATACATCAGGCGCGGAAAGCCGAAGAAAAAGTGGGTGGTGGCGGAGGTGTAGCAGATCCGCTGGGGGATGGTGAGTTTGCGGTTAAGCAGGGGGAACTCCAGCCGCAGAATTTGGGCCATGCCCCGAGCCCAACGCACCTGCTGCCCCACGTAGGAGGAGAATTTCTCCGGAGCCAGCCCAGCCACCATAATTTTGTCGTAGTAGACGGTTTCGTAGCCCTTGGAATGCAGGCGCAGGGAGGTATGGCAGTCTTCGGTAACCGTTTCTACGGCAATGCCACCTACCTCTAGCAGGTGCTTTTTGCGGACAATCGCCGCCGATCCACAGAAAAAGGAGGCGTTCCAAAAGTCGTTGCCCTTTTGCAGCACCTTGTAAAACAACTCGTTGCCCACGGGCACCTTCCCCTGGGTGAGCAGGTTGCGCTCGAAGGGGTCGGGGTTATAGAACCAGTGGGGGGTTTGGACAAGGGAGACCTTGGGATTGAGGAAAAATCCGATGGTTTCCTTGAGAATATTGCGGGTAGGAATGTGGTCGCAGTCGAGGATCAGCACAAAATCGCCGGGGGTGCGGTTAAGGGCGCTGTTGATGTTGCCCGCCTTGGCGTGGTCGTTGTTGTCTCGGGTGACCAGTTCGCAGCCGATCTCCTCACACATTTGCCGCAGTTGGACCCGCCGTTCGGGGTATTTCCGACCATCGTCCAGCACATACACCCCCTTTTTGTCCGCCGGATAGTCAATCACCAGGGCGGCTAGGGCCGTTTTGCGGACGATCTCAATGTCTTCGTTGTAGGTGGGAATGTAGATATCCACAGGGGGCCATTGATCGAGGGGCACCGAATCCATGCTGATGGAAGTGCGATGCTTGATTTTGAGGGTTTGGAAATAGGCCAAAATCAAGGTGCCAATGGCATAGAGCTCGGCGGCATAGAGCATCAGGCTGAAGATGGTGTTCACCCAGCCATCAAAGTTGAGGGTGTTGAAGGTGCGGTAGTAGAGGTAGCGCAGGGTAACGACGATACTCAGCCACACCAACACCAGGTGAATGTGTTCACTGGTGCGATCATTTTGCTGCCGCTGTTCTAGATTGACCAAAAACCAGCCAACGACAATCAGAAACACCGCCAAAAAGCTCTGTTGCCGAAGAGTCAGCGGCGTCACCATCAGGGGCAAGGCGAGCAGGAGGGCCACCCCCATCAGCCACAGCAGGTTGCGCTGCCCCCGCCCGCCAAAGGTAGATTCTAGCCAAAGGGGCAGGCGATCAATAAAACGGGCTAATCCAGACCCCGAACGGGGAGAGGTTGAGGTAGATGGCTGGGTCATTGGCTTCCCTCCGGACGACTTAAGCGATTGAGATACAGTTGTGAGATGCCGTACAGCAGCAGCGACAGGACGACGAGGCCACCGGGCAATAGGAACCAGTTACGCTGGACAAAGGTAACGATGCGTCCCCAAGGACTACGCCGATCCAGGATGGCTGGAGCCTGCTGATTAAGGCTCACCACCTGGAAGTCGGCCTGGTTGTAAACCGATGGGTTGGCGGTGGTGCGCTGCACAATCACCGTATCCCCGTTCAGTCGGGCAAACAGGGCATCCTGTTGAAACACCTGCTGAATCTCGGTGAGGCCCGCCGGAGTTTGGGCCAAGAGACCCAGAAGTAGCCGTTCGGGGTTCCAGGGCGACACCTGGGCTTGAATCACCCCGGCTTGGTCGGGCAGGGTTTGAAGCTGGCTTTGTTGGCCTTGGCGCGAAAACTGTTCCCCCAACCGAAAGCTCGTCGATGCCTGGGATAGCTCTGAAATCGGGAAGTCATCCCGGAGGCCAATGCCCACTAAGTTCCGCTCCTGCAAGGCATCGGCGGGGGCATCGGCGGTGTAGACCCCTAGCTTCACGGATGGCCCTCGGCTTAGGCGTCCCATCCGATCCACTACCGCCAGCAGGGTGGCCACGTCGGTTTCAGATGGCTGGCTAGGCAGCACTAGGGCCAAATCGGACAAATCCTGGGGAGCGGTGAGCGGAAATCCAGTTTTCAGATTATTGAGATCCGTGAGTTGAATGACGTTAGATCGGTTCAGATCGATCACACTGTTGCCATGGACCGCGCCCCACATGGGTTGATCCGGCAACACCCCGCAGCTCGTGGGGGAATCGGGGAAGGTATAGAACTGTACTGCCAGCGTGGAGTTGGCGGTCACCAATTCCGGCGGGATGGTCACGGTCACCGAGTCGCTACCGCCATTGCGGGATCGCAGCCGTTCACCCCCAATTCCTTCGCCATCCAGCATGATCGACACGGAAGACCGCTTGGGATCCACCCCAGGGCCATAGCTATAGCGCAGGGTAAACTGGCTCCCCCGCATTACCTGCTCGTTGGGCAGCACCCGCAGGGGAATTTCCACCGGGGGTGGCACGGGCAAGCCGTTCACCGTCACATCCTCAAACAGTTGGTTGGGGGCAATTTCGAGATCGCTCAGCCGCATCCGCCTGCTTCCCTCCGGTAGATATCCCGGCCAGTCCATGGGGGCCGGAGTGGCCACATCCGTCACCTGGTTCACGAGGGTGGCTTGGCCCGTCAGAAGTTGCTGATCGGCGGGCTGGGCCAAGGCTTGCACCGCCTTCAGCACCGCTGCATCATCGTTGCCTGTGGCCACGAGCACGGGGGCCGCACCGTTAGCAGTGGTGGTGAGCATCAGTACCCCCACCCCGTTAGGCAGGGGATTGCCATTGCCGTCGAGCACCTGGTTGTTTTCAACGGCAAAGGGCAGGGTCAACTCCGTCAGTTCGGGCTGCTGGGCAGGGGTGCCCAGAATCACCAGACGGTCCCCGTCGTTCACTTGGTTGAGTTGTTTAATCAGGCGGGTTTGAATCGCCCTGCCACTGCTAGCCCGACTAGCCGCTGCCTGGTAGCGACTGCTGGCGGTGAGCCAGGTTGTATCACTGGTTTTCGGCTGTAGGTAGGTGAGCCGATCTGGATCCAGGCCCAAGCGATCTAAGAAGGGGTAGGGGTAGTTGGCAAAATCGAGGGCGATGGCCTGGGGGCGGTAGTTCAACACCACCTGGGAGTCGGGCAAGATTTCCGTCCACAGGGAGGGGTCAGTGGGGTCGGAGCAGGTGGGAGAATTGTGTTGCTGCACCTCCATGATCACATTGTTGAAATCCTGAATGAGGTCAGGGGGAATACTAAAGGCCACGTTGCCAATGGCCTCATCTTCGCGATTGAGGGGCACACTACCCAAGTGGCGATTGTTAAACCGCACCGTCAGGTTAGACCGATTGGCGTAGAGGGCGGGGGAATGCCGGAACCGCAGAATCACCCTAGCCGATTCCACCTGCCAATGACGGGGCCGCGTAAACCCAATGCGGGCTTGGGAAAGCACCCCCTGCATCTGCAAGGCATTGCCCACCACGGGGGATCGGTTGAACTGAAGCACGTACTGACTGAGGGGGGCGGCTGGGGTAGTGGGTTCAGGGGAGGGGGCATCAACCTCAGGGGTAGCCCCGCTCGGTGCCGCTGGCGAGGGGTTGGGGCGAGGGGTGCCCCCAGGGGCAGGCGATGTGGTGGTGGGGCGGGGGGGCGCAGCGGGGACGGGACGAACCGGGGCGGGGGGGGCAGGGCGATTATTGGACGAGGGGCGAGGAGCCGGACGCACTACCGGGGCGGGGGGGGGCGTTTGGGGTAGGGAATGCTGCTGAATCACCGCATCCTCCTGTTGCTCCACGGTGCCACCCGATTGTGCTTGGGAAGGGGCTAGCCGCCCTAGGCTAATCAGCAGGGCACAGCCCAATCCTAGGGCCACAAGCCCTAGGCGAGGCCATGACCCCCAGGGTCGAGGACGATGCCGTCGTTTATCTAGGGGTCGTTTATCTAGTTCATTACGCATAGGGTACTCCTAGTACACTCGTCCGACGGGCCTGTGTTTCAGTTAGGGGAGGGGGGTAAAACCCAACGGTCGATAGGGCAATTCCGGTCTGACTAAATCTGGCTATTCTGACTATTCTGATCCTTGCAACAGCGCTGGGGGCAGGTCTTCCGGAGGAAAAAGCCCTAACCAGGCCAGGTTTTGCACATAGTAGGCATTGGCGTTATCCCAAATTCCATGGCGGTAGGCGGGGAGTAGTTTTTGTTGATACATTTCCGTGGCAATGGCAGGAAGGATTTGATCAAAGGCGACGTACAGCATGGCGTATTGCCCCGTAGCTTCGTAGTCCACCAGGGGATCGCCCGCTAGAGACAACCGGGCTGGGATGCG
>JBBAWV010000105.1:0-16612 GCA_040396995.1 Nodosilinea sp. | reverse complement strand
TTGCCTCCCCCACTGTGTATGACCGTGCGATGGATAGTTTGAGTGGCCGCCAGACCGTGGAACAGCGGGCGGAAGAGATCCAGGCCAAGCTGCTGCTGTTGCTGACGCGGCCTATGAATCCAGAAACCTTAATTTTTGAGGTTTCCCAGCTCAATAATGTGGCCATCGTGGATGTGCGGGATGACCAGTTTCCTCGGCCCCTAGTGTTGCTCTCGGTGACAGAATTTGATGCCGATTTTAATGGCCAACCCGTGGATGAATTGGCCCAGGAATGGCGCGACCTCCTCGAAGCAGAACTTCGCAGTGGGCTAGAACAACTCCCCGCCGCCCGTCGTCGGGTGAATCATATTTTTGCTGGCGTATTGCTGAGCAGTGTGGTGATTATCGGCTTGAAGTACGCCCTATCTAAACCACAGGGGCGACTGCGACGACGGAAAAAAGCCCTTCAGTCTGAACCACCTCCGGCCTCTACGATCCCTGAATTTGCCGATGTTGCTCAATCTGCCTCGGATGAGGGGGAAGTATCGGTCGAGGAATCCCTCCTCCTGCGGCGCATGGCTTTTTTGCGGCGATTACCACAATTTTTCAATCTAAACCGTCAACTGGCTGCCCTAGATGTGCTGCAATGGCTGCTGTTTTGGCTGCTGATGGTGATTCTGTACGGCGGTTTCTATTGGCTGGTGAGGGTCTCCGTTTACCTCATCCGCAACCAGCTTCATTTCCTGGATGTGCTGCTGTCGCTGCTGCTGATTTGGTTTATTACCGGGTTGGCCATTCGCATTAGCCGTCGGTTAATTGACCGCTTCATTACCCGCTGGAACCCCCTAGAGTTAATCGATTTTCTGGAAGTTGGGGATAGCCAGCGTCGTCACCTACGCACCTCCACCATTGCCGGAGCTATGAAAGGGCTGGTGACGGTGGTGATTTTGCTGGTGGGGGTGTTGTCCGCCGTGGATACCCTGGGGCTATCGACGGCATCGGTGATTGCCGTGGGCAGCTTGGCGGGCTTAGCCATTACCTTTGGCTCCCAAAACCTGGTGAAAGACCTGGTGAACGGGTTTTTGATTTTGGCCGAAGATCAGTACGCCATCGGTGATGTGATTGACCTCGGTTCCCAAACCACCGGGCTCGTGGAAAACCTCAATATGCGCGTTACCCAACTGCGCAGCAGCCACGGCGAACTGATCACCATCCCCAATAGCAGTATCACCCAGGTCAAAAACCTGACCCGCAGTTGGTCGCGGGTCAATTTCAGCATTGATGTGGCCTACCACACCGACCCCGACCACGCCCTAGGGGTAATCCGCTCCGTCGCCCAAGATCTCTATGACGACCCCGACTGGCACGACAAGATTCTCTCGACCCCCAAAATTCTCGGCATCGATAGCGTCTCCCACAGCGGCATGACCATCACCACCTGGATTCAGACCGAACCGGGACAGCACATGCCCGTGGGCCGCGAGTTTCGGCTGCGGGTGCGGCGGGCGCTAGAGGCCAACGGCATTGAAATTGGCATCCCCCAGTACTACTCGTTGGAGGGATCGATGAAGTTAGATAGCCATCCTATTTTGCCCCTCAACCATCACCCGGAGGACAGAAGCAATGGTCATTCCTAGAGACAGAAAGAGCCATGATTTTGCCCCATGGCCTTGAGGCCAATGGCAATTAGATCGCCCCTTGAATCCACCGAAGTATGACCGAAAGTGAGGTACCCAATTTGTTAAGCACAAAAGCCAGCATTCTCTACGGTTCGCCCTTAAAGAACCCGCGCATCGCTAAATTAACCGTTCTCTTTTTAGCCGTGTTGGCAGCAATCAGCGCTTCTCAGATATTGCCGACTCTGGCGCAATTAGATGCGGATGCCACCCGACTTTTCTTTAAAGCTCTGCTGTGGGCGGCATTGCTGACGATCATTCCGGTATCGATTTTGTGGTTTCTCGATCGCCGGGAGCCAGAATCTCGCTGGTTGTATGTCATTGCCATCCTGTGGGGCGGTCTAATTGCCATCGGTTTGGCCCTGCCGCTTAACCTGATTATTTTTAGGTTAACCGATGCCTATCTTCAGGTGCATCCCGATTTGCAGGCGGCCCTGGGCGACAATGCCATGCTGACCCTGGGTACGCCAATCGCAGGGCCGCTGGACGAAGAAATCACCAAAGGGTTAGGGGTGCTGCTCCTCTTTTGGCTACTCAAGTCAGAGTTTGATAATGTGCGCGATGGCTTTATTTACGGCGCGCTGGTGGGCATCGGCTTTAACCTGTTTGAGTCGGCCCTGTATGTGGCGCAATCTTCAATGATGTGGGGCTTTGCGCCCTGGGGGTTGCAGTTGGGCCTCCGCCACAGCCTCTTTGGCTTTGGTGGTCATGCTTTGTTTACGGGCCTCTTTGGCCTATTTTTGGGGCTGTCTCGCCAGACCACCCGCCCCTGGCTGCACTATACGGCTCCCATTATCGGCTGGCTGTTGGGCTACACGGCGCACTTTCTCTACAACATCCAGGGGTTACTCCTCGCCCTCAGCCAAGAAGGGGGTGCCCCAGCGACCACGCCGACTGAAGACATTCCGTTTCTGGTGGGTTGGCTGGTAGTGGGGTGGATCAAAAACCTGCCGCTATTGCCCTTTTTTGTAATCGCCATCGTCATGCTGTGGCGCAGTGGCATTTGGGAACGCCAGGTCATTCAGAGCGAACTGGCCGACGAAATTGGCCCGCTGGTAACGCCCGAAGAGTACGAGGCGATTAAGGGCGATCGCAGCTTCAAAACGCGCCGCATTCCTGGCTACAGTCGCCGTGCCTCTGCCGCCATTGTCAAAGCCCAGAATGAGCTGGCCTTTCGCAAATGGCGGGTGAAGCAACTGGGGCAAGCGATCGAGACCGACCCGCTGGTGCTCTCCTGGCGAGAGCACTTGATCCGGCTACGGGGCTCGGAAGCCCTCGCGGTCAGTTAGGAAAATCATCACCATGGATGCCCCTCAAAGGCACCTTGTTAGCCCCCTTAATGGAGCCATTCCGATGCATCCCTACCACGGTGCTCGGCCCACGCAAGGCCGTGATTTTTGTTCTATCGAAGCTCAAACTCTTAGAGCTTCCTGGTGGCTAGATCCCAGGGTTCTGCTGGCGGTTAAATCAAATGTTCTGGCCAACCAGCCAAAGAACCCTGGGATCTGTTTCTGCGATCGCCCCGACTTAACCAAAGATCTCGGCTACCGTCAGCCCAAACCCTGGTACCACGGTGGATTGAATGGCCTCTGTCCCACGATAGACCCGGTCTTCGTACTGGCCATCTACCCAAAGACAGAGCGTCACCTGGTTCGTTTCGGGATCGACAATCCAGTATTCCGCAATGCCGCGTGCCGCATATTCGGTGTGCTTGTAGCGGTAGTCCCGTTCCCGATTGGCCTGCCCAGGGCTGACCACCTCCACCACCAGGGCCGGGGGTGGCATATCGCGGGTAATGGTGGCGCGGGTCGTCCCAGCGATGGCCGCTTTCGAGGCTTCCGTATGCACCAGCAAATCGGGAATTCGTGCGGTGGCGCGTCGTCCGGTGACTTCAATTTCGGTGTCTTTGTAGGCCAGGAGCGAGAAGGGCAAGTGCTTGGCCAACTCAAACAGCAGCTTGCGGGCAATGTCGTTGTTCTCTTCCGATTCTGGAGGCATTTCCACCAACACTCCATTCACCAATTCGCAGCGGCTATCGGTGCCGTCGTCATGGCGCAGATAGTCCTCAAAGGTCAACACCTGGGTTTCCGTCGAGAGGGCTGGGCTCATGGGTACATTGCTCCGCTCACCTAAGACCGTAACCCTCATTCTATCGAAGTCAGATTCCAGTCCGTCAATCACGAATTGCCATGAAAGCCTCCCTATTACTGACCATTAGTTGTCTGCTGACCCCGCTGCTGGGCACCCCAGCCCTAGCCCAGAGCCGCCCCCAGGCCATCAGCGGCGGCGTGATCGAATGCCCCATGCCCCTGGCCCCCGGCGATATTGAGGGGGAAACGGTGATCTGTGGGCAAATTCAGGTGCCGGAAAACTGGAACGACCCCGCTAGCCCCCAGATCACCCTGACCTACATGCGGCAGCTCTCCAAAAATCAGTCGCCCATTGCTGACCCCATTATCTTTTTTGCCGGTGGCCCCGGTGGTTCGGTGTTGGCCTCCCAAGGCAGTCAGGGCTTTGACTTCACCTACCTGCGCCAGACCCGTGACGTGATTGTGTGGGATCAGCGGGGCAACCGCTACAGCACTGACCTGCTCTGCCCCGAAGCGGTGAGAACGCCGGATCGGGCCGCCCAGGAGGCGGCGATTGCCGCGCTGGGAGATCCGACCGTCACCCTCCAGAGCGACCCCCAGGCGGTGCTAGAGCAGGTGCGGCAGTTGGATCTGGCTAACGGCACAGGCCGTTGTATTGAGTATCTGACCAACCAGGGGCGCGATCTATCCCAATACAACACGCCGAATACGGTACAGGATGCCATCGCCCTAATGGATCACCTGGGCTACCCGTCCTACAACCTGTTTGGCATTTCCTACGGCACCCAGGTCGCCCTGGCGATTATGGACTACTACACCAACCATCCCACCGCAGACCTGCCCCCCCTGCGGAGCGCCGTGATCGATGGCATATTTCCCATCAATATGGCCGCCGCCGAGGAAGCCCTGGTCGTCCCCTACAACATTCTGCGGATATTTGCTGACTGTGAGGCCGATGCCACCTGTGGACGAGCCTATCCCGGCATTCGCCAGCGCACCCTTGACCTGCTGGCCCAGCTAGAGGCTGCCCCTGTCCAATCGGGGGCCACCACCGTCGCCCTGGAGGATGTGATCAAACTTTTCTACGCCGCCGTTCGCCCCAATCAGGTGGCGTTAGTGCCCTACCTGCCCCGCCTGGTGGATGAGCTCTCTCGGGGCGAGACCGCCACCTATGAAGTCGCCCAGGCGATCCTCAGTGGTCAGATCATCCCGGCCCCGGCCTCCAATACCGATCCGGGACTGCTCGACCCGATTACCCTGGAGACCGAGGCGGTCGCAGCAGACCTGCGGGCAATCGCCGACCGGCTGGACAACCTGGGGCAGAGCACCGAGGCGCTGGCTGCCGCCATTGACGAGGCTGAGTCGCTGCCAGAGCTCTATCTAAATGTACTCAACCGTTACCTGATCGATGCGGGGCCGGAGACGCGGGGCGGTTTTAACAGCATCGTCACCGACACCTACGTCGGCTATCCCGACCGGCAAACCCAGGCCGGACTGGTGGAACTGTCGGCAGAGCTGGGGGGCACCGTGGGCGAAGAACTGGTGGCGATTGCCAATGTGATGAGTGCCGCCGAGGTGCGTGGCATCTGGCGCGCCTTGACCGATGACACGGCCCTACAACCCCTGAATTATTTCGAGTATTTGACCAATTTTGCCGTGAAATGCAATGACCGCAACGCCACCTTCAACGCCGAGCAAGCCTTCGAGATCTACCGTGCCTATGAAGCCCCGCAGCTCATCCGCGTGCTCGATCTGGTGGCCAGCTACCAGGCCCGTTGCCGTCTGCTTGGGCTGCCGGAAGTCGCCTACGCCATTCCCCCTGCCGCCGTCAGCGATCTGCCCACCCTGGTGATGAATGGCGGCATTGATCACGCCACCGCCGCAGAGTGGGGCGGGTACGCCATGACAGGGCTGTCTAACGCCCGGATGGTCACCGTCCCGCTTACCGAACACGGCAGCACCCGCTATTCCCAATGCGCCAAGGACATCGCCCACACCTTCTTCCTCTACCCCAACGCCGCGCTAGATACCGCCTGTGTAGAGCAGTTTCGCCCAGTGTTTGTGCTGCCTGATGAGCGGTTGCCAGCAATAACAGAGGGTTCCTAAGGCCTGAGTTATTCTCTGGTATCTCGACCCGCTGATCCAGGCTCTAGCCTGACTCGTTTTTTCTACCCATTCAGGAAACCCCACCATGACTCACTTCTTCAATCGTTTGATCGGACTCGCTGCCCTGGGCGTTACCATCGCCACGGCTACGCCAGCGGTCGCCACTCCTCCCACCAGCTCCGCTTGGGAATCTACCGATTGCTCCACCTTTGGCCTTAACGCCCTGCTCAGCGCCATGTCTGACTGTGGCTATGTCACCGTGCCAGAGCGCCACAGCCAACCCGATGGGCCGACCATTCAGGTGGCGGTGGTCAGAACCCGCAGCCTGGGTGAGAACCCTGCCCCCGACCCCTTGTTTATGGAAAATGGTGGCCCCGGCAGCCCTAGCATTAACACCTTTGCGAGCGGCGTGTTACCCAACTTTCCCGTGTTGCCCGCCTTGCTGCAAGAGCGCGATCTTTTGTTTGTGGATCAGCGGGGCACTCAGCATTCACGCCCCTTCTTTAACTGCCCCGAGAAAACCGAGCACAATATAGCGGTGGCTCGCGGCGAGATCGCCCCGACCGATACCCAGTGGATGGTGGCCTGCCGAGATCGCAGCCTTGCCGAAGGCATTAACCCCAACGCCTTCAACACCATTGAAAATGCCGCCGACATCTATGCGGTGGCCGAAGCCCTGGGCTACGACCAGTTTAATTACTACGGGGTGTCCTACGGCACGCTGCTGGGGCAGTACGTGCTAGAGCAGGCGGAGGAACACACCGCCCAGCTCCGCAGTGCGATTATCGACGGGGTGGTGACGACGAATATCGACTTTAACCTGGCCGCCACCTATACCTTGAGCGGGGCACTGCGCAACCTGTTTACCGCTTGCCTCGCCGATGCCCAGTGTAATCAGACCTACCCCAACCTGGAAACCGTCTTTCTGGGCCTGCTGGATCGTCTAGAGCAAACCCCCGTGCCGCTGACGCTCAAAATCCCCGACACCGAGGAAACCCTTGAAACCACGCTAGACCGAGACGAATTCTTGCTGTTTTTTGAACCCTATATGGCCAGCAGTGGTAATGCCTCAGCCCTGCCCCAGAACATTTACCAGGCGGCTGAGGGGGATTTTAGCTGGGCCGTACCCGCACTCTCGGCGGGGCTGCGGGGAGATATTGACGCCACAGGCATGTATCACGCGGTGCTCTGTTCGCGGGTCGACTCTGTGGTGGTGGATCCTTCTGCCGTGTTTCCCGCCCCCTACGAGCAGCTGATCGCGACAGGGGAGAGTGAGAGTGCCTCAGTCCAGCGCTTCTGCGAATTGCTTCAGGTTGAGCGAGAGCCGGTCTACACCTACGACAACACCGAGATTCCCGTCTTAGTGCTCAATGGGGGCTACGACCCGGTCACGCCCCAACTCTACGGCGAGGCCGTCGCCCGCAATTTCCAAAATGTCCATATCTACACCTTCCCCGGTGTGGGTCACGGCTCGATGTTGGCACCCCCAGGCACCCCAGCGGCGACCTGTGTGGAGGCGATCGCCCTCGATTTCCTGGCCGACCCCACCCAGACGCCCGAAAGTAGCTGCCTGGCCGACGTCGAACCCAGGTTTGAGTACGAGTAGCCAGTCCTCTCCCGGAGTGATGCACGGCCTACTCTACTCTCTCTCATCCAGAAGCCGCAATGCGGTCGGCTAGAGCATCGGTTCAGTATGGCTAAAAACCCGGTTTCTTCGTCGCTGCTCTAGCGACGTGACTAGACTTCTGGGCAAGAAACCGGGTTTCTGTACCGGCGTTCTAGAGGGGTACCCAAGCCTGGATGGAATGTTTCCATACCACGACAAACTGTTCAGGCTCAAGGGCTTGCAGGGCCAGGGTGGCTCCTTATCCTCATCTTTGCTCTTTCTTGAATTTAGACCCCTATGAAACTCTTTCGTCGCATCTTGCCGCTGGCCCTGGCCACTGTCGCCCTTGCCCTCACCGTCGCCACCCATGCCGTCGCTGTTCCCCCGCCCCCCGAAGGTTCCCCTCGCGCCTATCCCACTATGTTCCCTCTCTCAGAACCCGACTACACCAGCAAACGCCTGCGCGACTTCAGCCCCTTTACCGAGGCGCTAGCGGCATGGCCCTCAGGGCGGCGGCGCTACCTCAACGATCGGCTGCGGTTGCCAGAAGCCACGGTGCCTGAGCTTCAGCAATACATGGCGCGGGGGATGGTCACTGCCGAAGAACTGGTGATCTACTACCTCGATCGCATCCAGCGCTACGACGTCAACCAGCTCAACTCGGTGATGGAGCTGAACCCCGACGCCCTGGAAATTGCCCGCAACCTGGATGCCGAACGGGCCGAGGGCAACCTGTGGGGGCCAATGCACGGCATTCCGGTGTTGCTGAAAGACAACATCACCACGGGTGACCAGATGCATACCACTGCCGGGGCCTACGTGCTAAAGGATTGGCGGGGCGATCGCGATGCCCAACTGGTGAAAAACCTGCGGAACTCAGGAGCCGTGATTCTCGGTAAGGCCAACCTGTCGGAATGGGCGAACTATGTCGATCCCGCCATGCCCAGTGGCTTTAGCGCTTTAGGTGGGCAAACTCGTCACCCCTACGGCCCCTTTGACCCGCTGGGCTCTAGCTCTGGTTCTGCCGTATCGGTGGCGGCGAGCCTCACCGCCGTCAGCGTTGGCAGCGAAACCCAGGGTTCCATCCTCAGCCCCGCCGCCACCAACGACATTGTGGGGATGAAACCTACCCACGGCCTGGTCAGCGGCGACTACGTGATTCCCCTGGTGGACTGGATGGATGTGCCGGGGCCGATGGGCCGCACCGTGACCGATGTGGCGACGCTGCTCGGTGCCCTCACCCACACCGACGAAGGATCCGAAGAAAACCCTGATCCAGCGGTGGCGAGGCTACAAAGCGAAGACTTTACCCGGTTTCTGGATGTCGATCAGGCCAAGCAACGGCGGGTCGGCGTGGTGGTGATTCCGGAGGCAGCGCTCGTCGAAATTGAAGCCGCCATCGCCAACCCACCCGCAGACATGCCCCCGGACGTTCAGGCGGCCTTACCGCTCCTCCTGCGCCAATACAAAAGGGCCAGTCAATCCGCCAACGCCGCCATGGCCGCCCTCACCCAGCAGGGCATTCCCGTCGTTGAACTGAATGCCGCCACCGTACCCGAAGCACCGGATGCCAACGCCGCTCTGCCCCCCGGCTTCAAAGCGTCCCTGAATGCCTTTTTGCCCACCCTGCCCAACCCGCCCGTTGCCGCCCTGATCGATGTGGTGTCGTTTAATAATGCCGACCCCGCCAACCGCATCCCCTACGGTCAGCGCCACCTGGAAGCCGCCCAGCGCAGCGACAGCCCCTCTGCCGCCTACACCACCCTGCGCGAAACCCACCAAACCACCGCCCGATCTGGCCTCGATAAAGTCTTTGCTGATGCGGGCATTGATGTGCTGATCGCCAACACCCAAGCCTACGCCCCAGCTGGCTATCCGGCGATGACTGTTCCCATCGGCTTTGTCGAGACGGGCGAACCCCTGGGCGTCACCCTGATCGGCAAAGCCCTCAGCGAACCCGATTTGCTGGCCGTGGGCTATGCCATCGAGCAAGCCACCCACGCTCGTCAATCCCCCGATTTGGAGAAGACCCTGGCCACCTTTACCAACCTCCACCACGCTGTTCCTGCCGCACAGTAAACCACCCCACCTGCCAAAAATTCAAAGTTCAAAGTTCAAAACGATCCTGACTCCCGACTCCCGACTCCCGACTTCCATGAAACCCATCCACGCCCCCATCACCCTCCCCCTCCTTGCCTTGGCCGCTGCCCTTGCGGCCCAAATTCCTGCCCAGGCCCAAACCTCCCGCTACCCGCTCACCGTCATCCCCTGCCCCACGGTGCTACCCCCCAACGAGGTCGAAGGGGAAACTATCACCTGCGGCCTTCTCACCGTGCCGGAAAACTACGCCGACCCCGATGGCCGCCAGATTGACCTCACCTACGCCGTCCTGCACAGTCGCAGCCTTGCCCCCGCCCCCGACCCAATTATGGATCTGCGCGGCGGGCCAGGGGGCAGCCTGATCGAAGCGAAGGCGCTGGAAGGACGGGCGAAAAAATTTGAAACCCTGCGCCAAACCCGCGATGTCATTGTGCTGGATCAACGGGGGGCGCAGTTCTCCAATCGGTTGGGCTGTGCTCCGGTGGGCCTGCTTCTCTTTAGCGTATTGCTTAACCCCGCCAGCCCCTATGCGGGGGGGCTTGAACCCCTGCTAGAGCAGATGCGCGCCCGCTTTCCCAATGCCGACGACGGTACGGTGAAAACCTATGCCTGGCAAGATCTGTGCGCCCGCGTGCTGGAAAACCACGGCAACGATTTGAGCCACTACAACACCCCCAACAACGCCCAGGATGTGGTGAACTTGACCGCCGCCCTGGGCTACGACGAGGTCAATCTCTACGGCATTTCCTACGGCACCTATCTGGCTCAGCGGATTATGACTAACCACCCTGAGCACATCCGCAGCGTGGTGCTCGACTCCACCGTGCCGATGCAGGTCAACATGGTTAGCTTAAACGTCCGCTCTCGGGAGGTCAGCTTCCTTAACTTGGTGGCCGACTGCGAAGCCGATGCCGCCTGCGCCGCCGCCTACCCTAACCTGACCGAGCGCACCCAGGCTCTGCTGGCCAAACTGGATGAAGCGCCGATTCCCCTGGCCGAACCCATTACCCAACCCACCAACCTCGATCGCGTCACCCCGGCAGAGTTTGCCAACCTGATCGACACCATGAACGGGCACCCTAGCCAGGTTGCCCCCTATCTGCCGCTGATTGTCCATGAGCTAGAGCGGGGCCAAACCACCACCTTTGTCGGGGTCGTTACCGGAACGTTGGCGGCCAGCGAACCCGCGCCCCCCCCACTGGAAGCCTCACCGGAGAGCTATCGCCTGCAAGCCAGCGACTTTGAAGTGAAGGCCGAAGACCTGTTGCGAGCCCGTGCCGCCGCCGCCGAAACCAGTCGCCCTGCCAGCCGGTGGGTACAGCAGGTGCAAGCTGTGGCCGATACTCTGCCCGAAGCGGAGAAAGCCTTGCTGCTGGCTAATTTCTTTGGGGTCGGCTACCTGGAGACCCCACGCAACCGGGAGACCCTGCTCACCTTTGTGGCCGAAGAATTTGAGGGTGACACCGCCAACCGCCTCACCGCTGCCCTCAATGCCATGTCCGACATTGAAGTCCGCCATGTGTACGACGTGGTCGCTGCCCTCACCGACTCCTCTTTACCCGGCGTTGATAACCCAGTGACCTGGGGGATGCTGCGTACCTTCCACTGCCGCGAAGAGCGCCCCGATATAGATCTCGCCCAGACCGTCTACAGCCAGATGTTGATACCCCAACTGGGGGTCAGTGCGCTGAAAAGTGCCCATGAACAGCACGATGTCTGCTCCTTCTGGCCCGTGGAACCCGCCCCCGCCAGCGAACGCACCCCGACCACCAGCCGCATCCCCACCCTGGTGCTGCAAGGCCGCTACGACACCCAGACCAATAGCGAATTGGCCGTGCAGGTGATGGAGGGACTGCACAACGGCACCTATGTGGAATTTTCAAGTACAGGTCACGGGGCGATCGGGTTCTCCCAGTGCGCTAAGGATATTGGCGTCGCCTTTGTGAACAACCCGGAGCGCACCCCCGATACAAGCTGCACCGCCGACCTGTTCCCAGAGTTTGTGCTGCCGCCTGCGGAGTAGACCCCTTGTAACGATCAAGTTGTAACGATCACATAGTAAAGGAATTGAAATTATGAATGAGCCTGCATCCCTCTCGAAACCTAAAATTGCGGTCTTAGCGGCATTCAGCTACACGGCAATCATGGGTATTGCCATGTTTTACATGAAGACCTTCCGGGGCATCACCTATGGCGCACCGGAAATGATGACGGTGTTTTGGATCGTGTTGCTGGGATTGAACCTGCTGACGGTGTTTTGGGTAACTCGCTTTTTTAGCTGGCAGGAGATCGGTTTTCGTTCTCTGAATCGTAAACAACTGCTGTGGTTTTTGCCCTCGATTATCTTATTAATTGCGATGTGGGTGATCTGTTTATCGGGATTCGGCCAAACTTCCCTCAGTGGTGCCCAGTGGAAGTTGTTTGGTCTGGCGGGCTTCACCACCCTGTTAGTTGGAATCGGGGAAGAAACGATGTATCGCGGCATTGTATTACACGGATTTTTGACCACTAGACGAGTCCGTTGGGCCATGTTCGTCAGTGCGATCGCCTTTTCGCTACTCCATGCCGTGAATGTGTTCGGGGGCATGGCTTTACTGAATGTCCCGATGCAGCTAATCATGACCTTTTTGTTTGGCTTTCTCTTAGCGCCGCTGATGCTCAAACTCAACAACATTGTGCCGTTGATTCTCTTCCACTGGCTGTGGGATTTTGTGCTATTCGCCGCACCGCTGCTGGGTGAACAAACGAACGCGGCTGTGATTGCAATCGCCTTCCTCCACATTCCCATTGAAATTGTTGTGGGCACTGTGCTGTGGTTGCAGACCAAGCAAGTTCCGGAGCAGGCGACCGCCCCGCTGCCCCGTCCTGCTCATTCCTGAGCCCATCTTTCTATCCACAGAACGTTCGTGATCGCCGTTGATTCGTTAACCATTCATCCGGAGTATTGACCATGCAAATTGAATTGATGTACCAGCACGCCTACACCCTGGGGCGCATCCGCCTAGCCGGGGGAGAGCAGGTGCGGGTAGAGGCTGCCTCGATGGTGGGCATGTCGGGTGGGGTCACCCTAGAGACCAAAGCTACCGGGGGCTTTATGCAATCGCTGAAGCGGTCGCTCCTCGGTGGCGAAAGCTTCTTCCAAAATATCTACACCGCTCCGGGCCAGGGGGGCGATGTGCTGGTGGCTCCCTCCCTTCCCGGCGACCTGACCATTCTCGACATCACCGAGCCAATGCTGGTGCAGTCGGGAGCCTACGTGGCCTCCGCCATGGGGGTTGAGATTGACTCCAAGTGGGGCGGCTCAAAGTCCTTCTTTGGTACGGGTGGGGGGTTGTTTATGCTGCGGGCCGAGGGCACGGGGCAAATGGTGGTGTCCTCCTACGGGGCGATTCACGAAATTACCCTGGCGGCGGGCCAGTCCTTCACCATCGACACCGGACACCTAGTGGCCCTGCCCGAATCGATGCCCTTTAAAACCCGCTCCATTGGCGGCATGAAGACCTTCCTGTTTAGCGGCGAGGGGTTCGTGGCCGACCTCACGGGGCCGGGTAAGTTTTTGATTCAGACGCGATCGCAGGATCAATTCCTCTCCTGGCTGATCCCCAAGCTGCCCCAGCCCAGCAGCACCAGTAGCAGCAGTAGCTGATGCTCTGGTGGGTTGTTTGCCTTGAATGTAGCTATTCGCCCTCACCCTAAATCCCTCTCCCGCTGGGAGAGGGACTTCAATTCGACTCCCCTTCTCCTGCTGGGAGAAGGGGGTGGGGGATGAGGGTAGGAAATGGCTACGTTCATAGCCAATGACCCACTAGCCATGATTTTTCCGGAGTCCCCAATATCCCCACCCAAACCAAAGCCTTATTGTCTACCAGTGACTTGAACCCGTCAACGTTCCTAACTGGAGAACATCCATGGACACCCAAGCCGATTCAAAAATGGATTCACGCACCGAGTCAAGAATCCGCCTGTTACTGCGCATCCTGCGCAACCCGTTTGTCAGCATACTGGCGCTCTACTACGCCCTGTACTACGTGAATGCAGCAGGTCTCTATTACACGGCGGTAGCGAATGCTGACAAAGGACTGGTGACATCCCTCGTTAATGGTGCATCGACCGTCGCGAACCTGCTGCTCGTGTATTTGACCTTCGCGTATTTCGTGGAACGCCGACCGGCCACAGAACTGGCCCTACCCCGCATGGGTCGCGAACTCGGCTTCGGTCTGTTGCTTGGCTTCGGCCTGATGACCGTCTGCGTTTTGATCGCGATGGCCTTCGGCGTCTACCGCATCGAGGGACTCGACAGTTGGCAAAACCTGCTGCCGACAGGGATTGCGCTGTCGTTACCCGTCTACGAGGAGCTGGCGTTTCGTGGCGTGGTGTTTCGCATTCTTGAGGGAATGTTTGGCAGTTGGGTAGCGCTGGCTCTCTCGTCCCTGGTGTTCGGTGGCGTGCACATGGGGAACGGCGGTGAATCCCTCGCAGGCGTCGCGTCCATCGTCTTTGTGCTCGGCCCAATGCTCACCGCGCCCTTTTTGTTCACCCGCCGCCTGTGGATGTGCATTGGCCTTCACGCCGCCTGGAACTACACGATGGGCAAGATTTACGCCATCAACGTGTCTGGTGTGCCCGCGCAGGGGCTGTTCAAGGCCACCTTCGCAGGCCCGGAATTGCTCACCGGCGGCAACGCTGGCATGGAGGGTTCGCTGATCTGCATCCTGGTGGCTATCACGTTCACAGTGGTCATGCTGATCATGGCGGTGCGGCGCGGCAACATCGTGCCACCCTCATGGAATCGCAAAGCCTTAGCTTGAGTCCGCCATGGAGGGTGCGTTCCGACGATGGCCTCTGAGCGCACCCTTCCCCACTGCCAAAAATTCAAAGTTCAAAATTCAAAGTTCAAAACTCTCCCCCTACTCCCTACTCCCATGAAACCCATGTACCGCACCCTTTCCCTCCCCCTCCTCGCCCTGGCCGCTGCCCTCGCCGCCCAAATTCCCGCCCAGGCCCAGGCTCCCCGTAACCCGCTCACCGTCATCCCCTGCCCCACGGTGCTGCCCCCCAACGAAATTGAGGGCGAAACCATCACCTGTGGCGTGTTCACCGTGCCGGAAAACTACGCCGAGCCCAACGGTCGCCAGATTGAACTGACCTACGCCGTGCTGCACAGTCACAGCCTCTCCCCTGCGCCAGACCCGATTATGGATCTGCGCGGCGGGCCAGGGGGCAGTACCCTAGAGGCCGGATCCCTAGAGACCCGTGCCATCATCTATGAATCTCTGCGCCAAACCCGCGACATCATCGTGTTGGATCAGCGGGGCACGCAATTTTCCAATCGGTTGGGCTGTACTCCGGTGGCGCTGCTCGCCTTTGGCGTGTTGATGGAGCCTGACAGTCCCTACGCAGGTACGCTGGAGCCCTTGCTCACGCAGATGCGATCGCGCTTTCCCAATGCCAACGACGACGCCATTCAGCAATATGCCTTCTACGACCTCTGTGCGCGGGTGCTCGAAAACCACGGCAACGACCTGAGCAACTACAACTCTCCCAACAGCGCCCAGGATGTAGTGAACCTGACCGCCGCCCTGGGCTACGGCCCGATCAACCTCTACGGCATTTCCTACGGCACCTACCTGGCCCAGCGCATTATGGCCAACCACCCCGACCGGGTGCGCAGCGCGGTGCTCGACTCAACGGTGCCCCTCCAGGCCAACAAGTATGAGCTGATCATCCGAGATTTTGAGATCAGCTTCCTCAACCTGGTCGAAGACTGTGAAGCCGATGCCGCCTGTGCCGCCGCCTACCCCAACCTGACGGAGCGCACCCAAGCCCTGCTGGACAAGCTGGATCAAGCCCCGATTCCCCTGGCCGCACCCATCACCCCCGAGGGGAAACCCACCCCCATCGACCGCATCACCTCAGCGGATTTTGCCGACCTGATCCAGTCGATGAACGGGCGACCTCGCCAGATTGCTCCCTACCTGCCGCTGGTTGTCCATGAACTGGAGCAGGGCATCACCACCACAATGGCTGGGGTGATGACCGGAGCGCTGTTTGCTAACCAACCCACTCCGCCCACCCTAGAGCCATCGCCAGAGTTCTATCGTCTGCAAGCCCGCGATTTTGAGGCCAAGGCCGAGAATATTCTGCGCGCCCAGGCCACCGCCGCCGAAACCAGCCGCCCCGCCAGCCGATGGGTGCAACAGGTGCAGGCCGTGGCCGACACCCTGCCTGAAGACGAGAAAACCCTGCTGCTGGCCAACTTATATGGGGTTGGTTACTTAGATACCCCCCGCAACCGGGAAACCCTACTCGCCTTTGTGGCGGAAGAATTTGAGGGCGACACCGCCGCCACCCTCACCGCCGCCGTTACCGCCATGTCCGAGGTGGAGGTGCGCCATGTGTACGATGTGGTGTCTGCCCTCACCGATTCCGTCTTGCCCATCGACCGAGACATCACCACAGGCATGTTCCGCAGCGTAGACTGCCGCGAAATGGTGTCCTTTAGCGACCCCGCCCAAACCCAGGCCCTCTACGACGCCATGCTCATCCCCCAACTGGGGCAGGGTCGTTTGTTGGCGGCCCAGCAGGCCTACGATCTCTGCTCCCTCTGGCCGGTGGAAGCCGCCCCCGCCAGCGAACATCGACCTGTGAATAGTACGATTCCCACCCTGGTACTCCAAGGTCGCTATGACGTGCAAACCAATAGCGAGATGGGCCTCATGGTCATGGAGGGCCTCCGCAACGGTACCTTTGTGGAGTTTTCCAGCACCGGCCACGGGGCGCTCATCTACTCCCAGTGTGCTAAAGACATCGGGGTCGCCTTTGTGAACGATCCTGATCGCGCCCCCGATACGGGCTGCACCGCCGAGCTATTCCCACAGTTCGTGCTGCCGCCTGCGGAGTAGCGACGAGTCGCCTTGGGAAGGGGTGTCATCGTCCGGTGGTAGAAGACCCTAAGCTGATACGATTGGGCGCTGTCAGGTGGGCTATAACTAGAACATAGCCTGGTTGACTGACAAAACTAGTCGGCGACATAGCAGTACGTGTGTATTTTGAAC
>JBBAWV010000104.1:0-17424 GCA_040396995.1 Nodosilinea sp. | reverse complement strand
ATCGCGGTGGTATAGCCTGATTTTCCTCCGTCCCGTGCATTAATGCACTACCGGAAAGGAATACCCACTTTTTGAAAGAAAAATTATCACAAAATCACATCTGCTCTGACTCACCATGCTCTTGACCCACCGCATCAATCCCCCAATGCTGGGAGGATCTTGCCACTTCGGTTCCCCCCCACTGGGGGATAATGGATCTCCCGTGGGAGAGGGGTATCCGCAGTGACCTCCTGGGAAAGGGGGCTGAACTGAGGGTGGATAGAGACTTGGCCACTGATCGACGCAATAGGCAACACCGAATGATCATCATCCACAGCGACCCCCAGCGGGCCACCCCGTGGCTTCAGCAGGTGCGGGGGCAACGTCCGGCCCTGGCCCTGGTGCTGGGCTTCACCGAAACGGGCCTAATTCCCGGCATTTCCGCCGCTGGGGCCACCCCGGCAGATCGCCGCACCACCGCCCTTGCCGATGCCGAATGGATGGTGAACGGCCCTCAACCGCAGCCCACCTTTCCCCTGCCGCCCCTCCAGGCAGGCGCGTCTCCGGCTTTGATTTCGCGGGCGGTGATGGCAGGCCAAGCGATTCCCCTCACGGTGTTGAATGCGGGACTGCCCCAATCGCCCACCGTCGCCCATATCGATTTGGGTGGACAACCCGCCCAGTGTCTTACCACAGGCCAAGCCCTGCCCCTCGATACCGTAAAGCACCTATTTCAGGAAGGTTTGCGCTGGGGCGAAACCCTCGCGGCAAATCCCACTACGGACTACCTGCTGCTGGCGGAATGCGTCGTCGGCGGCACCACCACCGCCCTCGCCCTGCTTCAGGGTCTTGGCCTCGACGCCATGGATCGGGTCAACAGCAGCCACCCCGTCTGCAACCACGACCAAAAACGGGAGATTGTCCAACAAGGACTGACCCAAGCCCGTCAGCTCTGGGATGGAACATCACCTCACCCGTTAGAGGTCGTCGCCGCCCTTGGCGATCCGATGCAGCCCGTTGTAGCCGGAATGGCCCTCGCTGCCAGCCGCACTCAACCCGTGCTGCTGGCGGGAGGCACCCAAATGTTGGCGGTCTATGCCCTGATGGCGGTCTTGGCCCAGGTTGATAACTTGCCCTGGCATCCCGAAAACATCGTCGTTGGCACCACCCGCTGGGTCGCTGCCGATCCCACCGGGGATACCGTCGGCTTGGCCCAGTCCATCAACGCCTGTCTGTTGGCGACGGATTTATCCTTTGCCAACTCCCGCTTTGCCGCCCTGCGCGCCTACGAGCAAGGCTTTGTCAAAGAAGGGGTAGGAGCCGGAGCCTGCGCCATTGCCGCCGAGCTGTATCAGAACTGGGGGCAGGCGGAACTTTTAGCCGCCATCGAGCAGGAACTCGCCCAAAAAGTTGAACTTGAAGGTCAGGCGCTATTGCCAAAAGGGGCAGGTTAGCAGATCGTCCAAGGCCGTGCTGAGGGGCCAATGGTCGGGGAAAGACACCTTAGCATAGTCCTCCCGCACTTCAGAAAGGGCGATGGTATAGGCATCCTCCAGAACATCAACGGCATAGCTCCCTAGGCTGGGGGATTGCTCTAGCAATAACCGCAGTTCTCGTCGCTGTTCTCGAATGGTGACTTCCCAACCTCGATTATCATAGGCGCTGTCGATATAGAGGCGTTTGAGTAAATGGGCCAACAGCACCACCAGCCGACTCTTAATCTCGCGCTTCTGTGAGCGTCCCAATGCGTCCAGTTCCTCCACCAAGTTGTCAATATCAAGGTGGCTGAAATCCCCAAGCCGAAGCTGATTCGCCACCTGTTCCAGCCACAGAGCAAAATCTTGATCGTAGAGCGACTTGGATAGGGAGGTCTGGGTCACAGAGGCCACCTCAGGTTGGCATTTAGCTCTAGGATAGCCTACGGATGCCTTGAAAAAGACTCAGCCTAATTCGCTTTGGGCGTAACCGCAAACGTGAGATAAGAACGATAGAAGCAAACGTCAGCAACCTTCCCCCCATTGCGATAATAAAAGCACCCCCTCTCTGGCATTGCCATGGCAAAAATCACCCTCGACATCCCGGACGAGTTGATCGACCGCTTCGCCGAGCTAGGCCAACCCATCACAGAGTGGCTACCCCAGCAGTTACCCAGCCTGCTCACCCAAAGCACTCAACCCGCCGTCCTTCCGGCCCACATCTACCGCGACATCCTCAACTTCATCGCCAGCGGCCCCACCCCCCAGCAAACCATGGACTTTCGACCCACCCCAGCGATGCAAGACCGTCTACGCAGCTTGGTTGATCGTGCCCGTTCCGGCGATCTCACGCCCCTAGAACAGGCCGAACTCGACGAATACGAACGCATCGAGCACATCATCATCATGCTCAAAGCAGGTCACTGCTGAACGACAGCGTTTAGCTCATTAGGCGGAGGCAGAGGACTGGATCCCAGCGTTGGGCCAAGCGTTGGGCCACAAGAGCCGCCTCACGTGAAAACCTCTATCTAGAGCAGTCGGTGAAATGCCTGAAAAAACAGACCCAAATCCAAGGAACGGAATTTGGGTCTGTCGTCGATATTCAGGATTCAGGGGTTAGCCGCGTTAGTTCAGGCTCTCTCCCATGGCCACGGTGTTGACCAGGCTAGTCGTCGCCACGGGGGTTTGCAGCATGGGCGTTTGTACCACGGCATTGTTGGCCAAGGTGAATAGGGGGTTCGACAAAATCCCGGCGAGGGAGGTGGCGACTAGGGCCAAAATCAGGCTAATTTGCATGGGCCGCAGACCGGGCAAATCCCAGCGCACGGCGGGGTAGCTTTTCACCACGTCGGACATTTCCTGGGGTTCCTTCACCACCATCATCTTGATGACGCGGATGTAGTAGTAGATGGAAATCACGCTCGTCACCAGACCCACCAGCACCAGGCCGTAGGCTCCGGCCTGCCAACCGGCCCAGAAGATGTAGATTTTGCCGAAGAATCCCGCCATGGGCGGAATGCCGCCGAGGGAGAGCAGGCAGACACTCAGGGCCAGGGTGAGCAGGGGATCTTTTTGGTAGAGGCCGCTGTAGTCGCTGATTTGGTCGCTTCCGGTGCGCAGGGCGAACAGAATCACGCAGGTGAAGCCGCCCAGGTTCATGAACAGGTACACCAGCAGGTAGTAGATCAGGCTGGCGTAGCCCGCATCGGTGCCGACGACGAGGGCAATCATCAGGTATCCGGCTTGGCCGATGGAGGAGTAGGCCAACAGACGCTTCATGCTGGTTTGGGCCAGGGCCACCACGTTACCCAGCACCATACTGAGGATGGCCAGGGCGGTGAACACAAAGCGCCACTGCTCGGAGACGAGGGGGAAGGCTTCAATCAGCAGGCGAATGGCGAGGGCAAAGCCAGCGGTTTTGGAACCGACGGAGAGGAAGGCCACGACGGGAGTGGGGGAGCCTTCGTACACGTCCGGCGTCCACTGGTGGAAGGGCACAGCGGCGATTTTGAAGGCAATCCCGGCGATCACAAACACTAGGGCCACAATCAGGCCAATGGGGGCTTCGCCATCGGTGCTGACGATGGTGTTGGCAATTTCCGATAGGCGGGTTTCGCCGCCAGAAAGGCCGTAGAGCAGGGAGGATCCGTAGAGGAAAATCGCGGAACTCGCTGCCCCAATCAGCAGGTATTTTAAGGCCGCTTCGTTGGATCGGGGATCGCGCTTCATGTAACCCGTCAGCAGGTAAGAGGCGATACTGAGGGTTTCTAGCGACACGAAAATCATCACCAGTTCGTTCGCGCCGGAGAGGAACATCCCCCCCAGGGTGGCGGTGAGCAGGATGACCAAAAATTCCGCCAATGAGGTGCCGGATTGTTCCACATAGCGGATGGCCATGGGCACCGTAAACACCGCTGAAAGGACGATGATGCCCCGGAAAATGACGCTCAGATCATCGGCGTTGAATCCGCCCAGGAAGCCGATAGGATTCGCCGCACCCCACTGATACACTAGGGCCGCAATGCTGCCCAGGCCACCCACGATGGCCGCATAGGGAGTCCAAGACGCCGAGGAACGCCCCTGAATTAAATCTCCAACCAGGATGACCAGAATGGTGGCGACTACAATACCCTCTGGCCAGATGGTGCCAGCATTAAGCTGGGCCGCCAGGCTCGCGAAATCCATGCGCGCTTCCCCTTGTTGATGACACGTTTACAAACCTACAACTGGCATATTATCGCGATCCCGCCCCTCTGGGCAGGGAACCCAGGATTTTGCTAACCCTAGACGTTAGTCGCCAATCTAGTCTATTTATCTATATAAATGTCAGATGGGCTAAGGTGAACACAGCCTCCCAAGGAATCATTAAGTTTTTTGGGAATGTGAGCCAAGCACCCCTTGAACTGTGCATTAAAGTGTTTAACACCTGGGTCTGAGGCTGGAATATCCGTTCCTGTGAATTTCGATTCATCATTGACCAGAGTTCACGCCAACATCAACGGCCTTCACGTCCGTCCTGCCCTCGGCCTTCACGTCCACCCCCCGCTATCCATCCGACTGCCATCCACGCGCCATCAGCCCTATGTCAACCCTTGTTATCGTCGAGTCGCCCACCAAGGCCAAAACCATCCGCAACTACCTGCCGCGTGGCTATCGGGTGGAGGCTTCCATGGGCCATGTGCGCGATTTGCCCCGGTCGGCCAGCGAAATTCCGCCGGAGGTGAAGGGAGAAAAGTGGGCGCAGTTAGGGGTCAACCCCGACGATAACTTTGCGCCGCTGTACATCATCCCCAGCGACAAAAAGAAGGTGGTCAAAACCCTGAAGGATGCCCTCAAAGAGGCGGATGAACTGGTATTGGCCACGGACGAAGACCGCGAAGGGGAAAGCATTAGCTGGCACCTGCTCCAGGTGTTGAACCCCAAGGTGCCCACCAAGCGCATGGTGTTCCACGAAATTACCCAGGAGGCGATCCAATCCGCCCTGGAAAACTGCCGCACCATCGACGATCAGCTTGTCCACGCCCAGGAAACCCGCCGCATTCTGGATCGCCTGGTGGGTTACACCCTGTCGCCCCTGCTGTGGAAGAAAATCGCTGGGGGGCTCTCCGCTGGACGGGTGCAATCCGTGGCGGTGAAGGTGGTGGTGAACCGCGAACAACAGCGCCGCGCCTTCCGCAAAGGATCCTACTGGGATTTGAAAGCCAGCCTGCGGGCGGATAAAAGCGCCTTTGAGGCCAAGCTCTATTCCCTAGCGGGGACGCGCCTTGCCAACGGCAGCGACTTTGACGAATCCACCGGGCAGATTATCGCTGGCCGAGAAGTTGTCCTACTCGATGAAGCCCA
Organism: Nodosilinea sp.; assembly: GCA_040396995.1. GTDB lineage: Bacteria > Cyanobacteriota > Cyanobacteriia > Phormidesmidales > Phormidesmidaceae > Nodosilinea. The sequence continues at coordinate 12,127 of JBBAWV010000104.1, read as the reverse complement.
AGCCCGCGACCTGCAAGCCCGTCTATTGGCAGGGGTGTGGACGGTCAGCAACCTGGAAGAACGGCCCAACACCCGCAAACCCTCGCCCCCCTTCACCACCTCTACCCTGCAACAGGAGGCCAACCGCAAGCTGCGTCTCTCGGCCCGCGACACCATGCGCGTCGCCCAGAACCTCTATGAGCAGGGCTATATCACCTACATGCGTACCGACTCGGTGCACCTGTCTCAGCAGGCCATCGAAGCGGCCCGTTCCTGCGTGGAAACCAAGTACGGCAAAGAATACCTCAGCCCCAAACCGCGCCAGTACGCCACCAAATCCAAGGGTGCCCAGGAGGCCCACGAAGCCATTCGCCCCGCTGGCAGCACCTTCAGAACCCCCGCCGAAACTGGCCTCAGCGGGCGGGAACTGTCGCTGTACGACCTAATCTGGAAGCGCACCGTCGCCAGCCAGATGGCCGAAGCTCGCCAGACCAACATCACCGCTTCGATTGAAGTGGAAGACGCCATCTTCCGGGCCACGGGCAAGCGCATCGACTTCCCCGGTTTCTTCCGCGCCTATGTGGAAGGTTCCGATGATCCCGATGCTGCCATCGAGGGCCAAGAGGTGCTGCTGCCCAACCTCAAAACCGGGGATGCCCTCAACTGCACTGACTTGGATGCCATTGGCCACGAAACCCAGCCCCCCGCCCGCTACACCGAAGCCACCCTAGTCAAAGTCCTGGAGAGCGAGGGCATCGGTCGCCCCAGTACCTACGCCACCGTCATCGGCACCATCATCGACCGGGGCTATGTGCGCCTGGTCAACAACAGCTTGATTCCCACCTTCACCGCCTTTGCCGTCACCGCCCTGCTAGAGCAAAACTTCCCCGATTTGGTGGACGTTCACTTTACGGCCCGGATGGAGCAAACCCTCGACGACATCTCCACCGGAGAAGTGGACTGGTTGCCCTACCTGAAGGAGTTTTACGCTGGAGATAAGGGACTGGAAACCCAAGTTCACACCCGCGAAACCCAGATTGACGCCACCGAAGCCCGCACCGTCGTCCTGAATGACCTAGAAGCCAAGGTACGCATCGGTCGCTACGGCCCCTACATCGAAATTGGCGATGGCGAAGAGTCCGTGCGGGCCTCCATCCCCGCCGATGTGCCCCCCGCCGACCTAGACGAGGAGCAGATCGAGCGCATCATCAAACAAAAGGTGGAAGGGCCAGACAAAGTCGGCCTCCATCCCGATACGGGCGAACCGATCTTCCTGCGTATTGGCCCCTACGGCCCCTACGTGCAGCTTGGCGAGGCCACCGACGACAACCCCAACCCCAAACGCGCCTCCCTTCCCAAGGGCATGAAGGCCGAAGACATTACCCTGGAATCGGCAGTAGGTCTGTTGCGTCTGCCGCGACTCCTGGGCGAACACCCCGAAACGGGTAAACCCATCAAAGCCAGCCAGGGCCGCTTTGGCCCCTACGTCGTCCACGACCAGGGCAAGGATGGCAAGGACTATCGCTCCATCAAGGGCGACGACGACGTGCTGACCATCACCCTAGAACGGGCACTAGAACTGCTGGCCCAACCCAAAACCGGACGCGGACGCGGCAAGGCCACCCCCCTGAAGGAACTGGGCAACCACCCCGACGATGGCGAAATGATCGCTGTGTTCAACGGCCCCTACGGCCACTACGTGAAGCACGGCAAAGTCAATGCCTCCGTCCCCGAAGGCGTGGAGCTAGACAGCATCACCGTGGAGCAAGCCCTGGAATGGATTGCCGCCAAGGCCACCACCAAGGGCGGCAAAGCCAAGAAAGACAGTACCGCTAAATCCGGTACCAGCAAGTCCAGCACGACAAAATCTGGCACTACGAAAAAGAGCACCAAGACCGGGACAACCGCGAGAACCACCAAAACGGCAGCGGCGAGTAAGTCTTCGGGCGCCAAACGCACCACCAAGGCGACGACAACCAAAACCTCAACGACGAAAAAATCCACCACCCGCAAATCGACTTCGGCTAAGGCAAAGGACGATACAGCGGAATCTAGTGACAGCTAAGGGGTAAGCCGCCCTATCCTGACTATATGCTCAGTAGCTTCTGGTAAATCGCCTCTGTCTTTGCCGCCAAGGTGGGCCAACTGTAGCGGTCTTGTACCTTTTGATAGCCCGCCTGCCCCATCTGGGCGGCGGTGTCAGGATAGCTCAGCAAATCCAGAATGCAATCCGCAATTTCGGGAGACGATTGCTCCACTAGATAGCCATCCTTCCCATCACTCACCACCTCGGCCACGGCGGGAATGTTGCAGCCAATCACGGGTTTACCAAAGCTCCAGGCCTCCGTATACACCCCGCCAAAACTTTCCTGGGTGGAGGGCACACAGAGCACATCGCAGGCCGCCAGGGCGTTGGTTTTCGTCTGCAAATCCACCGATCCCAGCCGACGAATGCGCGGATCGGCCATCTCCGCAAAGGCCCGCTCCGAATCCTTCACCGCTGGGCCAATAAACACAAACTGGGCCTCTGGCCGCTGCGACCACACTGTTTTGGTCGCCTCCAACACTTGCCGAAACCCCTTATAGGGATAGTGCTGCCCCAAAAACAACACCATCGGCCCGGTGATGTCGTGGGTGTGCCGAAAGCTCTGAGGATCGGCCTGGGGAGCCAGCACAGGGCCATGTCCGGTAACGTGAATTCGGTTTTCCTGAACCCCCAAGCCGTGAAGAATCTTGGCTTCGGCCTGGGTGAGGGCAATCACCGTATCGGCCCGTTGGTAAAGCTGAATGTATTCTCGGTAGCGCCAGCCCACCCAGCGGGGATGATGGACAGGGGTCAAAATAAAGGGAATCCGCCGTCGCTGCGCCACCTGCCAACTGGCGTAGGTCAGCCCCTCTCGGCCAATCCGCACGTTGTGGATCAGGTCGCTCTTTTGGGCAAATTCTTCGATGGATTCCGCAATCACCGCCGCAATGGGTGGCAAGGCCACCGCCATCCAGGGGTAGTACAGCGGCAACCAGGGAGCCACCCGCAGTTTTTCTTGCCAGCCAAAGCCCAACCGATGCACGGGAACCCCATCCGCCTCGTAGTTATAGGGACGACTGTGGGCCTTGAGGGTGGTGCCCAGCAGCCAGTCGGTGCGGTTATGGTTCCAAAAGGTGGCCACTTGGATAGAATGTTGCCCCTGCAACTGCTGCGCTAAGAGGTGCTGATGCAATTGGGCACCGCCAATGTAGGGCGGGTAGGCCGTGAGGGTGTAGAGGAGGTTCATTGACCCAAAAATAACCTTTCAATCATTAACCCTGATTCTGGCGTCTAACGTGACGGCCCATCGCTACCTAGGGCTAAAAGGGTTTCGTAAAGTGGCCGCTGCCAGTGTAAGGGCAAGTCTTGAAACTGCTTCCAGGTGTGGGACTTATCTAGCACCGAGTAGGCAGGGCGGCGGGCAGCGGTGGGGAACTCTGCGGTGGTAATGGGCACGATGGGTACAGAGCGTCCCAGCAGATTCAACTGGCAACCGTAGTGTTGGATGGCGACGGCAAAGTCGTACCAACTGGCGACCCCGGCATCGGTGGCGTGGTAGATGCCCTGCCATCCCTGGGATAAGCCCAACCACAGGGTTTTGGCTAGGGTGGCTGTAGCGGTTGGGGTGCCTACTTGATCCGCCACCACCCTCACCTCTGGTTTTTCGTCCATCAGTCGCAGCATGGTGGTCACGAAGTTGCGGTGGGTGCCGTTGTAAACCCAGGCGGTGCGCACAATGAGGGCCATTTCTCCCAAACGGTCTTGAACGGCCTGCTCACCCATGAGCTTACTTTCGCCGTAAATGCTCAAGGGATTGGGGGTGGCCTCTGGGGGGTAGGGGGTAGAGCGCTGGCCATCGAACACAAAGTCTGTGGAAAGGTGCAACAAACGCCCCCCGGTGTTAGCCAGGGCCTCGGCTAGGTAGCCGGGAGCTTGGCCATTGGTGGCAAAGGCTTGATCAGGTTCCTGTTCTGCCCGATCCACCGCTGTATAGGCGGCGGCATTGATGACCCAATCGGGCTTGATCTCGTCGATACGATCAAAAACGGTGGTGCGATCTGCAATATCGAACTGGTGGCGGCTGAGGGCGATGACCTCGTAATTTTTGGGAGCCACGGTGGTCAGTGCTTGCCCCAGTTGTCCGTTGGCCCCGGTGATCAGCACCTTACCGACGGTCGGTGATAGCTGGGTGGTCATCGCGACACCTCCCCATAGGGAGGGAGCCGATCTGGGCTAAGGTCAGCGAGGTAGGGGGCCTGGGCATCTTTGTCTGAGAGTTGTGGCGCGGCGAGCGGCCATTGAATGTTCACCTCTGGGTCATCCCAGCGCAGGCTGAGTTCGGTTTCTTTGTGGTAAAAGTCGGTGCATTTGTAGGCGACAAGGGCCGTTTCGCTAAGGACACAAAAGCCGTGGGCAAATCCCTGGGGCACCCAAAGCTGATGCTTGTTCTCATCTGATAAAGTTGACCCAACCCATTGGCCAAAGGTGGGCGACCCAACGCGCACATCAACGGCTGCATCAAACACTTCTCCTTGCAAGACGTAGATGAGTTTTCCCTGGGGGTAGGGCCACTGCAAATGTAGCCCTCGCAAGGTACCTCGCTGCGAATGGGAGAGGTTGTCTTGTACAAAATGAGGCCCAATCTGGTGATGGCTATAACATTCCTGCTGATAGGTTTCTAAAAAGAAACCTCGATGGTCGGTGTGAACGGTTGGCTCGACGAGCTTAACATCAGGTAATTGTGTGGCTAAAACCTTCATAAATTAAAGTTCACTTAATTGAATTGAATTGATGTTTTTGGAAGCTGCTTATGCCTAATTCAATGGCTTAGAGCTAATTTCTTAAGTCGTACAGGATCGCTTGATGCCAGGGCTTTCATGATTTTAAGCTCCTTGGCTAAGCAAAGTCCGCAAAGCCTTAAGATATAAAGGATTGAGTATCTTAGAGATTCCTTTATAAATCATCTCTAAGGTCTAGAAAGCGGTTCCATCTTGAGCAATTCTTTCAGATAAAATCCATAGCCATTCTTGGGCATTGTAGAGGCTATCTCGGTTACTTGTTCTGGAGAAATCCAGCCTTTGGAGTAGGCAATTTCTTCTAGACAAGCAATCTTAAGACCCTGGCGTTGCTCTAGAGTTTGCACAAATAGTCCGGCGGCGAGCAGACTATCGTGGGTGCCCGTATCTAACCAGGCAAAGCCACGGCCAAAGCGTTCTACGTGAAGTTCTCCTCGCCTGAGATAGGCTAAATGCACGTCGGTAATTTCCAATTCTCCCCGACTAGAAGGGCGAAGCTGTTTCGCAATATCAATCACCTGATTATCGTAAAAGTATAGCCCCGTTACAGCACAATCGGACTTTGGCTTGAGCGGTTTTTCTTCAATAGACAGCACCTGACCATCGGGAGCAAATTCCACCACACCAAAGCGCTCTGGATCTTTTACTTGGTAGCCAAAGACCGTTCCTCCTCCTTGGCGGGTCACTGTAGCCACAGCGCGCTGAAGTTGGGCCGTAAAACTCTGACCATAGAAAATATTGTCTCCTAGCACCAAACAGACAGAATCATCGCCAATAAACGATTCTCCAATCAAAAAAGCTTGGGCCAAACCATCGGGGCTGGGCTGCACGGCATAGCTAAGGTCTAGCCCCCACTGCTGCCCGTCGCCCAAGAGCCGACGAAAAGCCGCTTCGTCTTGGGGGGTAGTAATTACCAGAATCTCACGAATATCGGCCAGCATCAGCACCGACAGCGGGTAGTAAATCAGCGGTTTATCATAGACCGGAAGCAGTTGCTTCGAGGTGCCGAGGGTAATCGGGTAGAGGCGGCTACCGGAGCCCCCCGCCAGGATAATTCCTTTCATGCGTTTAGCCCCAATCGTTGACGACTATAGGTATTGGCCAGCACTCGATCACACCAACCGCGATGGGCCAGGTACCATGCCACGGTTTTGCGTAGGCCACTGGCGAAGGTTTCCTGGGGTTGCCAGCCCAGTTCGCGCTGAATCTTACTGGCATCGATGGCGTAGCGCAGGTCGTGGCCGGGACGGTCTGGCACAAAGGTAATCAGGTCGGCATAGCAGGCGACACCGGGGGGCTTTTGGGACGCGAGTTCTTCCAAAAGGTCGCAAATGGCACGTACCACATCGAGGTTGCGGATTTCGTGGTGGCCCCCAATCGCGTAGGTTTCCCCCGGCTGGCCCTGGGTTACGACGGTATAGAGCGCACGGGCATGGTCTTCTACGTACAGCCAGTCACGGATTTGCGCCCCTTCGCCATAGACGGGTAGGGGCTTTCCCTCCAGGGCGTTGAGAATGATCAGCGGAATCAGCTTTTCTGGGAAGTGGTAGGGGCCGTAGTTGTTGGAGCAGTTAGTAATCAGAATGGGCAACCCATAGGTGCGGTGCCACGCCCTCACCAGGTGATCGGCACTGGCCTTGCTGGCGGAATAGGGAGAACTGGGGGCGTAGGGGGTGGTTTCCGTGAAGGAGCCGCCGCCTACGCCGAGGTCGCCAAAGACTTCGTCGGTGGAAATGTGGTGGAACCGAAATTGAGATCGGGCCTCGGAATCTAGGGTTTGCCAATGGGCGCGAGCAACCTCTAGCAGGGTATAGGTGCCCACAATGTTGGTCTGAATAAAGGCGGCAGGGCCATCAATGGAACGATCTACATGGGTTTCGGCGGCGAGATGCAAAATGGCCGTAGGTTGATAGGTTTGAAAAATGTGAGTTAGGGCAGATCCATCGCAAATATCAGCCTGCTCGAAGTGGTAGCGGGGATGGTTGGACACCATCTCTACAGATTCGAGGTTTCCCGCATAGGTCAGCTTATCTAGGTTAATAACGGTGTGGGGCGTTTGCTGGATGAGATAACGCACCACCGCAGAGCCAATGAACCCACAACCTCCCGTTACTAGTAGCGTTTTAACCATAGGTTTTGCTCATACCCTCATTCATTCCTTAAAAGCTCTGGTGTGATCGGGTTTTTAATCGCAAAAATTGCTTCGTTCCTTGCAAACGTCCCCTAGATTGATCATTTTTGATAGGTAGGTAGAGAATAGCGATGATGAGACTATAAAGGAAGTAGATAAGCAGTCCTAATATTGTGCCATGTTTCTTTAGAAGTAATAGTCGTCCAAACGTATAGTTTTTATACATAGACATTTTATTACGGCCAATAATAGAAGAAACCTTATGACTCGCTAGAGCTTGATTGGTAACGGCTACGGAATAGCCCTGTTTTGCGTATCGTAAGCAGAAATCGGTATCCTCAGCGTAGAGGAAATAGGTTTTGTCAAATTCCGGCTGTTGTTTAAACTGACTCAGGTTAATAATAAAACTGCAACCTGTGACCCACTGAACAGATCTGCTTAAGGCTGAAGTTTGATCTGAATGAATAGGTCGATTGTGGTGCTTGAGGGAACCTGTCCAGGGGTTAAATGTGCCTTCGGCAAACCAAGTATCGCCATCGGTAGATAGAATTTTAGTTCCCAGAATTGCAATATCTGGGTTTTCTAAAAAGCACTGTTGAATATGATGATCAGCCCCCTGGTCTAGGGTGGCATCTGGATTAATGAGCCACACAAGACCCTGAGAATCCCGTTGCCAAACGTTCTTAATACCAAGATTACAACCGTTGCCAAAGCCGAGATTGTCGCCTGCTTCAATGACGTGAATTTTCTCCCCAGCAAGCTGGTGAACGGCTACATCCTCCGGCGAGTTGTTGATGATTAAAAGCTCATAAGGACTCGTTATTCCAGTCTGAAGCGAGGCGATGAGGATCTTAATAAAATCTGAGGAGTAGTAATTGACCGTAACAAAATAAATCATGGGGCTAGCAGTAACTAGGTTATTTCAGATGCCGCGTAAGAGATTGAGTTAGAACTTTAAGTTCTGGAAAACGATAGTATAGATACTTGCGGGTTTTCATAGAGAAGAGGCCGGGACGATAGGTTGGCCTTAATGACTCCTTCAGAACTTCTATCCTCCAGAGTGCATGGCTCCAAGCCTTGATTTTCTCCTTGTCTGGACGGCCTACCTTGTCGTTCATAATGACTGTAGAATTACTCAAATCGTTAAAAACTTGGTACACACTCACAGTTTCCTGAGCATAGATGGGTTGGTAGCAAGTCGCGAGTTTGAGGAGGAACGCATAATCTTCGGCTAAATTAAAGCTCTCATCAAAGATCAGTAGGTCAGACTTGATTCTATCTCGATCTAGCAAATAGCTGTTGATGGGAATAAAGTTGCCACAAAATAATTCATCTAAGCTAAATCTTCCCTGCTTAAAGGGAAACTCAACACTGCCTTGTTGAGCAATTCCATACTCATTAATAATACAGGTCGCCAGGGCTACATCCCCATAGATCCAGGCGGAGTCTGGACTATGTTGCAGGGAAGGCAGCAGTGATGAAATAAAATTTGGAGAGTGTAGATCGTCTTCGTCCAGAAAACAGAGGTAGCGACCTTGAGCCTGAGCTATGCCCAGATTAAGATTCTTAGCCCGCTCGTCTTGGCTAGTAGGATTCACGACTAGCTGAATGAAGATCTGAGTTTGACGATAGTTTTCGATGAGTTGATTTAGCTCAATCAAAAAAATCTTATTTTCGGTTTGAGCGACTAAAACAATCTCGATAGGTCTATAGGAATTGGCACAAATGCTTTGTAGTGTTGCCTGTAGAAGCTTAATTCTCTTCGGGCTGTGGGTTCTCACAACGACAGAGACTAGATCCTGCTGATGAGTTGCCATAGTGATATTTTCTCAGTAAACGATGAACCCTTCACCCAAGCGTCCCTGTGAGACTTCGTTTAGTAGTCATAATTCTCTGACGTGTTTCTGGCGGAAGAAAACGAAATCCTGTAATGACAATTAATTTAGGCAACAACGAGAGATATTTAAGCACAAAAAATATCACCCCTTTGGAACCATGATCGACGGTTAGAAGCACCCACCAAACGCGCCAGTTCAGAATAGATTGAGGCTGAAAAACAAGCTTTATAATTTTGAATGGGCCACCGGATTGAAGCATCCAGGATATGGGCTGTAGGGCAGATTTTCCTGGAATATCGATAGGGTCTGTGCGGGCATCTACGAAAATTTGGAACCCAGCCTGTTTAGCCTGAATGAGGTACAGTGTGTCGCCGCCATAGTGAGGCAGTTTAGTATCTGGAAAACCGATGACTTCCACCACAGATCGGGGAAGACAAACCAGGTTGCCGCTGAGCATGTCGCAGGAGGCTGTTTCTCCACTGGGGCAACGAAATATTTCGTAGTAGCCACCCTTGAGTTTTTTCCCTCCAAAGGCAAGCTGTTTGTGGGTGTCGTCAGTATAGCCTTGGGCACCGATAATGGTGTTGGGATAGTCGTCTACAAACTGTATGAGGTTCTCTAGGGTATGCTCTGGAACTAGGCAATCATCGTTGAGCCAAATATGGTGGGTAGCTCCTTGGTCGTGGGCGTAGTGCATACCTTTTGAAATGGCTCCCGTCCACCAGAGGTTACCGTCGCCAGTCACAATGTCTACATCAGGATAGCGAGCTTTTACTGCCTCAGACGTACCGTCTGTGGAGCCGTCATCGATCACTAGAATATGAAAGTGAGTGTGTACGTCAATATAGTGCAAACGGTCTAAACAGGCTAAGGTTGTAGACTGCCGATTATGGACTGGAATTAGTAAGTAAACGGGACGTTTAGCCAAAGGAAACCCAATCTAATAAAGAGGTGCAAATCTAATATATCCCAAGGCATATAGCTTTAAGTAGCGTCGGAAAGATAAGTTATGATTTCTTCGGCTAAAGGGTATGTAGGGAATTGAGATATCGGATTCTTTCATGGCGGAGAGCGTTTTTTGAATGCTCTCTAAGTAAATGCTGTAGAGTGAGAGACCTGGCTTTCCAATTCGATAAGATTGGTAAAGTAAAACCTGTTTTGGGCTCACAATCCTGAATCCATGAAAATGATAGAAAACAGGTTGATGGGATGAATCGACGTTTTGGCTAAAGTAGTCAATATTCCATGGTGCTAAAGCATTTTCTTTCTGCTGGAGTATCCAAATTTTATCGGGAAATAAGCTTGGCCAGAGGTCTAAATACTTTTGATCGCCAAATTTGCCGTCTTCTAAGTGGCCAAAGCACCAGTCTAAGCATTTTGACTGCCACCAGTGAAGTACTTCCTGGGCGGATTCGTTGCGATTGAAGGTCATAAACTGGACGCAAAAGCGACCTGAAATATGAGTCTGATCGTAATTGGGGGCGTAGGCGTGTTCTGTGAGCAGCACATCTCGGCCATAGGCTTCAAATTCATCGATCAGAATTTTAGGATCCCTAAAAAAGAAAAGATCCGCATCAAGGTAGGTGAGTCTCTGTACCGATGAAGATCGCTCAAAGACGGCTGAAAACAAAAATGATGTGAGCGTCCAGCAATATTCTCCACGGCTGCGCTGGCCTTTGGCGGTAAGTAAAGCTTCTGTTTCAATACTGGCAAGGGGAATGAGGGTAACGTGGGAAAGGTTGAGGCATTGAAGCTGTTTTTCGGCCAAGTCATCCATGCAGAGAATCCAAAGATGGAAGGCTTTGGAGTGCTGCATTAAGGATGAATGAAGGGTAATTCCAATGGGCAGAAAATTGCTATCAAACAAGGTACAAAAATGTTCAACAGGCTGGACCTCAAGGCTTGAATTCATTAATGACCTCAATGATGTGATCGAGCTGGCTTGGCGTAAGCTGTGGATGACAAGGAATGGAAAGGCAGTGCTGGGCGTGGTGTTCTGTATGGACTAGTCCTTGGGGGTCGGCCCGCATGGATAGGCAGGGTTTTTGTTGGTGGAGGGGAATGGGATAGTGGATGAGCGTGGCAATATCATTCGCTTTAAGGTGTTGGTTCAGCAAATCGCGGTGTGGCGTAAGCAGGACAAAAAGATGGTAACTATGGTTGTTTGGATCGGTAGGAGAATCTAGCAACTGAATAGCTGAGTTCGTAATGTGTTTATAGTAGGTTTTGGCAATTTCCTTTCTACGCTGGATGAAGGACTCCAGCCAGTTTAGCCTCACATCTAACAGGGCAGCCTGTAGTTCATCGAGGCGGCTGTTTAGCCCAACTTCGGGGTGGTGATAACGTTCGGTTTGGCCATAGTTGCGGAGAATTTTAGCCTGCTGGGCAATGGTCTCTTGGTGGGTCACGATTGCCCCGGCATCTCCAATGGCTCCTAGGTTTTTGGTCGGATAAAAGCTATAGGCTCCCCACTCTCCAAAGCTACCGCCGTAGTGGCCTTGCCATTGAGCTAGGTGAGCTTGGGCGCAATCTTCTAGAAGTAGAAGGTTGTGGGCATGACAAAGATCTAGCCAGCGATCCATTTGGTGGATATGGCCGTATAAATGAACGAGTAAAACGGCTTTGGTGCGGGGCGAAATACAACGCTCTACGCTAACGGGATCGAGCAGTCCGGTCTGCGGGTCGATATCGGCAAAGACGGGGGTTAGGCCCGTTCTAATGATACTGAGGACAGTGGCAAAGGCACTCATGGGAGTGGTGATGACTTCATCCCCTGGTTGCAGATGTAAGGCCATGAGGCCAATCTCTAGGGCTTCTAGGCCGTTGGCAACCCCTATGGCGTAGGGCAGTCCGCAGGTATCGGCCCAGCGCTGCTCAAAGTGCTGGACTTCGTGGCCCAAAACGTACCACCCAGATCGCAGAACGCGCTCGGTGGCGGAGAGCTGAGCCTGAATGAGGGCTTCGGGTTCTGCGGCAAAATCGTTCATGGGAATCATGAGCTTGACCTACCAATAATGTTCATGGTGTTGACGATAGTAATCTAGGGTGCGGCTTAGCCCTTCTTGTAGATTTATTTTCGGTTGCCAGCCTAGGGTTCGGTAAATTTTTGAGTAGTCGCTGTAGTAGTCGCCAATGTCGATGGCTTTGCGTTCTGGAGGAAAAGGAACGATCTCATAGGTGCCAGTGGGATGTAGGGCAACTAGGTGCTCGGCCAAGGTTTTGAGGTTGATGTATTCTTTGCTGCCAAGGTTGAAAATTTGTCCTTTGGCTTGCTGATGGGTGGCGGCTAGAAGGAAGGCATCAACCACGTCATCAACGTAATTAAAGTCGCGCAGCTGTAGGCCGTCGCCAAACACTT
>JBBAWV010000103.1:0-17518 GCA_040396995.1 Nodosilinea sp. | reverse complement strand
CATGAGGCCGTGGGCAAAGACAGCGGTTTGACGAACGACATCGAAAGGCTGAACAACACCCTCAGGCAGCGAATTGCTCGACTCGTGAGGAAGACGTTGTCCTTCTCCAAGAAGTTAGAGAATCACATCGGGGCGATCTGGCTGTTCATCCATGACTACAACCGCCACATCCGAGAGAAGCTTGCCAAGCAAGGCGATCTCGTCTTTTTCTCTGTCCTTTACTAAAATGCACTACCAGAGCGCAATCGCAACTTCTCGGCGCAGATCTGGTTCTGTGAGGGCTAGGTTGTCAGGTAAGTCGATGGTGATTTGCATGGTTTAGGCTCCTTGTTCAGGGGGTTGGCTTAAGGTGTCTAGGTAGGTGATGGTGGCTTTTCCCCAGAGGCTTTCTTCGAGGAAGTGCTGGGCGATTTCGATGAGGGTGGCTTTGGTGGCTTGGAGGTGACGTTCGGGATTGAGAAGTTGTTGGCGCAGGGTGGCCCATTTGGAGGAACTGCTGCGCTGGATTTCGGTAAATTCTGCGTCAATAATTGCGAGGGCTTCGGATTCGTTGGTGACGGTGGGGTGTTGGCTTTGAAGGTGAGTAATCAGAGCTTTTAGATCCACCACAGCCGCTTGCACTGATGGATCGGTGGTGTAGTTATGCTGTGCTTCGATATAGGTATCGACCTGCTCGAAAATCTGTACTTTTTCGGCTTTGGGGAAGTTGTATTTTGAGGTTTCTGTCATGGCTGTATGTCCTACTGAGAAGGTTCCCATAGTCGATGGATAGCGTAGGCATCCATTTGAGTGTCTTGGCTTACGAGGGCTAGGGAGTAATTGATGGCTTGGGCAATCAGGATTCTGTCGAAGGGGTCGCGGTGGTGCAGAGGCAACGATAGATAAATCTCCAGGTCTTTGAATGTGATGGGTAGTTGCGTAATACCCAGGGCAACCAGGTTAGGCTCGATGGTGCTAAACGGGGCAGAGAGGGTAAGTTTGCCGATATTGGCCTTGATGGAAATTTCCCAGAGGGAGGCAATGCTGACAAAGACGGTGGGTGTGGTTTCAATTTGGGTGCGGGTGGTGGCGGGAAGTCGAGGGTCGTTATCAAGAAACCAGATAAGGGTATGGGTATCAAGCAGAAGGGTCATGGCTACATGTAGTCTTTGAGGTCTTCTAGGGGGGCATCAAAGTCATCAGCCATGGTGAACATACCTTTCATGGTTCCAGCTTGGCGATATTGTTTAGGCGACGTTTCAGCGGATAGGTTTTTTGCATATTTGGTGGCCAGATATTCAGCGTAATGAAGAATTTCTATTTGGAGATCGGGAGAAAGTTTTTCAAGCGTTTCAATTAATTGACTAGGGAGCATTGGCATTCTCCTTAGAGAGAATCAGAATTTTCTTTGCGAACTATCGATCAACTATTGGTCTGAGTTTGGGGGATTTTCATAGTAATGTTCAACCCGCTCAAAGATTTTGACTTCAGTGGCATTAGGGAACGGTTTGATGGTCTGCCCAGAAGTATCCTCCTGATTTGATTTTTGAATTTCTAATTTTGCACTTTGAATTGTCATCGCTTCTTTCCAGATTTCGTAGTTGTAGAACTTGCAGCGGTTTTGAATTACAGAAATAGCTGCATAGAAGTCTGTGTTTTCCGTCTTAGATTGGTGTTGCCAGAGCAAACTGATAGGTCTTGGGTCGCCTATTTCCCCAAGCACCTGCACAGCACGGCGACGAACCCCAGGATACCTGTCTCCCAAAGCTTTGATGATTGATGTGACAATCACCGCTTTTGTCAAAGATGATATTGAGCATTCAGATAAAATTCTGCCCAGGGACTCAATAGCTATTAGCCTTAAATCTGGACCACGAGTTTGAAGAATCTGCTCTATAAGTAGGGCAACCTTTTCGCAGTTAAATTTTCCTAAAGCCGCTGCTGCCCTCCTACGAACATCGGAGTCTTGGTCTTCGAGGGCCTGAATCAACGCCGGAATCGCCGCTTCACTCTGGAGCTGCCCTAAAGCCGCTGCTGCCCTCCTACGAACACTGGAGTCTTGGTGTTCGAGGGCCTGAATCAACGCCAGAATCGCCGCTTCACTCTGGAGCTGCCCTAAAGCCGCTGCTGCCTTCTCGCGAATACTGGGATTCTTATGGGAAAGGGTCGCTGACAGTGAAAAAATGGTTGCATTGGAGCTACTGATTGCCCAGCATTGCACCTTAAAGCTTTCCGGAATTTTTAAGATACTAATGCAGTCTATCGCTTTAGATTGAAAACCTTGCTTGATCTCCCCAGCTAGCCTCGATCCCAACATCAAATCCACATCATCTATTGCTAGCTTCACCACCCGCAGCGCCTGCTCCTCCTCATCCACCAGGGCCAGCATCAGAGCCATGGGTTCTGTCCACTTCAGCAGGTTCAGGTAGTCGTGCTTTAGCTGTTCATCGCTTAGCCCCGGCAGCAGGCGCAGCAAATATTCTGCGGCGTAATATTCCTGAATCAGTTGGTGTCGAAATTCGATGTGTTCCTCAAGATTTTCTGTTATCACTGGCTGTATCAGGTGATAGTCCAGTAAGTCTTGCAACCAGCATTCAGCATTTTCCCTGGCATTGATTCTACCCTCTTGCTGTAAGTAATTCGTCAAAACATTTTCGGCCTCTTCCCTAGGCATAGATAGCCTAAAATCGACGAGTTCTTTGTCATGCATTAAGGCAAAGGCTAGGTGGCGAAGTAGCTTTGGCCATTGATCTCTCGATTCAGCCGGGGCATCCTCTTGAATTTGTCGGTCATAGAGTTGGGTGAACTCGCGAAACGCCATCCCCAAGTTGCTAGGGACGTGGCCATTTTGGTCAAACACCCGACACAACATCCACAGCAGCAGGGGAGTCTCTGCAAACTTACGCAGGTGATCGCCTTTAATCTGCTGAAATAACGCCTTCCCCTCGTCCCCTAGGTAGCCCTGCACAAACTCCTGCATTTGGGGTTCGCTGAGGGGTAGCATCTTCAGTGTTTTGGCGATGCCGAGGGTGCCGCCGATGCTCTGTTCGCGAGTGGAGACCACCATCGGCGTTGTTTTGCGATAGCGGCTGCGAAAGTTGGCCATTTCGGTGCCAAGGTTCGCAGGTAATTCGTTGAGGCCATCCAACAACAGCAACAGCTTGCCCTGATTCAGCAGCGCTTCTACTTCTGGCAGCGATAGGGGCAGACCGTGGCCGTTCAAAAAATCTTGGATCAGCGCTTCGAGGGTAGAAGTGCAGCGACGCAACTTGACCAACACCGGAATTTTGGCCGTGGGGTCATCGAGGGCGCGGCCAGCCTCGTTCCACAGCAGCCACTCCAAGGAGCTGGACTTGCCAGAACCAGGCTTGCCGATCAGCAGCACATGGTCGGCGGCATACTGGCGTAGCCCCTCCAGCACCTCAAACTGTTCAATCTTTTCCTGGGGTTCCCCTTCAGAGGGCTTGGCCGATGCCCCACTAGCCGAGTCGTCCTTAGCCACCACCGTTTCCACCCGCAGCTTCAGGCGACGGGATCGTTCTGGCTGTGGGGCTTGTTTGCGACCTTCCACCGTGGTCGGCGTGTAGCACTCCTGCCACTCGCGATAGTCTTTATTCTCCAGAATGGATTGTAGGTAAGGCTGAAAATTGGGTAAAGCCTGTCCCTGAGAAGATAGACTCCCTTGCTGTAGCTGAGCTAAGGCATCCCAAATCTCATCGGTACCTCGTCCGGTGGGGCCTTCTGCCCAGTCGAGAAGTGCCTTTACCCGCTTCATTTGAGGTGCTTCTGAATCAGGAATCAGTCCAGCGGGAGGCTGGATGCCATACAAAAGTTGCCCAAACTCCGGGGGAGTGAGGCGACTGAGGGATTGAAAGAGCTGGGTGCGACGGCTAGACGGATCGCGGTGCGAGAAATCGGAATCCATACCAGAGGCAGCGGGCGCGAGAAAAGCGCAGACCTACCGCTATGGTAGCCGCAGTGCCCAAGAGATCCCAATGCCAGAGTGAGAAACCGGGCTTCTGGGCTGCTAAGCATTGATGCGGCCTGCCATGGGAGAACTAGGGCTGGCGGTGGTTTGGATGGGGATGCGTCCGGCGTGGTAGGCCAGTCGTCCGGCCTGGGCAGCAAGGCCCATGGCGCGACCCATGGCCACGGGGTTTTGGGCCTTGGCGATGGCGGTGTTAATCAGCAACGCATCGGCTCCCATTTCCATGGCGAGGGCGGCTTCGCTGGGGGTGCCAATCCCGGCATCCACCACCACGGGCACCTTGGCATTTTCGATGATGATTTGAATATTGGCGGCGTTGCGAATGCCCTGGCCAGAGCCAATCGGGGAACCGAGGGGCATCACCGTGGCGCAGCCCGCGTCCTCTAGGCGCTTGGCCAGCAGGGGGTCGGCGTTGATGTAGGGCAGTACCGCAAAGCCTTCTTTGACCAATTGTTCTGCCGCTTCTAGGGTGCCGATGGGGTCGGGCAGCAGGTATTTGGCGTCGGGGATGACCTCTAACTTGATGAAGTTGTTGTCCTCTTGGCCCAGCAGTTTGGCCATTTCTCGGCCCAGCCGCGCCACCCGAATGGCCTCTTCGGCGGTTTGGCATCCGGCGGTGTTGGGCAGCATCCAAATTTTCGACCAGTCCAGGGCTTCCGCCAGTCCCTCATGTCCGGGGGCGTTAGTCTGCACCCGCCGCACCGCCACGGTGACAATCTCGCAGCCGCTGGCGGCAATGCTCTGGCGCATGGTTTCAAAGTCGTCGTACTTGCCGGATCCGGTCATCAGACGAGAGGTGAAGGAGCGTCCGGCGATGACGAGGGGAGTATCGGCGGGGATGTGGGCATTGGCGGCGGCGAGGGGAGTGGCAGTTAGGGTCATGGTGGATGAGTGAGTGGATTGGGAGTTGTGTAGGGGCGAGGTTCCCTCGTCCTGAAGGCGTCGGGTAGGGGCGAGGTTCCCTCGTCCTGAAGGCGTTGGGTAGGGGCGGAGTTCCCCCGTCCCCAAAACACCGGGATTCGGAGATGGGGGAACGTTAAATCGCTGGTAGGAGAAGGGGGGGAGGAGGTTGGGGGTGCGTCCGGCGAGGGATTCGCAGATCAGGTGGGCGGTGATGGGGGCGAGGAGGATGCCGTTGCGGTAGTGCCCAGTGGCGAGGGTGAGGTTGGCGGCGGGGCCAGGGCCGAGAAGGGGCATTTCGTCGGGGGTGGCGGGTCGGTAGCCCCACCAGGTTTGTTCTAGGGTGCAGTCGGCCAGCCAGGGCAGTAGGGCGATGGCGTTGGCCAACAGTTGGTTCACCCCGGCGGCGGTGTTGCCGGGGGCAAAGCCGACCGCTTGACTGGTGGCCCCAAGGACGATGCGGCCATCCTGGCGGGGCACAATGTAGATGTTTTCCCCAAACAGCACCCGTTGCAGGGGTTGCACGGTGCCCAGGGTTGGGGGCACTCGCAAACTGGCCATCTCGCCCTTTTTGGGAAAGACGGGCACAGGCAGCAGGTCGTAGCTCCAAGCTCCGGCGGCGAGGACGACGTGATCGGCCTGGAAATCGCCAGCCTGGGCAGTGCAGACACGCTCGATGCGGCCTTGGGATTGGCGCAATGCGGTGGCCCCAACGCCTTCGTGAATCGTCACCCCCAGGTCGAGGACAGCGGTACGGAGGGCTTTCACCAAAGCCTGGTTATTCACCTGGCCATCTTCGGGATACCAAAAGGCTCCCTTCACCCCAGCGCCTAGACCGGGCTGGTAATGGGCGAGGGCTTCGGCGGTGAGCCATTGCCCTTGGCCTGGCGGCGTTGCTTGGGATAAGTCCTGCCCTGATGGCTGTTCTGCTGACAACTGTTCCGCTGATAACTGTCCCGCTGATAACTGTCCCGCTAAGTCAGGCACCTGAAACCGAGGAGCCAAAATGCCGCTGGGCCAATAGCCGACGGATTGCCCGGTGAGGGCTTCAATCTTGCCCACCCAATCGGGGTAGCGTTCCAAACTGGCTAAACACAGATCCATCAGGGGGCCAGGGGAGATGCCCTCGGCGCGGGGGGCCAACATTCCGGCGGCGGCATGGCTGGCGGCGGCGGCAAAATCGCGACTGAGGATGGCTACGGTAGCCCCCTGCTGGCGCAGTTCTAGGGCAATGGCCAACCCCATAATGCCCCCGCCCACCACGAGGATGTCCTGTCCCGCCTGTGTCATATCCTGTTGCCTGGTCCTCTTGATAACGGTTGATGGCCTAATGATTCATCCTAAATCCTGGGGGATGACCTCTGGTGGGTTGGTCGAGGAGACCTCGCCCCTACGGTGGGCAATGTTGGCGGCTGGTCGAGGAGACCTCGCCCCTACGGTTTGGCCACGAACGCCTGTCCTTGGAACATTTGTCCCTGTGACATTTTAAGGCATAGGATCTGGAGAAGCAGAAACTTGATCCCGAAGGAACCGACCCTGTGAACATCGCTTTTATTATCGACCCCATCGAACGCCTTGACCCCGGCCACGACACCAGCATTGCCCTGATGGAAGCAGCCCAGGAAAAGGGACACCAGGTTTGGATTACCGAAGCGCCCTTCCTGAGCGTGGTGGGTGGTAAGGCCTACGGGCTGTTGCGGCGGGTAGAACTCACCCCCGTGAGCCTGGTGGAGGGCCATTGGGTGGCGGATGAGCGCTGGTATGAGGTGGACGAGGTGGAACTGCGCCCCCTGGAGGAGATGGACGTGGTGTTTATGCGGACGGATCCGCCTGTGACGGTGCCCTACCTCTACGCCACCTACATTTTGGACTACATCGACCCCGCCAAAACCCGCGTGATCAACTCGCCCAAGGGCATCCGCGCCGCCAACGAAAAGATGTACGCCCTGCAATTTGCCGAGGCCATCCCCGAAACCATCGTCAGCCAAAATAAGGCGGTGATTCGCGAAACCGTGGAACGCTGGGGATCGGCGGTGCTGAAACCCCTGGGCGGCAAGGCGGGCGAGGGCATTCTGTTCCTGCAAGCGGGGGATCGCAACCTCAACTCCATGGTGGAAATCAGCACCCGCCAGGGCCAAGAACCCGTGATGATTCAAACCTACCTACCCGCCGCCAAGGAGGGCGACAAGCGGATCATCCTGCTCAACGGTGATCCCATCGGGGCTGTCAATCGCATCCCCACGGGCAGCGAATTTCGCGGCAACATGGCCGTCGGTGGTCGCGTCGCCCAGGTAGACATCACCGACCGCGAGCGCGACATCTGCCGCCAACTGGCCCCCACCCTGCAACGGGATGGCCTATACTTCGTCGGTATCGACATCATCGGCGGCTACCTGACGGAGGTCAACGTCACTAGCCCCACCGGAATCCGCGAAATCGACCGCCTCAACAACGTGCGTTTGGGGCATCAGGTGATGGACTGGCTGGCCCATCCCTAATCGCCATTAAGTATGCCCCGCCCTGCTCAACGATCTAGACCGATCCCCCCTAGCCCCAACACTCGACTTTAGTGGAATACCCGCCGCTGGGCCGTCGGTTTACCCTGGGGGGACGCGTCACCGATGGGGGTCTGGGCCTATCTATGCCAGCCATTGCTTACATTGCTAAACCGATTTTGAAGGTGGATGGCCAAGCCGTGGGGGCGAAGGTTTTGGAGGACATCCTGCAAATTTCCGTGGAGGAAAGTTTGCACTTGCCGGGGATGTTTACCCTGGTGTTGCGCAACGACTATCGCCCTGGGGCCGATGCCGATACGGTGTGGAAACATCGGGATTTGCTGGCCATTGGCAAGGCGGTGGAGTTAGGGTTTGTCTCTAGCACCACAGAGGATGCGGAATTTGACGATGCCGCAGAAGGGGTGCTACTGAAGGGGGAGATCACCGCCATTGAGACCCAGTTCACCCGCGATGCCCAAGCGCCGATTATTGTACGGGGCTACGATGCCTCCCATCGGCTACACCGGGGGCGACAGAGCCGTTCGTTTCAAAACAAAACCGACACCGACATTGTGAAGCAAATCGCCGGAGAGGTTGGGCTATCCATGGGCACGGTGAATAATACGGGTGGCCCCTACGGCTATGGCGACATTGGCGACGGCAGCGGCTACATTTTCCAGGAAAACCAGACCAATATGGAGTTTCTGCGGTCGCGGGCGGCCCGCCACGGCTATGAACTGTTTGTGCAGGATGGCAAGCTAAATTTCCGCAAACCCCAAAAAGACGGCAGCCTTAGCTTGGAATGGCTGAAGGATTTGCACAGTTTTCGGGTGCAGGTGAGCAGCGCCGAACAGGTTGATAGCGTGGAAGTGCGGGGCTGGGACTACAGCAAAAAAGAGGCCATTGTGGCCACCAGCACCAGCCGCAGCGCCGTGATTACCAGCACCGACCAAGGCACGGGCAGCGCCACGACCAAATTCAACGGCAAACCGGGCAGTCCCAAACTGGTGGTGGTCGATCAGGTCATGTCTCAGGCGGCGGAAGCAACGACCCTAGCAGGGGCGCTCTACGGCGAGGTGGGGGGCGAGTTTGTCCAGGCCGATGCCCGCAGTGAGGGCAATCCCCAAATTCGACCGGGCAAGGTGGTGAAACTCACCAACATGGACAAGTACAGCGGCGACTACTACGTCACCGAAACCCGCCACCTATTTTTTGAACGGGTCTACACCACAGAATTTAGCGTGCGGGGGCTGCGGGGGGGCGATCTGTTACAGATTCTCTCGCCGCCCAGCCAATTGCAACCGGGGCAAACCTGCCTAATTGGCATTGTGGCCGACAACAAAGACCCCAAAAACTGGGGCCGAGTGCGGGTCAAGTTTCCCTCCCTCACCGAAGACCACATGAGCAACTGGGCTAGGGTGGTTTCCGTGGGGGCCGGGGCCAATCGGGGGCTAGATTGCCTGCCAGAAATCAACGACGAAGTGCTGGTGGCCTTTGAGCATGGCGATATCCATCGGCCCTACGTGCTGGGCGGCGTGTGGAATGGCAAAGACGCCCCCCCCGAAACCGCCGAAAACGATGTGGTCGATGGCAAAGTACGCCTGCGCACCCTCAAAACCCGCGTGGGCCACAAGCTGCAATTTGTCGAAGAAGACAAGGGCAGCAGTAAAAAAGGAGCCTATCTAGAAACCGTAGGTGCCCATAAACTTCACCTGAACGATACCGAAAAGTTTGTGGAACTGAAGACCGCCGCCGGACACCAGGCCCGATTGGATGATCAGAACAAAAAAATCGAAGTTAAAAGCACCGGAGGGCATTTTTTACTCCTAGACGACAACGGCAGCAAAAAAGTAGAACTCACCTCCACTGGAGATATAACCATTCAATCCGGTACCAGCGGCACCAGTCGCAATATTGACATTAAAGGCGGCAACATTACCCTCACCGGAACCCAAACTATCACCCTAAAAGTGGGCGGTAATTCCATGAAGATCAGTCAGTCGGGTATCGAGATCAGCGGTATGAAGGTGACTGTGAAAGCCACTGGACCAGCCGAAGTGCAGGGGACGATGGTGGATATTCAAGGCAGCAGTATAACTAAAATTCAAGGGGGAATAGTGAAAATTAATTGAGGGGTTAGGGATCGGAAATTAGGGGTTAGGGGTTAGAAATTAGGCCAAATCCCAGCAACAATTCCATCAATCAATCCGTAGGGGTGGGGTTCCCCCGCCCTCAAAATCCGAAGGGGATAGATCAAGCATGGGTATACAGGTCGTCATGGGGGCAACGCTGCAATGTTCCTTTGGGATGGCTCCGAGTTCGTTGATGGTGATTCCTAAGGGGCCACCCACCATGGCTGGGGGGCCGCTGGCTGCGAGCATCATGGACTTTGCGCCGATGGTGAATATTTTGCCCTTCGGCATGTGTAGCTCCCTGGCCAACCCCACCGTGGCGGCGGCGACCGCTGCGGCCCTCGGTGTCCTCACCCCCATGCCCTGCATGCCGGTCACCCTCGCGCCCTGGGCACCGGGATCGCCCACGGTGTTGCTGGGCACCTTTCCCGCTCTCAACAGCAGCAGCAAATGTATGTGTGCCTGGGCCGGAGTGATTTCCATCGTCAATCCAGGGCAGTTCACGGTGCAGATTCCCTAGGCCGTCCCCCAGCCTAGCGGCTCAAACGGTCTCCCTGGCGGTATGGGATATTCACCCTGATTCAGGGGTAGAAGAACGTCCCCCAGCCTAGCGGCTCAAACGGTCTCCCTGGCCCTGGCTTTTGTGTATCTCCTATCCCTCCCCCATCTCTCTCCTCATCCATCCCTCGTCCACCAGTGGAGCAACGGCGTTCTATGGCATCCAGTCACCTTTCCCCATCTTCTTCGGCCTCTCCCCCCGCGTCTCGCTCCCCGGTGGCCCTCCCAGACCGCACTCCGGTTAAGCGCTGGCTGTCGATTCGCTGGACGTTGCCCCTGATGATGCTGGTGCCCTTGGTGCTGGGAATTGGGTTGACCGGAGCCTTGGCGTTTTATGCCAGTCGGGCAGCGGTGGCGAAACTCATCAATACCATCAATACCGAGGTCACCCACCGCATCGAGCAGCATCTAGAGGATCACATGACCCACATGGCTAACCTGGCCGACCTCGTGCAGAAGGAGTTTGCCTCAGGGGGGCTGAGCACCGATGACCCGGAGCGGCTGCGGCAATACTTCTGGCATTTGATGCAGTATTCCTCCGTGGTCGATGCGGTCTACTATGGCGATCAATCGGGGGATCTGGTGCTGGTGGGGCAAATTCCGGGCGGCGGGTTCCGCTATGCTCGCCGCGATGCCACCACGGGGGAAAATCGCCAGGTCTATACCTTGGATAGCCAGGGGCGGACGGTGGGGGAACCCGTCAGCCAGGTCTATGATCCACGCGAGCGGATCTGGTATCGGCAGGTGCAGGCCCAGCGAAGTCGCCTGTGGTCAGAGGTGTACTATGGGGCCAACCCACCGGATTTGATCCTTACCCGCGCCACGCCCATGGCTCTGGTGGGGGGCGAAATTCCTGGGGTGATTGCGGTGGATTTGTACCTACAGTCCCTCAGCCAGTTCTTGCAGGAACTGGATGTGAGCGAGAACGGCAAGGCGTTCATTATTGACCTCGCCCCCGACAATCGAGGAGAGCTCGTGGCCATCTCCCAGGGGTCGCCCTTTAAGGAAAATGCCGTGGGCCAAATGGTGCAGATCCAATCCCTAGAGAGCGACGATCCGGTGATTCAGGCTACGGCGCAATACCTTGACCAACATGCTGCCGAACTCGCCGATCCCAATGCCCAGAAATCCATTCGGGTGATGATTGACAACCAGCGTCATTGGGTAGAAATTCGCCCCTTCCGCCACGACAACCTCAACTGGCTAATGGTGGTAACGGTGCCAGAGGCCGACTTTGCTGGGGATATCTACCGCAATGCCCGCCGTACCCTGTGGTGGGGGCTGGCCGTTACCGGAGCAGTGACCTTGATCAGTGCGGCCCTTTCCCAATGGCTAACGCGACCCATTCGGCGGCTTTCGCAAACCGCCAACGAGGTCAAGCATAACCAATATCCTTCCGACGACCTCGCTGCCGTGGCCCGTCGGCCCGACGAACTGGGGGAACTGGCTACCCTATTTGAGGATATGGCCCTGGTGGTGATGAGCCGCGAACAGGGGCTCTCGGAACAGGTGGCCTCCCTGCGGGCGGAAATTGCCGAGTATGGCACTGTGCAAGACGAAACCACCAAAACCCTACTCCAGCTTTTGCAACGGGCACGGCAGGCTCGTCAAGCCTACGAAGCCTACGCCTCCTCCAGAACCGATTCTGCCCCATAGCCGCTGTGTCCCATGACGCCTTCGCCACCCACCCGCTCCTTCCCAGACACCCTAGCCCCGGAGAAACAGCCCGCCCACTACCAAGCGCTCCTGGCTGAATTAGCCCACCTGCGCCAATGCCTTCAACGCCTCACCCCCTCCCCTGATCCCCCTCCCCCTCCCGACTCCCAACTCCCGACTCCCGATTCCCCCCTTCACTCATCCCCCACCCTCAATCACCTTTGCCAATGCCTCGGCCTGTCTGCCTTCGAGCGTCAGGTCATCCTCCTCTGTTTGGGCATGGAACTGGATGTTCACTGGCCCGCCCTCTGTGCAGCGGTGTTTCCCCAGCGGCCCTATCCCACCTGGAACCTGGCCTTCGCCCTGGCTGATCAAGCCCACTGGACGGCGCTGCCCCCCGATGCCCCCCTGCGGCGCTGGCACATTGTGGAGGTTGGCCCTGGCCATGCCCTCGCGGATAGCCCCCTGCGGCTAGATGAGCCCATTCTGCATCTGCTAATGGGCCACGCCACCCTCCCCGAACGACTGTTGGGTTTGGGGGCTCGGCGGGTGTGGCCAGGGTCGATGGTGGAGGCGCACCACACCTTGGCCATCGATCTTGCCCAGACCTGGATTTCTGCCTCCCAAGCCCAACGGCCCTTGCCCCTGCTGCACCTGTGGGGACGAGATGCCGCTAGCCTCAGCGCCACTGCCGCCGCCCTGTGCGATGCCCTGAACCTGGAACTGTGGACGATGGCCACCGCCGCCCTCCCCACCGAACCCACCCAGATCAAAACCCTGAGTGACCTGTGGGAACGGGAGTGGCAGATCAACCGACGGGTGCTGTTGCTCTCTGGCGACACGGAACAGCCCAGCCCAGAACGGGATGGGGCCATGGCCTACCTAGTGGATGCCCTGAATACGCCCGTGATTGTGACCGCACCGGAACGCCGCGCCCCCAGCCAGCGACTCCAGGTGGCCCAGGAAGTGCCCCTGCCCTCGCCCCAGGAGCAGCGCCAGATTTGGGTGGATCAGTTGGGGGATGACGTGATCGCCCTCAATGGCCATCTCGACCGCCTGGTGTCCCACTTTAACCTCAGCCGAGATGCCATTGAAACCGCCTGCTACACCGCCCAAGGCCACGCCAACGCCGACCTGTTCTCTAGCCTATGGCAAGCCTGCCGCACCCAGGCCCGTCCCCAGTTAGATGCCCTGGCCGAGCGCATCCAACCCGCCGCCACCTGGGAAGACCTTGTCTTACCCGACCGGGAAATGGCCATCCTCAAGGAAGTAGCCGCCCATGTGCGCCAGCGGGCCAAGGTCTACGAACAGTGGGGCTTTGCCAACAAAGGCCAACGGGGATTAGGCATCAGCGCCCTATTGGCCGGGGCCAGTGGTACCGGAAAAACCCTCTCCGCCGAAATTTTGGGCCATGCCCTGGATTTGGATGTCTACCGCATCGACCTCAGTGCCGTGGTCAGCAAATATATTGGCGAAACCGAGAAAAACCTGCGCCGTGTGTTCGATGCCGCCGAGGGCAGCGGCGTGGTGCTGCTGTTTGATGAAGCCGACGCCCTGTTTGGCAAACGCACCGAGGTGAAAGACTCCCACGACCGCCACGCCAACCTAGAGGTCAGCTACCTGCTGCAACGCATGGAAGCCTACCGAGGCCTCGCCATCCTCACCACCAACCTGAAAGCCTCCCTCGACCAAGCCTTCCTGCGCCGGATTCGCTTTGTGGTGCAGTTCCCCTTCCCCGATGTGGCCCAGCGCACCGAAATTTGGCGGCGCAGCTTCCCCCCCCAAGCCCCCCTCGCCGACCTCGACTTTGCCAAACTGGCCCGCCTCAACGTCCCTGGCGGCAACATCCGCAACATCGCCCTCAATGCCGCCTTCCTCGCCGCCGACGCCGACCAACCCATCGCCATGGAACACCTGCTGCAAGCCGCCCGCAGCGAATACCTCAAACTCGAACGCCCCCTCACCGATACCGAGGTAAAGGGCTGGGTGTAAACCTTAGGCTTAGCCTAGACTTAGGTTATTCATAGCGGATTTCACTCGGATAAAGCACATTGCGATGATCCCCCCTGCCCCCCTTGATAAGGAGGGGGACAGCGTGAAACTCAGACAACTAGGTACTGGGGGATCTAGATCCCAGCCATGGTGTCTCTCACACTGTCGAGAACCGCTATAGGATTTCAAAACACGATTGCGGGAAGCCCTATCGCCATGATCGCAGCGTTTGACAAATCCCCGATTTCAATCGATGGGTTCCTAGCCTGGTACCCAGAAAATTCTGAGTATCGCTATGAGTTACGGCGAGGGGTCATTGTCGAAATGCCAAAACCCAGGGGTAAGCATCCAGAAATCGCCGGATTTATCATCAACGCTTTAAACCAAACTATCACCCAAACGCAGGCTCCTTGTTTTATCCCCAGAGAGTGCATTCTGCGTATTTCTGAGGATACGGGCTACGAGCCCGATGTTGCCGTGATTGATCGTCTATCCCTGGAGAATGAACCCCGCTGGGACAGGGCTTCGGTCATTGAGCGTGGGGCATCGGTGAAGCTGGTGGTTGAGGTGGTTTCCACCAACTGGCGGGATGACTATGCCCTCAAAATGGCCGACTACGAAAGCCTGGGCATTGAAGAATACTGGATTTTAGATTATTTGGGCTTGGGCGGCAGGCGCTACATTGGTAACCCCAAGCAACCCACCGTTACGGTCTGTACCCTGGTGGAGGGGGAGTACGAACTCCGCCAATTTCGCGGCGATGAACCGATTGTGTCGGTGGTATTTCCAGATTTTTCGCTGACGGTGCAGCAGGTGTTTAGGGCAGCGTCGTAAACGGGCCAGCCTCCAAGTCATTTCCCGCCGATCCAAATATTCGACCATCGTCTAACTACTCCCCCCAGCCCCCCATGAAAAAATAGGATATTCCCGATTTCCTTCAAGGTGCGCTATGGCTCAGCCGTCGCAACCAGACTTTCAGAAAAAGGCTTCCCCTGCGCCCGTTGCGGCCCCCTCCCAGGCCATGGCTTCACGGCCCTTTCCGCCCCAGGCCGATGTTGCCGCCCCCGCTCTCCAGGCTCCCGACGTTGCGACTCCCGATGCCCCCGCCCTAGACAGTGCCCCCGCCTTTCCCAAACCGACCTTTCAGGTGAGGGCGGCTGGTGGATCGCCCCCACCCCTACAGCCCAAGCTCACCATCGGCGCACCCAACGACCCCTACGAACAGGAAGCCGACCGGGTGGCGGATCAGGTGGTGCAACAAATTCATGCCCCCGCCATTGATTTTTCCCAGGCTCCAGCCTTAATGCACCCAGCCCCCTCAGCGGCTAGTCGAGAACCTCCTATCCAACCTCTATCGCTTCAACGAGGATCCCTACCCGAAGTAGAAGATGAGGATCCGCCAAGCCCCACCCGACTACCGCCTGCAATGGGCTAGTGCCTTCGATGGTGATGATCCCAAAGTGGCTAGGGGCATAGCGACTCAGGCCCTTGGTGATCGGCCCTACGTCACGCCTTTACAGATGCGGCCTTTATCAACGCCCAATCAAGCTGTAGGGCACCACTTAAGCCGTCCTAAGGAACCCCCACCGATAAAGATCAGTTTCTCTAAACATCAAAATGCAGGGACAGGGAGGATTGATAACGCCAATGATGCTGAAAAGCCCCAGGCAGAATTAACCCCAATTGCAATCTATGATCACCCCCGCATCAGTGATTTACAGATGAAATCCCTGCCCATCCCCATTCAGCGCGAAGCGATGGCGGATGAGGAAGAGTTACAAATGAAAGCCGCACGATCTTCGGGTGTGGTCGTGGGGGATGCCTCAAAAGAGTTAGAGTCGCAGATTAACAGTGCCAGGGGTCGTGGACAACCCTTAGACCCCGGACTGCAACGACAGATGGGACGGGCTATGGGAGCCGATTTTGGCCGCGTCACAGTGCATACCGATGCCACGGCGGATCGCCTCAGCCAATCGATCCAAGCAAAAGCTTTCACTACGGGTAAGGATATTTTCTTTAGAGGAGGAGCCTACAACCCAGGAAATCGCGATGGGCAGGAGCTAATTGCCCATGAATTGACCCATGTTTTGCAGCAACAACCAACCATTCAGAGAGATTTACCGTCCGCTACAAAAAAACATATTGCAATGATAGATATCAAAAATGAACAACAGGCCCAAGAACTGTGGGAAGCCTTACAGAAAAAATCGAAAAGTTTATTTCCAGAAATAGCAAAGCTACTTCATGGATTAAATTTAAGTACCAAAATCAAAATCAAGATAAAGAAAAAGATATCGACCGGGTTATTCAGCAGCAAAATAGAGGAAGAAGACAAAAATATTGAGAAAAATGACATAGAAGAAGAGATAAAAAAAGTTTTTGGAGAGAAAGAACAACACTGGAAAACCAAATATTTGCTCTCTATTATCGATCATAACGGAGAGCCATCGCGGACGTTGAGGCTGGCGATGGCAATTGGTCTAGTCACAACCGATACAAGTCTTAATCCCTGGGGACGAGGTGATAAAAAAGAAGCGCTAAGAATTATTGAAGAGGAGCCCTGGAAGCCAGCAGATAGTACTGAGTTTAATGCCAACAAGGAGGCCATACATAAACAAATTAAGAGTACGTTTGACGAAGCCACTCTGAAACAAGTTAAAAGCTTTTTTGACTTGCAAGATGTTAAATCTTCGCCGTCTCAGCAATCCTCAGATACCACTAAAAAGGAACTAGATCATCTGGTATCTATTCTTGAGCAACGCAACCATAGATTCAAAAAAACAAATATCAACAAATTATTTGATGCGGTGAAAGCTTGGTTGCCAAAAGTGAGTAAGCAAACAATCGAGCAGGCTAGTAGAGATGCCAACGATAAAAAGACTGCTGTTGGTCGGATCTTAGAAGAACTAAACATTGGTCAAGGGAATAAAGATTATTTAATCGGATTATTGAAAGAAGATAAAGCAACTTATCAACAAGCAAGTTTCGATGAAAAAGAGTTGCGCAAGCCAGATGAAGCTTGGGAATTAGAACGAGAATTTCTATCAGCAACAGAGCAAAAAGAAAGTCAGGACAAACAGAAAAAGGCATCAGAAGGTCTCGAAAATCTTGCTTCTGTCAATGATTTGCATGCGCTTTTAGCACGTGAAACTAATAAGTGGGAAAATAAACATTTCTGGAATAAATGGAAAAAGTTTGAGCATACGAAACTAAAAGCTCACATTGCTAAAATGTCGGCTGGTCAGAAGAATCTATTTTTGAAAACCTTGGGTGGCGATAAATCTGCCCAACTGACGAAGTTAAAAAAAATGTTAAAAGAGGCCGGATTAGAAGAGGAAGAAATAGCCGATATCCGGGCAAAATTTGAGTTTGCTGATACAGATCTTGGCTCTAATTATCTAGATCTAGTACGATTGGTTGCCGAACCGGGCAAACATTTCCCAAAAAAAGCATTCAGCATTGTTGCCCGGATGTCTCAGGAGGAACTGTACCGGGCTAGACATGATAAGACTGTTTGGGATAAATTAAAAGAAATACCAAATACAGACTATCAAGAAAAAATTGGCGCTGTATTTGGGTTAAAGCCGTTAAATCTAAGTTCATCCCCTCAGAAACTTAATTGGGATACCGAGTTCAAAAAAGGCAGTAAAGAGGTAGGGGAATACAATCCCGATCACTGGTCAACATTGATCAACTATGCCATTGATAAGCATACAAATTGGTGGGGAGATGTAAACGCTATTACTATAAAATCTGGTCACTTAGCAGAACTCATGCAGCACGCTCAAATTGCTGGAAATGTGGTGGGAAATACCTCC
>JBBAWV010000102.1:0-17734 GCA_040396995.1 Nodosilinea sp. | reverse complement strand
CTAGAGCTAGAAATTCCGCCAAATACCAGCTGAATTGCCATATTGAGAATTGCTGGTATGGACGACCAGGGCGAGGCCGACAGGAACCATGGGCCCGATGGAGTGATCTCTATTTTCAGATTCGGCTGTATCTGAAAATAGAGCCACCCACGGGTGGGTGATCTCTTCGGGGTGGATATCCTGATGGGGAGTAGGCCAAGGGCTCTGAGTGGGTGCAAGCCGTTAACGAGAATAGCTGCCCGGGACAGCAACTATCCCGATGCTGGAGTAACGCCAAAAGCCCCTGTCCCAGGCTGAATACGACCATGCTATCCGGGGCGGGGCTGAGCGGATGAGTCTCACCAAGGCAGGACATTTCAGGCGTACTACAACCGCTCAATTCAGGCCGAATTTAGGCCAACCATGTTTCGGGCTCTGAGACTCAACTCAAGACTATGAAATAGTCATTCGGATCTAGAAAGGCGGATATAGTTCATGAGAACTAAATTGCCCCCAATTGCAGCTTCGCTACTTGAGGGCCTACATCAACACTCTGTTGATTCAGCAGGGACTCTCTGCCCCAGTCTGGATGCAGAAGATGGGGCCGAATGAGCTGAGAGCCTTGACGCCGTTGATCTATGCCCACGTCAATCCTTACGGCATTTTTCTTCTGGATATGGCGAAGCGGTTGCCGATTAGAGCGATGGCCAGCTAAGCCGTCCCTCGACTAGATCACCCCCAACAACGGGGGTGATCTGCCCTGAAATCAGACCCAAACAGCCACGATTCAGGCATAAGCTCAACTTATTGAATGTTGGTAAAATCTGAGGGCCTGGGACGAATCCAATGTCTTATTGCACTTCGTTGCAGCTACGCTTCAATCACCCCTTAAAAGGAAACTTAATTGATTAGGCGCTAAATGATAGCTGGGCCTAGAGCTAGACCTTTATACCCACTTTATGGCCTGACTGACATAATGTTGAAAAGCCTTGATTTTTCGTAGATTGGGTAGCGCAATAGCAAAACCCAACAAGTCCTCAATCCTTGGCGGGTATTGGGTGCAGCAAAGCAGAAGCCAGCCTACACTGGAGATGGGTCAGTCAATCAGATGTGCGGCTTTAGTTACGGTGGCGAATTTCCCGTTGGGGCAGGGCGGGTTTGATGCTGTGGTCTTTAAAAGCTTGATTAAGGCGGAGGCGATATTCGCGGGTGATGGCCATTTGCTTGCTGGGACGGGTTTGGGTGCGAATTCTCAGCAGAATGCCCTGGGGATCGACCTGTTCGACGCCCAAAATATCAGGATTATCAATCAGTTTTGTGGCCCACTCGGGGGAGGCTTGCATTGACTCAAACACCGCTTGCATGATGGCTAAAGCCTGGTGGAGGTCGGTGTCGTGATCGACCCAAATGGTGAGATCCATTCTGGCCCAGTCGCGGGAATGGTTGGACACGGTGGTAATGTCGCCATTGCGCAGGGTGACGAGGCTACCGGGGGAACTGCGAATTTGGGTGATGGATAGCCCCATGGTTTCGACCATGCCAAACAGGTCGTTGATCGTCACCAGATCGCCAATCACGTAGGCATCTTTGGCTAAGAGCAGACTCCCGGACAGGGCATCTTTGATGGCCGACTGAAAGGCGAGGGAGACCAGCACCCCCAGCACCCCCAGGCGTAGGGTCAGCGTCCACCCAGAGGACAGCGTGAGTAAACTGAGGGCTGACAGGATCCCTAGAACCACCCACAGGGTGGTAAACAGGGTTTTCCAGACTTCGGAGAGGGTGATGGCCCGTCGCCGTCGCCGCTCGAATTGATCGGCAGACAAGAGGGCCTCGGTGCCAACCCAGTGGGCTAAGACCCAATCGATCACCAGACGACTACCCCAGAGGCCCAGGGCAATCAGGAGCCCCAGCCCCAGCAGCCCTAGGGGTTGTTTGACAAGCAATATGCCGAGGGTGCGGGTTTGGGGAAAGCGTTGCAGCATCCAGGCCAAGGTCACCAGACCAAAACCCACCATCGCGATTTGCAAGAAGCGTTTTTGCCAGGTTTTTTGCTCTAGCTTTTGTTTCAGCCGAAAAAGCTGTTCTTGCAGATCGGTCATGGTTTCGGGCGGTGGTTCGGCCAAGCGGTGGCTGTCTTGCAGTGTGGTGAGGGTACGTTGCTGGGCCTGAACCTGTTTACGCAGGTTGTGGCGCGATTTTTGGATCCGCTGTTCGACCTGGTAGAGCAGGGCAATGAGGAGGGTGGCGATGGCACCGCCTAGCAAGGCACGTTTCACCTGTGCCCACTCAGCCTCTGGCTGTCGCTCGGCCATCCCCCGCACCAGACCCGCCTGAATCTGCTGGGCAAACTCTTCCCCCAGCTCGGCCTGGGTGAGGCCGTAGATTTCCGCATCCAATTCCGTGACGGTGAGCAGGGGGCGGCTGGGTTTGCCTTGCACCACCGCCTGCACCGCTAGCTGTTGGTTGAGGGTGGTGGTAATTACCTGCACATCGTCGGGGTCAACGCCTTGCTCTAGGAGGGTTTTTAATTGAGATTTCAGGCGATTTTCAATGCGGTTGCGGCGAATTTGCAGGGCCGTTACGTTGCCGCCATCGCTATCGCCGTTGGAGAGGGCCGCGGCGATGGAAAATAGCTCGTAACCATCGAGGCGCACGGGGGCATAGGCAATTTCGCCATCGATGCCAAAGGATTTCCAGCCGAGGTCGGTGGATGGCCCCTGTGCCCACCCACCACCAACGGCCAGGGGCAGCAGCAATAGCCCGATTAGCAGGCTCAGCAGGAGGGTCTTGACTTTGAATCGGAGAGGAGAAACAGGCGGCACGGGGGTAGATGTCAGAATGATAGGACTAGGACGGTGCTAAGGCTTGGGGTGGGGATCGCTGAATTTTATCCTTCACTCCCATGGTGTGTGGCTCCATCAAGGTGGGTTCTCACCAAAATGGCCCTGGTCCAATCGGTATCCGTCACATCGGCCCCGGTCAGGATGGCCTCTGTGAGATTGGCTCCGGTTAACGTTGTACCGATCAATTTGGCTCCGGTCAAATCGGCTCCGGTAAGATTCGCCTCCGCTAGGTTGGCCCCGGTGAGATCGGCCCCGGTGAGGTTGGCCCCAGCGAGGTCAGATCCTTGCAGATCGGCGTGGGCCAAAACGGTGCCAGAGAGGTTGATCCTCGGCATTTGCGTGTTGGGGATTTGCAGCCCCGTCAGGTCGGCATCGTGCAAGTCTAGATCTTCTAGGATGCACCCCGCATCGCTGAGGGTTTCTATCGCTCGAATGCGACTAATGCTGTGGACCAAATGGGCCTGGGTCACCGCCATGATAGTCTCGTAGGCTTCCCGATTGTCCTGCTCATGGCGACGTTCGCTTTCAAGCATATACAGCAGCGTGGCCGTGGCAATGCTATAGGACTCCAGATTGCCCACGCTGAAGAGGGAGCCAAAATCCTGGAAAACACAGTTGGGAGCATGATCCTTGGCGCGGCAGATTTCTGCTCGGTTTAACAGACCCAACACTAGCAGTGCCCCGCTGCTGGCCAGCAGCAGCCGAAACCGAAAGGAACGGTCGATACGGCGCAGAAAGGGGGATTTTCTACGACTTTGCTGCTGTCCATACCAGGTTTTTCGCGAATGGTGGGACATACTCTACTATCCTTGGGGTTGCGCCGCTGCGGCCTCTTGTTTGGCCAGTTTCTTTTGATACAGGTTGGAGTAAATACTACCTGCTACCGAGGAGAAGGCGGCATAGGTAGCAATCGCCGCCAGAATGCCCGCATCGGGGAAGTTGGCGGTGGCCAGGGCCAGGGCTAGCCCTGCATTGCGGCTGCTGTTGGCGACGGCAATGGTCAAGCGGCTTTCCGGTTCTGGCCCGCCCAGAAAATGCCCCGCCAACAGGCAGGCCGTGGCAAACAGCACCGCCCCAATCACCGAAATTGGCCCCACCGTCAGCACCTTTGGCAAGGCCACCGCCATAATCACCACTACCAGGCCCATCAACAAAAAGCTGCCCAGCTTAATCACGGGTTGCTCCAGGTCATCGGCTAGGTCAAAAAACCATTCCCGGAGGGCCAGCCCAATCCAAATGGGAACCAGTTGTTTGGTGGCGACTTGCTGAAAAATGACGGCGGGGGTAACGGTAACGTCGTTGGGGTAAAGCTTGGCCAAGATAATCACCCAGAGGGGCACCGCCACCACCGCCAGCATCGCCGTGGTCACCTGAAAACTTCCGGCCAGGTTGGGCAGTGCTCGGCCCTTCAGCAATTTGCGGTAGATCATCGGTGCGCCGGGGCAAATAGCCATGGTGGCGAGGCCAACCTTCACCGCAAAGGTCATTGGCAACACTTGGTTAATGAGCATGGCCGCTAGGGGCACTACCACAAAGGAGGCCACCAGACACCGCACTAATAAGCTAGGCCGTCGCCACAGGTAGGCAATATTCGCCAACCCCTGGGACAACCCAATGGACAACATCAGTAGAAACAGGGTGATTTGAGCATAGCTACTTAAAATCGCTTTGATATCGAGTTCTACGGACATGGGTTAAATTCTCCTGATGGAAAAGCTAATAAATTGGGAAGTAATTCTTTTTTAAGGCAGACGAGATGGGGATAAGCTTAAGATTTAGGGGTGCCAGAGATAACATTTAATATAAACTAAATAAACTAATAAAGCCTGGTCTTGGTGTGTGCCATGGGATAATAATTTACCCTAAGCTATGGAGAATTATCTGCTGATATAACAGTATCTTTGAGATCCTTTGCACCCAATCTGTATAGGAGATGTGTCTAGGCCATGGGACACGTTAGACGATGACGCACACCGTAGATCCATTGTTGGTAGATTAACTGTTGATAAGTATCCAAAAAACGCAATTTGCCTGATAACTTTTGTGAGCACTCGATTCGGCAGTCTCTTGTGCTCTTCGCCGACCTCAGTAGCCGTAGGGTGGACTGTGCCCACCGACCTTAATTCAGCGACATTCGGTGTAGGGGCCATAACGCTAAGGCAAGACTCCGACAACGCGAAGCAACGCACTACTTTGCCGTAGATTTGATGCGCTAGTAGGGTGAGGGCTACCCCTGAGCCACGCCCTTGGTGTGGCCAAAGGCTTCGTCGATGATGGCTTGCAATCGTTGCAACGACTCGGCGGTGGGGGAGTTGAAGTCCTTCAGTTCATAGACTCTGCCCAGAAATTCGTACTTGCTTTCGCCATAGCGGTGGTAGGGCAACAGTTCGTAGTCGATCACGTTGGGGTATTGCCGAATCAAGGCCAGCACCGAGCGGATGTGGGCTTCATCATCGTTTACGCCGGGAATGACCGGGGTTCGGGCAATGAATTGGGTATTGGGGAAGGCTTCGTAGGCCCGTTTGAAGTTGGCCAAAATCTGCCGATTATCCACCCCGCACCATTGTTTGTGACGATCTGGGTCGGTGAGTTTGTGGTCGTGGAGCACCAGATCGACGTGGGGCAGCACCTTTGCCACATTGGCCCAGGGCACATTAAAGGCGGTTTCGATGGCCGTATGGATGCCGCGCCGATGGGCCTCTGCCAGCAGATCTGCGCAAAAGTCGGCTTGTAGTTGGCACTCGCCCCCGCTGAGGGTGATGCCGCCCCCCGATTCGCGGTAAAAGGTGCTGTCTTGCTCTACTTCCGCCAGCACTTCATCAACGGTCATTTCCTGGCCAAACATATAGAGGGCGGCGGTGGGGCACACATCGGCGCAGGCTGGGCCGCACTCGCTGGCTAAATCCCAGTTCACATGGACGCGATCATCCTCCCCATCGACCACATAAAAGGCTCCCTCGGCGCAGGGGTCTTTGAGGCAGAGGCCGCAGGCTTTGGCCCCAATGCACTGGCTGCGCTTGTAGGCCAGTTCGGGCTTGAGATGAATGCTTTCGGGGTTGCTGCACCACTTGCAGCGCAGGGAACAGCCCTTGAGAAACACCGTGGTGCGAATGCCGGGGCCATCGTGGGTGCAGAAGTGCTGAATGTTGAGAATCAGCCCGGTGGTCTGTTTTGATGAATTGCTCATGGTATTCCCTAGCCTCCTAAACAGATGCCGAGCGACCGGGCAATCTGGATAAACTCGCTGTTGGCGGGTACGGTGCGCACTTGGTTGATGGCCTGGGCCAGAGGTACCAGGGTGAGATCGGGCGGCTGAAACGACACCATCACCCCGGTTTGCCCCGTATTCAACGCCCGCACCGCTGCTGCCCCATAGCCTAGCCCCAGTTGGCGATCCACCGCCGTAGGCGTGCCGCCCTTCACCCAGGGGCCAACCACCAGGGGATAGGTGTCTCGGTCAATCAGCCGCTGGAGTTGTCGGGCTACGGTATCGGCCCCATAGCCCGACCGCTGGATCACGTAGGCTCCTTCATCACCGCTGGCTAGGGGCGAGAGGGCGGCTTTGAGGCCAGCGGTGCGGGATTCCTCAGCAGCGGTGGGTTCCGCCGAGATGGCCCCTTCCGCCACTATGACAAGGCCGTAGGTGTTGCCAGCCTTGATTTTGTCTTGGAGTTTGGCCGCCACCTTGGGCAAATCGTAGGGAATTTCGGGAATCAGAACGGCATCGGCACAGACCGCCATCCCCGCTTGCAGAGCCAGCCATCCGGCCTGGGTGCCCAACACTTCCACGACCGCAATTTGGTGGGTGGACTGGGCCGCTTGTTTGGCCCGATCCAGCATGGCCACCGTGTCGCTGAGGGTGCTGTTGAAGCCAAAGGAGAGCGCTGTGGCCGCCAGATCGTTTTCGGCAGAACGGGGAATGCAGACGGTCTTTAGCCCCTTGCGGTGCAGTTTGTAGAGAATGGTCAGCCCCCGACCGCCCACCACCGACACCACGGCATCAATGCCTTCGCGGTTCAGGGTCTCGATCAGCGCATCGGAGCGATCCACCTCCTCCACCAGGCTATCGGCGGTGATGGTGCGCACATGGAAGGGATCGTTGCGGACGGCGGTACCCAACAGTGCCCCCGCTGGATCGAGGGCCGAGACCTGCTGGGGAGTCAGGGGCACCAGGCCACCATCGGGGTAGCGTTCCGGAAACAACAGTCCCTCAAATCCATCGCGAATGCCCACCACCTGCCAGCCCAGTTCGTTTGCAGCTAGGACAGTTCCAGCAATCACCGTGTTCAGTCCCGGTACATAGCCCGCCCCCACGTTGATGGCAATCCGTTTGATCGGTGTATTCATAAGGCTACATCCTCCAATGCGGGGTGTCGGACGGTCATGGGCTAGGGGTGTTCGGCCTGCATATCGGCCATGCGCTGGCGAATCACGGCGCGTAGATCTTCCCCAAACCCGGTGAGAACGCCGCCATCCACCGCGAGGATCTGCCCCGTGATCATGTCAGCGCGATCGCTGGCCAAAAACACTGTGGCATTGCCAATGTCCTCAATGGTGCACCAGCGGCCTAGGGGAATCAGGCGCTTGGTGGTCATCTCCCGGTATTCGGGGGTGGTGTCTTTTTCTGCCAGCGGGGTCAGCACCGCACCGGGGGCGATGGCGTTGACGTTGATGTGGCTATCGGCCAATTCCCAGGCCAGGTGGTTGGTCAGGCCCATGACCGCATATTTAGAGGCGGTGTAGTTCGCGCCGCCAAAGAAGGTCATGCGCACCCCGGCCACTGAGGAAATATTGACGATTTTGCCCTTGCCCTGGGCCATCATTTGGGGAATCACCGCCTTGCAGCAGAAAAAGACCCCCTTGGCATTAACCGACATCACCCGATCCCAGGTCTCTTCGGAAATATCCTTCAGCAGAGTGGGCGGACTTTCAATGCCCGCGTTGTTGACGAGAATATCCACGCGGCCCAGTTGCTTCACGGTTTCGGCCACCAGGGCAATGACTTGATCTTCCTTGGCTACATCCGCCGCAATGGCGATGGCCGTTCCCCCCAGGGCGCGAATTTTCTCCACCGTTTCCAGGCAATCTTGCTCTTTACGCGAGTTGATCACCACGCTGGCCCCTTCCTTGGCCATAGCGACAGCGATGCCTTCACCGATGCCGCGAGCCGATCCAGTAACAATGGCCGTTTTACCTTGCAGTTCCATCGTGTTCTCCTTTGGGGAAGTATTAAATTTTGAGTTGCGGCGACGGCGAGGGAGTCAGTAAAGAGGCTTTCCGGCTCCCCTTCTCCCAGAGTGGGAGAAGGGGTTGAGGGATGTAGCTTGCTTCCCGTAGGGTGGGGCAAGCCCCACTGCCCCACAGGTATTTTTCTGTCAGACCACGATGGGGTGGCCATCGGAGCCCGTCGGCTGGGGAGCTCTGACTTTACCGTCGGTTTCGTAGACCCGGAACCCCTGCTGCCCCTCCTGGCGGTTGGGGGGCAAGCCTAAGTTAAATAGGGTCTCGTCAGCACTGTCGTACCAGGTGCCAATCTTGAGAATGCGCCGGGCCTCTTCGGGGGTGGCAATCTTGCGGCCCAGTTCGTTGGCAATGCGGACATGCTTCTCGATCATTTGCACCGTGGTCATGCGATCGCCCTGGGGAGTCCACAGGTTTTCCTCAATGCCAGCCCGCGTATGTTGTCCCAGGGCAATCATGATTGCTGCCAGGGGATGGGAAAGACGCATAATCGACTGATAGGTCCACACCGAACCTTGGGGAGTGCGGCGAATTAATTCCATCCAGTCAAAGGGGTTAGCTCCGCAGGAGCCGCCACCCACCATGCTAAAAAAGCCATTCACTGGCCCCATGTACAGCCCCCGACGAATCAAGCGCTCAACAATTTCCAGGCTATGAATGTGGGCTAGGGC
Source organism: Nodosilinea sp. (assembly GCA_040396995.1). Classification (GTDB taxonomy): domain Bacteria; phylum Cyanobacteriota; class Cyanobacteriia; order Phormidesmidales; family Phormidesmidaceae; genus Nodosilinea. Next base: position 9,000 of record JBBAWV010000102.1, on the reverse strand, counting down.
AAAGTAGGGCTGAATTTGATGCTGTCGCAACCGCTTCAGGTGCTCGATATAAAAGTCGGGTAGGGCATCGGCCACCATGTTAGAAAACGCCCAAATGGCCTGCTCATTGGCTACGTGGGTGCCCGCAAAGTCCTCCATCTTCAGCATAGAAGTGAGATCCCACTGGGTGGAACCAATGGCCACCGTTACCTGATCGGGCTTGGGATCGATTTCGGCCAGCAGGTGGCGGGTGTCATAGCTTTGCCATTTCGCCTTAGAGTCACCATCCGGCGGCGCAAAGGAAATCGAACCGCCGACTTGCAAGATCATCTTCGGTACCGCTTCCCGCAGGCGACCGATTTGATCGGCGTATTCTTGAAAATTTTTGGAGATTTTGCCTGTCTTAGGATCACGCACATGGATGTGCAGCAGGGTGGCCCCAGCGTTATAGCAATCCACTGCCTTTTGCACCTGCTCATCCCAGGTAACTGGGATGTCTTCGGGAAAATCTTCGGGCAGCCACATGGGGCCGTAGGGGGCAGCGGTAATAATTAGCGGATCTTGATTTTCAGGTAGTAGGGAGTCATCGGTAAAATACATGGGCTTTCCTTTTAGTGGGTCGTTTTGGCGTGTCGTCGAAATTGGTTGGCGCACAGATTGGTTGGCGCTTCAATAGCAGCCCTCTGGAGAGAATCTCAGAGACTTCAATCCAGAGGGCACAGCTTTAGACAGACTCCTCCGTTCGGGCGATAATCTCGGCCTGCTGCATGGGCGACAGATCGACGAAGTAGGCGGAATATCCGGCAATCCGCACGATCAGGTTGCGGTACTTGTCAGGGTCTTTTTGGGCTGCCAGCAGGGTTTCTTTGTTGACCACGTTGAACTGCACATGCCAGTGCTTCAGGTCACACCAGGTGCGGATGATCTGCATCAGTCGGCGGGTGCCCTCTTCCCCGGCGATGTTGGCCGGAGAGAACTTGAGGTTGATCAAGTCGCCGCCCTTTTCCCGGTAGCTAAGGTTACGCGCCCGCGCCATGGAGGTGAGCGCCACCGTTGGCCCCTTCACATCCATGCCGTGGGAGGCGGAAATGCCCTCCGAGAGGTATTCCCCCGCTGGGCGACCGTTGGGTGTGGCCCAGGTGACTTTGCCCATGGGCACGTGGAAGGTGACAGGAATTTGCCGCAGCAGGAAGCACTGATCGTGGGGTTTGGGATGCTGGTGCAGGTATTCCAGCAAGACGCTTTCGATGTCAAAGCCAATCTGATCGACCCAGTCGATGCCGTTGCCGTGTTTGGGGGCGTGCAAACACCGTTGCCGCGTCACTTCGTGGCCCTCCCAGTTGGCTTCGATGGCGGTCAGCAGTTCATCCCAGGTGAGCCGCTGGGTATCGTAGATCAGGTGTTTGACGGCAGCGAGGCTATCCACCGCCGTGGCTTTGCCAATCGCCTCAAAGCAGGAGTGGTCGATGCCGCCTGCCATGTAGTCGCCGTGGGTGTGCAGGTCGCGGCAGTGCTCCATGGCCAGATCGTGCAGCATGGAGGTAGCGGGGGCCGCGAAACAACTGGGCTTTACCCGCAGGGCAACGTGCTGCTGAATCAGGGCATGGCGCGCCGCATGGGTCAACTGAGTGCAAAAAGCATTCCACACATCGTCAAAGCTCGTCCAGGTGCGGGGGTCGCCCGTTTCCACCCCAAACTGGAGATCCTTCAGCACCTTGAGTTTGCCGTTGCGGAAGGTCATTTCCACAATCGATCCGTAGTTGATGCCACCATTGCCCGTCACGTTGGTTTCGCGGTTGATCAGGCGGTTTTCGCAGCAGCCCGAAATGTTCCAATCCAGGGCTTCTTTCAGCGTGGCTCCGTTGGCCAGGTAGAAGGGAACCACCATCTCATCGTTGAGCAGTTTGGGGAAGCCCTTGCCATCTTTCACCACCTCAGCGATGTAGTGCAGCAGGCGGTCGGGGGTGTTGGCGTGGATGCGAACGCAGGGTTCCGGCACCGGAATTTGCAAGGCTCGCGTCGATTCTAAAATCAGGTAGGTCAACTCATTGGTGGCATCTTGACCGTCGGGGGTTTGCCCGCCCAGGCAGACATCCTCAAACTTAGAGAACCCCTCGGTGCCCGCCGCCGAAACCGGGTTCAGCTTCAGTTCCACGCACTGCGCCATCTGAATCCAAACGCACTGCAAAAGCTCCGTAGCCGATGCTTCCGTGATGCGCCCCGCCGCCAAATCGGCCCGGTAGTAGGGCAACAGGTATTGATCCATCCGGCCCTGGCCCATGGCGCTACTGGTTTGCTCGATGCGGTTAAACATCTGCCCCCACCACTCGGCTTGCAGGGCTTCGTGGAAGGTGCGGGCTGGGTTTTCGGGCACCCAGTGGCAGACCTCGGCAATGGTTTCTAGCTCCTGTTTGCGCTGGGGATTTGACTCGGTAGCCGCCATTTCACTGGCCAGTTGGGCATACCGCCGCGACCAAGTGGTCATGGCATCGCAGGTGATGATCACCGCTTCCAAAAAGGGCTGTTTGTAGATGACATCGCGGGGTTCGGTGAGGGTATCGAGCTTGGCCTGGGCTTCTTCGCGGATGCCTTTCACCCCACGAGTGAGGATTTTGCTGAAGTCTGGCGTCCAGTTTTGGGAGTGCCGCATGGTGGAGCTCACCAGCACCACACAGGTGGGGTAGAGTAGGTTTTTTGGATCTGGCCCGTAGACCATGTACCGGGTGTCGGCGGGTAGGGCTGCGTGATACACCGAGGCGTAGTCCTTCCCAGCCCAGTAGGGGGTGAGCACGTTGTTGATGATGTCGGCATCCTCGTCGGTGACGACCACTTCGCCCACCTTGCCCTTATTTTCGCGAAACATCTTCACCCCGTCGGGCATGATCACGCCATCCAGTTCGGGGTAGACAATGCCCCAGCGCCCCAGCCAGGTATTGGGCCGACCGACAATTAATTCATCGTCAAAAATGGCAATCGGCGCATTCTCGGCATAGTGCTTGAGGGCTTTGGCCCAGCGCACCACCAGGGGCAGGGGCTCGGTTTGCTGAAAGGATTCGGTAAATAAAACCGCCCGATCCAGCGCAACCCGGGGTGGCCCATAGGCGCGAATGGCCTCGTACATCCGCAACACGCGATCACTCACCGTGTCGTACAGGGCTGTTCTGCCCTCGGCAATCGCCTGTTCTTGGGCGGTTAGGATGGGGGTTGTGGTGGCTGTCATTACCGTATTCTCCGATGACGTTCAAAACGCTTTAGCATCTAAATGAATGTCAATAAAAATGCATCATCCTTAACCCAACTGTCGTTGTTCAAATGCCGCTAATTCCTCCGCTAAAATGGGTACCCCTAAGCGACAAGCGGCACTACCAAAGGACACACAGATCTTTAAAACTTCCATGATTTCTTCCATCGTTGATCCCAGGGCCAGGGCCGCTTTGATATGCCGTCGGGTGCCAGGGGCATACATGTGGGTAATTGAGGCATCAAAGGCAATGCTGAGCAGTTCTACGACCTTAGGCGTTAGAACTTGACTGGCATAAATGCCAAGACCTGCCGCCATAAACTGATCCGTCCACATCGGATCAAGCTCATAAAACGGATTCCAGGCCGTATTCCATTGCCCCATCGCCTTCATTTGATCGCAGGCGGGCGTATCGGCAGCTTTAACCATTGGTGTCACCCCAGCCGCTTGCGCCTCCTCCAGCAGGATGGGTGCCCCCAAACTACAGGTATGAATCGACAACAACGAGGCCATCTTCAGCACCATTAAAATCTCATCGCGACTGGCCCCAGACTCTAGGGCGGCGCGAATATGATGACGGGTAGCATCGGCCTGTAAATTCGTGCAGGCTGCGTTTAAGCCAATGCAGATCAATTCAATGGTTTTGACCTCTAAAATGCCATTTTGCCAGGGATTAGCGGTCATTTTTGAATAGCTTTCAGCCCAGGCTACATCCCAGGCTTGAAGCGGGTTTATCGCTAAATCTTGACTGGTCACAACTAAATCCCTGCCAATAGAGGATCTGCAACATCAATACTCAGCACAGTCGCTATTGTCGGTCTTCCTCTCTTGCAGCGCCTATCTTTTGATGCCAAATTGGTAAATCTATATCTCGATAGCTGCCGAAAATAAGGACTGTCACCTCTTGCTGAATTCTTAAGGTTTCGCCCGTTTAACTGTCCGAATTAACAATCATATTGAAGGAGTATGAATTATTGTGAACACCTTAAGTTTTATATGCTTACAAATGAATCCATCTTCGTCTTGTTTTTGCCTTAACCATTGCCACAATGCCGTTTCTAATATTTCAAGGATCCCCCTGCCCTTCATATAGAGGGGTATCGAGTGAACCTGTGGCTGCGAGAGCAGGGAGGACTGTAACTGATATAGGGCGTCGGTGGGTCACGATGCCTATCTTTCCACGCCAAATCCGTTAAAATATGTCCCAGGAAGGATGCATTGCCCAAATAAAACTTAAAAACAGCCCCACTCCCCCTATGACGATGATACCCCTCGTTCGAGCCAGCGTAATTTTTCCAATCATGGCTTACTTAGATCGAGTGGGTGCCCCGACAGACCAACTACTTCAGCAAGCTCATTTGCCCGTGGTGGATACCCGGAAGCCAGATGGCCTGATATCCCTGTACAACGGCTTCCGGTTTCTAGAAATGGCCGCTCGACAAGAAAATATTCCCCATTTGGGCATTTTAGCGGGCCAACGGGTTGAGATTGGTGAAATCGAGCCCCTCGGTCAGCTCCTCTTGCAATCGATCACACTCCATGAGGTGCTGACGACCCTAGTGGATCGGCTGACCGCCACCCACAACTCTGGAGCACGGGCTTGGCTCACCCATCAAGATGGTTTGGTGTGGATCAACCATCAATTTATTAACCCCGCCAAAATCGAGAACCAACAGGCTCAGTACTATGCCTGCTGCCTTTATCTCAAGGTTATTCAGTTGGTCACTGGCCCCCACTGGCAACCCACCGTGGTGCATCTTCAGGCCGAACCACTGCCCGGTGTGGCTAACCATGAGCTATTAACCAATGTGCGTCTGCGCTTTAACCAACCCAATAATGCCATTGGCTTTCCTAGTCGTTTGCTCAGCCAGCCTCTGCGGCCCATTACCAAGCCCCTGTGTTGGGATCAGGAAATCGAGCTGAATCAGACGTTGGTTGCAACCGCCCCCGCCCAAGATTTGGTTGGCTCCCTACGCCAGCTGATTTGTTCCCTCTTGGGTCGGGGTACCGTCAGCATCGAAGCCGCCGCTGCCGCCGCTGGCACTAGCCCCCGCAGTTTTCAGCGCCGTCTTGCCGAAGCCGGACTCAACTACTCCCAGGAGGTCGATGCGGTGCGCTACGAGTTGGCCTCTCAGTGGTTGCTCGACCAAACTCGGCCCATTACCGACATTGCCTACGACCTGGGCTATACCAATGTGGTCAATTTCACGCGGGCCTTTAAGCGCTGGGCTGGCGTGCCGCCAAGCCAGTTTCGGGCTGCCAGGTTGGCCAGAGACGCCGAGCCTGAACGTTGGGTTCTATCCTAGATCAGTCCTCCATGACACCCGCCTGTGACTCACCGGATAGCCCCTTCTCGCCAGGTGCCCTCACCCTCACCACGGCTGTCTCGCCACACTAAGTTGGCCTATGGCCTGGGGGAAGTGGCCAGGGCCGTGATTCAAAATATTCGGGTCGTTGTTCTCCTCTATTTTTTAACCAATGTGGCGGGGCTGAATGCCGGGTTGGCGGGTACCGTGCTGTTGATGGGTCGGGTTTGGGATGGGCTGAATGATCCCCTGGTGGGGTGGCTGAGTGATCGCACCCAGTCTCGGTTTGGCAAGCGCTACCCCTGGATTGTGGCGGGGGCGATTCCCCTGGGGCTGCTGACGTTTTTGCAGTGGGTGGTGCCCCCCTTTGCGACGGAAAGCCCCTATCACCAGATCTATCTCTTTGGCTACTACACGCTGATTGCCCTGCTGTTCGATGTTGCCTTCACCGCCGTTATTGTGCCGTTTGCGGCCCTCGTGCCCGACCTGGCCCAAGACTACGATGAGCGCACCAGCTTAGTCAGTTTTCAAGTCGGCTTTTCCATTGTGGGGGGGATTGGCATTCTTCTGCTGGCACAACTCATTTTTGCCCGCGTACCTAGCCCCACCCAGCAATACCTATGGTTGGGGGCAAGCGGTGGAGCGATTGCCGTTGTCGCTCTCCTGCTCAGCGTTTGGGGTACCCATGGCAAAGCCCACGCCCAGCCGACCGTCCACCAACCGCCAGCCGCTCCGCCACTCCCCGCGATCTGGCATCAGGTCAGTCTCATCTTTCGCCAGCGCGAGTTTCAAATCGTGACCGGAATCTTTGTCTTGGCCTGGGTGTCCATCCAGAGCATGGTCGCCATTCTGCCCTACTTCATCGAAAACTGGATGAACCTACCCGTGCAGCAAGTCACCCAACTGGTGATTGCCATGCAGATGACCGCCTTGGTTAGTCTGCCCCTGTGGCGGCAGCTCAGCCAGCGAGTGGGCAAGCGCGGCGTTTTGCTGTGGGGGTTGCCCCTGGCTATCCTCGGCGAACTGGGTCTCTCGCTGCTGCGCACAGGGCAGACGGGGCTGATGTACGGCTGTGCCCTGGCCATTGGCCTAGGGCTTGCCACGGTTTACCTTATGCCCCTAGCCATGCTGCCCGATGTGATTGACCTCGACGAACTCCGCCACGGGCAACGGCGGGAGGGGCTGTTCTATTCACTAATGATGCAAATGCAGAAATTTGGCTTGGGCATCGCCCTATTTTTGCTCAGCCAAGGTCTAAGCTGGGGCGGTCTTCTGTCCACCACGGGCGATCAACCCGTCCCAGTGCAGCCCCCCTCCCTGCTCCCCATCATTCGGCTTGAAATTGGCCTGATTCCAGCCCTGGTGATGACCCTGGCCCTCGCCCTCGCCTGGTACTACCCCATCACCCAAGCCCAACACCAGGCCATACAGATCCAACTGCAAACGAAACCCTAGTAGCGCGTCTAGTCCAATTCGTTAGGGTACATTTCGCCCAGGCAAGGCTTGTCACCAACGCGAAGCAATGCACCACCCAAAGCTGGCTAGCCCACACCGCTAGTTGCCTTGGATAGACGGCAACTGTTTAAGGGCAGACACGGTGCCTTGGCCTAAGCGCCAGTTAGACGTCATGCCATTGCTAAACAGCAGGCGCATCTCTAGGGTCTCGTTGGGCAGGGCGGCTAGTTCTGCCCTCACCGGATTGAGATCTAACCGACTGCCGCCCAGACTACAGTTCACCGCTGGGGAATAGGTTGAGGTGTAGTAGGGTGTGCTGTAGGAATAGGGATTCCAGAACGGGTCATAGAACGTGCTGGGATAAACCGTGGTGGTGACGTAGCGCTCTGGTTCTACCTCATAGAGGCTAGCATCGGTGGATACGGCGGGTTGATCGATTTTCACCAGGGTTTGACCATTCAAACGCAGCTCGACTTCCACCAGGTGGGCATCGGTGCGGGCGATGGCTTCATCCGGCAGGCAATAGCGAATAGCTACCTGCAAGAGGTCAATGTCGGGGGCATCGGCCCAGAGGCTGACCACTCCAATTTGAGGATTACTGCCTTGAAAATCCTGATCCTTGATGGCAAAGGCTTGCCCCGCATTGGGGGTGCTCACACTAAACACCTGGCTAAAGGGAGCTTCCCGAATCGCCGCCAGCACCGAAGGAGCTACGGGTAGAACCGTTTCCTGCACATTGCCCTGGGCATAGGTAGTCTGGAGAGGAAGCGCCCAGGCTAATCCCGTTGCCAGTAGACCTGCCACCGCCAAAGGAGCCCTCAGGCGGCGGGGCCATGGCCCCTGGGATCTGGGGTTTGCCCACCGCTGCTGGGTGGCGTGGGGCTGAGAGGGAGTCGAAAATGGGCTAGTCATGGCTGTCAATCCAAAAATACGTTGTGGCGTCCGTTGGCCAGTGGTCTCTGAACTATGGCAACCTGAGTCCTAAAATCGTCAGCCAGGGTTGCCATAGTTCTGCTAGTTAGGGCTGATTTCGACAGCCACGTACACCCACGGTGTAGGCCGTATTGTTATCGCCACCAATGCTGCTATTGATGAGAAAGGGACGCTCACCCGTTGGCGATACAAATTGACGAGAGTAGGTTTGATTTCGCACCGCTTCCCCACGGGCAGAAAAGACATTTGCCTGGGATCCATCGGGATATCTAAAGTTAATGTCTACCTGGTAGACGGCATCATTTTCCGGGATAAACTGCACCTCATAATAGTCAATTCTGCCTGTAGGAGGGACGGCAAAATCGACGTGAATATTTCCTGGCCCTAATAAGCTAAACCGAATCTGCTTACGAATCTGAGTTTGCCCAGTTGTCACTTCTAGCAGATCCGTACAGGTACCGCTATTCTGAGATTGCGCCAGTATTTGAGGCGATGGGTTGGCACTCACTCCATGAACGGGCTGCATCGCTAATGTAACCAGGTTACCCAGCAATGCAAGGCCAATGAGATAAGTTTTCTGAGTCATGGTGTCATTTCCTGAGTTTATTTTTAGCAATGCTTGAAGTATCTTGAGTCGTCAATCAAGGAGAAATAGCCTGAAAGTATTTCGGTTGAACGCTTACAGCGGTTTTTGGATAAGTGAGGTGTAAATTTGAATCCGAGATTCCTACGTAGCAAGGGTTTCAAAACTTGTACCGTACTTAATGGGATCAAGAAACGTTGTATGACTTTAGCTACTGAAGCCTGTGCTTCTAGGTTTATCTGATCGATGTAGCCTTGCTTCTAAATATCTCGCCCTAGGATGATGAATCTTTATAGCTTAGGCTTCCTATCTCCTGAGGAAATGAGAGTTAAGATAATAAGAATTCCAAACGGAATATGCGCTGATTTTCTTCAGTTTACCCTTTGGGTTTGACGGATTGAAAGAGAACACCGCTATACGAACCTGTCGAATTCCCTAAACGTCTTGATAGCATCATCCCTATTCTATAGGATGAGTCTGCGGAAGATCTAATCAGTTCACGT
>JBBAWV010000101.1:0-17801 GCA_040396995.1 Nodosilinea sp. | reverse complement strand
TAGCCTGCCTAGGAAGTTCATAATCAGTAACACACCCAGTCAGGGAGAGCCGTCGGGGAGAACATCGTTAAAACCTTTCAAAAGATAAAATTAATTCCCACCTTATTTTTTGTCGATCCTTGGGGCTACAAAGGACTATCTCTCCAACTCATTAACTCAGTCGTTAAAAATTGGGGCTGCGATTGTATTTTCTTTTTCAATTACAACCGCATAAACATGGGCTTGAGTAATGATGCTGTCAAAGAGCATATGAACGCACTATTTGGTCAAATGCGAGCCGATCAGATCCGCGAACAATTGAAATTACTGAGTCCACAGGATCGTGAGTTAACTGTTGTAGAGGCTATTTGCGAAGCCCTAAAGGAAATGGGTGGTCAGTATGTTCTGCCATTCCGGTTTAGACATGAAATTGGAAATCGTACTAGTCACCACCTAATTTTTGTGAGCAAACATGCCAAAGGGTATGAAGTTATGAAAGAGATAATGGCTAAAGAGAGTTCCGATCAAATGCAGGGAGTGCCGTCTTTTGAGTACAACCCTGCAACTCTTCAACAGCCGTTACTATTCGAGTTTACTCGTCCTCTTGATGCGCTAGAGGATATGTTGCTAGATACATTTTCAGGCAGAACTATGACAATGAAGGAGATTTACGACGAGCATCACGTTGGAAAACCGTACATTAGCAAAAACTACAAGATTGCTCTTGGTAATCTTGAATCCAATGGCAGAATTGTAGCAGAGCCACCTGCTAGCAAGCGCAGGAAGATTAAAGGGGAAATCACATTTGCGGATTCAGTTAAGGTTACGTTCCCAGCTAAGCAATAAGCTCTAATCTATTGGAACGCTTTATCATCTTGATTGGAACATTTTCCCATTTTTGAATATGCTGATCCCATGCATCAGGCATCTCATCCCAGATTTCATCATTAAGTAATCTACCTCCTGCTTTTGGCGTTCTTCCCCCCACTTGTTTGAAGAAAAATGCTACTCCCGCATTTTGGCACTGATCACGGATATCCTCTGCCCACTTCAGTTGCATTGGTCGATGTTTCTGACCAGATTCCCCACCTACAATAACCCAATCAATGCCCGTTAAATTTAGCTTTAGTCCACCTAAAAGTGGTTCACATGAAATAAAACGCACTGAAACAGGTACTCTGCGGAGGCATTCAAGACGTTCAACGTAGTTTTGGTTCTCAACTGATACACCTAGCCAGACGTTCTGTGGAAAGTCCAGCTTAGAAGCTAGATCATTTAAACGCTCATGTCGCTTTGTTAAAATCTGATATATGTGCCAAGGTGTTGCATGAATAATGTCAAAGACTTGCTTGATAAAATCTAGAGGAACATCCTCGTGAAAAAGATCACTCATTGAGTTGACGAAGATTCGACTGGGAGTACGCCAACGCAACGGTTCTTCCAATCTTTCTGGATGTAAAGTCAAAGCAAATCCGTTAGGGAAGTTCTTGGGAAAACGCTTTGTAAGAGCTTCTGCATAACAATGAAGACAACCTGGACTAACCTTGTCACAGCCAGTTGTTGGATTCCAAGTCTTATCAGTCCACTCAATACCAGTATGTATGCTAGACATATTTCAACTCCGCAAGCTACATCTGTGGCAGATGCTACCTGCCTAGAATTTAATAGTTTTTTTGTACTATAGCATTTCTATAGGGAATTGCCATCACAACTTATCTTATACATGAGTCGATAGTAAGCAAGGTACTATACATACAAAGTATTACGATTTTTAACAAGATTAGCTATTGTTTGCAAGGGTACAGCATTTACTTGTTCAAGTAGGAATCGCCACATCAGCAATCTCCAAGTAGTGTCAGAGCCGAGAAAAAGATCACCAACTGAGCCTTCAGCCTCTTAGGTAGGATTTGCCGGGTAGTGCATTAATCTACGGGCTAGAGAAAAATTAGCCAAAACCAGCGATCTACTGGGAGTGTGACCATCGACGTGGCCGTTCAAAACCACTCCTCAGCCCTTGAGCATACCGTTGAAATTTACTTTGCCGTTCAAGATACGGGCGTGGGTATTCCTGAGGAAAACTGTGATGGATTGTTCAAAGCCTTTAGCCAACTGGATGCTTCCGTCAACCGACGCTACGGCGGCACGGGGTTGGGGTTAGCGATTTGCAAAAAGCTCGTAGCAGCCATGGGAGGCACCATCGGATTCCAGACCCAGCCCAGCGTTGGCACCACCTTTCACTTCACTATTCAGGCCCCGCTACTGCCCTGTCGCAAGTCCTCGAACGGCACCCAACCCGTTGACGCCGAAACCGCTGCCCCCGTCGATAGCAACCCAGAATTCGACCAACGCCTGGGGGCTTCCTTGCCCCTAACCATTCTGGTGGTCGATGATCTGCCCGTAAACCAAAAGGTTGCCATCAAAATGCTGGAATGGCTGGGATACGCCCCAGACTGCGTCAGCGACGGTCTATCGGCCTGCGACCGGGTACAGCAGCAATCCTACGACCTCGTGCTGATGGATGTGCAAATGCCGGGGATGGACGGCTACGAAGCCACCGAACTGATGCGCCAACTGCCTTCCGTTACCCCCGATCAGCCCTGGATTGTCGCCATGACGGCCCACTCCAACCAGCAGGATCGCCAGCGTTCTTTGCAAACGGGGATGAACGACTTTCTCAGCAAGCCCATTCTGCTCCGAACGCTCACCGATTGTCTGGTGCGCTACGGACAGACCTATCACCCGGATAAAATGGCTCAGCTATCGCTACCTGCAATGGCCCAACCCGATCCATCCACCCCCAACCCCGATTCGCCCCTACTGGATCGGGACATGATCGACAGCATTCGCGCCATGGCTGGCGATGAGGCTGATAGTTTGCTGACCGAGTTAATCACCAACTATCAAGAAGATGCTTCCCGCTGCCTCCAGCAACTCCACCAGGCCATCCAAGACCAGGAAGGTGGCCAGATTCGTCACCAGGCCCACGCCCTGCGCTCGATGAGTTTGAACCTGGGGGCGCTTTCCCTCGGCCATCTCTGCCAGGACTTGGAACTGCGTCATAGCCAGATGTCTTCCGACGACCACAAAACCGCCCTGGCGGAAATCGAGCACTGCTATGCCGAGGTTATGGTCGCCCTACAGTCCGAAGTTACCGCCCTATCGCTCCCGTAATCCGACCCAGCCTGACCATGACCCATCCTCAACCAACGGTGCTCATTGTGGACGACGAACGTAATCTGCGCCGCCTACTCACCCACGCCATCACCGTCGAAGGCTACCAGGTGGAAACCGCCAGCAACGGTAAAGCCTGCCTCAGCTTCTGCGAACAACACCTGCCCGACCTGATCCTGATGGACGCCCTCATGCCTGAGATGGATGGCTTCACCTGCTGCGAAACCCTGCAAGCCACCTTTGGCCACCACTGCCCCCCCGTCCTCATGATTACGGCCCTATCAGACACCCCCTCCGTAGAGCGGGCCTTTGCCGTGGGCGCAGTGGATTACGTCACCAAACCCATCCACTGGGCCGTTCTACGGCAACGGGTGCGGCGGGTGTTGCAAACCCATTTACTCAACCAAGACTTACTTGCAGCTCGGCAAAAGATTCACGAACTACAAGCTCAACTCAAGGGCTAAATTATCAGAACAATCATCCGTGTTGGCCCACCCTTACGGGAAGCAAGCTACACCCTAAATCCCTCTCCCCTGAGGAGAGGGACTTTGAGCTGACACAAGATTTTGTGCGTCTGTTTTGAGAGATCGCTGCCTAATCGCTTGGGCTGGGTTGCCGCTGTAGATTGTCCACGGTTTTAGGGACTGAGACGTAACGCTACCCAGGGCTAGAATGGCTCCTTCTCCAATAGTGACTCCTGGCCCAATTACCGCGTTAGCCGCAATCCAACTGCCCTTTTTAATATGAATAGGACTAACTCGCAGGTCGAATGTCGGCTGACTCCAATCGTGGTTTCCTGTGCAAAGGTAAACGCCTTGGGATAGGCAAACTTGATCCTCAATGATAACGGGGGCTAAGTTATCAATCCATAGCCCCTCTCCCAGCCAGGTATAGTTTCCGACCGTTAGCCGCCAAGGAAACTTAATTTTGACGTGGGGTTTAATCCGTACACCCTGGCCAATATGAGCACCAAAGCCACGAAGAATAGCCGCTTTAAGACTCGAAAAAGGTAATAGAGGTGTTTGGACAAGAAAATCTCCCAAGTAGAACCATAGAAGCTGTTTAAAGACCGATGCTCCTGGGGTATAAGTGTCGGTATGGTACTGATCAAGACGAATATGAACCATAGCCAAGACCTCAAGGGTTAAAGCAACAAATTTTGCGGGAAAACTCATCAATTGAGAGATTAAGCTACTGACGCGACCTAGCCTCGATTAACCGCATGGCAAGAATTAACTCCGCCACAACCCGCTGAAAGGCGTAGTACCATCCAGCCCAGCCATCGAGGATGCCCCCTTTAAGAATCAGGCAATAGACTAAAATAATGGGGGCCGATAGACCGGGTATACGGCGAATGCGATCACTCCATCCCAAGGCTTTAGGGGGAGTATGCAGTTGCTTTTGAACTTCTAGCAGTGCATAGCGATCCTGTGCCCAGAGCCAGCGACTTAGAGGTTTACGGTCATCGTGCAGAATGGGATTTTTGAGGATGTCGGTTGTGCCCCAACACTGCAATAACTGGGTATGGCCATCGTCAATGTAGGTTGCTTTATTTCGCCGGAATAGGGCGGCTCTTGGCGGCAGAATATTGCCCCGCAGGGGCTTCCCAAAGACACAGTATTGGAAGGGGATTCGGTAGCAATCGACTGTACTGTCTGGGTTAAGATCGGCCAACTCATCGGTTAATTCTTCGCTTAAACCATAGTCGGCGTCTAAGGAGAGAACCCAGGGAGTCTCGACTAACGATAGACCATAGTTCCACTGGGCAGCATGGGTATCAAATGAGCGCTGGTATACGTCTATCTGGGGATAGTTCTCCAAAATATCCAGGGTTTCATCGGTGCTAAAACTGTCTACCACAACAATACGATTGGCCCAGGTTAAATGCTGTAAGGTGCGGCTAATATTGGCGGCTTCGTTATAGGTCAGAATCACTGGCGTAATCGAGGCCAGCATGGGGTTGATGGATTGGGTGGAAAGGGTGAGGGCTTGCATGGATTTTGGGTGGGTATCGAGTGGTGGGTATTGGATATTAGGGGTTAGGTATTGGGTGGAGGGTATTGGGTGGAGCGGTGGGCGTAAGCGACATGCAAAGATTGGGTTTCGCTCTGCTGCAACCAACTTGCTTTAGGGATGGGGCAGGCAATCAAGAATTTGGGATGGTTTCGGGCTATCTAGAATCTGAGCTTCTTCGGTTTTCTGTTGGGTTAAACGAGCGTACTGATCAACCAATCTGGTGGCTTGGGTGGGCCAGCTAAATTGGATTTCTACTAGATTTCGACCATTCTGGCCATCTCGGTAAGCAAGTTCAGGGTGGTGTAAATAGTGCTGAATAGCCATCGCTAGGTTGGGAAGAGAGGGCGTGGTTACCAGACCAGTTTGATGGGTTTGGATGAGGGGTGAAATGGCCACCTCTGGCGTCGTAATTACGGGCAACCCTGCCGCCATGGCTTCTAGTACGGCAATCCCTAAATTTTCTGAGTAGGAGGGCAGCACAAATAGGTCAGAGCCTTGGAGAAGCAGGTTTTTCCGTTCGCCGCTAACGAAGCCAATTTTTCGGATTTGTTGGCTGAGTCCTGCAATTTGGATGCGTTGGTTAATCGTGGTTTCGTATCCAGCATCGCCACTGCCCGCAATTACCAGAGTTATGTTTTCCTCAGGTAGGTTAGCCAGAGCATCGATTAAATGCTCAATACCTTTTTTGGGATGCAGCCGCGAGAGAAACAGCAGAATTTGGTGATCGGTGGGAATCTGTAGTTCGGCCTGTAGTTGTTGCCGAGCATCGCTGCGAACGGCAGGCACCTGAACCCCGTGGGGCAGAATGAAGCTCGCTCCGCCGAACCCGGCTTCTAGGGCTTCTTGTTGCTCTTGGACGGTGGTGAAATGTAGGGCATCGCTGGCTTCTAATAATCGCCGCCCCACGCTGTTTAGGTAGAGCTGTTTTTTGGTGCGGCTCTGTTCCAAAGACCAACGGCCTAGGGAACCGATGGGACGCACGATGTAGGGCACGCCTCTCGCCTTGGCTACGGCCATCCCCAGGGTGGTGGGATAGTTAAAAATTGCGTGGATGTGTACTAGGTCAAACTCTGGGACATGCCGCCACAGCCAGGGGGCCATAGCCGGAGCGATGGCAAATTCCCGCAGTGCCACCCGCTGAGACAGTACCCTAGGGAAAATCCAGACGGGCACGGAAGGGCCAACCAGTTCAGGAATAGAGCCGCTGTCGATGTGCTGCCCAAACGGGGCCGAGAAGGTGGTGTCGCCGTGGTCGTTGGTGGTGGCCACGACGGCGTCAATGCCTTGCTGGCGTTGGGCTTGCACCATTTCGAGCAGGGCTTGGCTGGGGCCACCCCGAACCGGGGAGAGGGAGGGGATGATGTGGAGAATCTTCATCATGGCTGGGCCTGGATGGGGGATGGAAGTGGGCTGGGTGGGCGAAGAGATCTTGCCCTTACGGGTTGTCGGGCGACTCATCGACCCAATTGGGGCTGGCGATAACGCACTGAAGCAGCACCTCTTCCCCGCCAACCGTTCAATTTTGTTGGCGGCAGCGGGTCTGCGGCGGGGCGAAGCGGCGGGGCGGCGGGCTGCAAGACTTGGGAAAGGTGGTCGGCCAGAATTCGCTGAAAGGTTTGTTGTCCAAAGGTTTGGATAACGTTTCGCCGCAGCATTTGAGGTTCGTACATCAGGGCATTGGGGTAGTTGCCCGACAGAATTTGAGTTAGGGCGATGGCGATGGCATCCACATTGTCGGGATTGACCAGGGCACCGAGTTCTCCATGCTTAAGGGCATTGCGGCCACCGTCGAATCCAGCTAGGACGGGCTTGCCGCTGGCCAGGGCTTCTAGGTAAACAATGCCGAAGCCTTCGAGCTTGCTGGGCATGGCGAACACATCGCAGAGGGCGTAGTAGTTGGGGAGTTCGTCGTCGGCAATGAACCCGGCCAGGGTGACGCAATCTTGCAGGTTGCGCTCGGCAATCAGCCGCTCTAGGCGGGGGCGGTCGTCGCCTTTGCCGACAATCAGGTAATGCACATTGGGAATGGATTGGCGGATTGCAGGTAGGGCCGCCAAAATCTGGTCGTAGCTGTGGAAGGGTTCCCCTGCCGCCAGTCGGTTGACGGTGAGGATGACGGGCTGGTCGGGTTGCAGACCATGGCGCTTCAGCAGGTACTCTGGTTTGGCCTGAATCTGAAACCGACTGGCATCAAAGGTGTTGGGCAAAATGCCAAGGTTTTCAAGGGCTTGGGACTGGCGGATGCGGTCGCAGGTAAACCCACTCACCGCCAAAATTCGGTCGGCCCCAGCCATACCCCGACGCACTTGGGGCTTCTCCACCTCCCAGGCTTCAAACCCGTGGGCCACGCCAACGTAGGGAATTCCAGCCAGTTTTTTGAGGGCATGGGCCACGGGCGTAAAGTTGACGTGGGTGGTGATGATCAGGTCGGGCCTTTCCCAGAGGGCATCTTGAAATGTCTGGGCGGCAAAGAAGGCCGTTCGCAACCGAGGATGGACTTGGCCTGCCGTGTGAAAGGTGACGCGGGAGACCCCCTTCCGGGATAACCCCATGGGCCGATCATGCATGGTAAACACGCGCAGGGTTGCCTCCGGCAAGACGGCCTTTAAGGCTTGGAGCAAAAAGCAAGAATAGGTTTGAATGCCACCTTTGAAGTCGAAGAGGCCAGGAGTCCAGAGATAAATGGTTTGGGACATAGTGGTGGTGATGGGTGAAGGGTGGGTAAGAGAATCGGGAGTGGAAAGTGGGGAGTGGGGAGTGTTTACGGGCTGATTGAGGGGAGACTGGCGACGGTTTCTGCCTGGGGCCAGAGCGAGCGCATGGTGAGGGTGAAGAGAGCCAGAGCAGCCCCGATGAGCCACCAGCCAGCGTGGGTATGTTGCAGCACCAAGGCTCCTAGGCCAGATAGCAAGGTGAGGCCGTAAACGCACCAGACTACGGTCGCCTTGGGAAACTGGGCGTGCATCAAGCGGTGGTGGATGTGGCGTTGGTCGGGGTGGAAGGGCGATTTGTGGTCGCTCAGTCTGGCCCCAATCACCAGGGCCATGTCCAAGACGGGCACCAAAAGGGCCATGAAGGGCAGCAGGGCAGCGGTGAACGATCCATTGGCAGGAAGGCCGATGGTGGCCAGGGCGGCGAGGGAAAATCCGAGGAAGTAGGAACCGCCATCGCCCATAAAGATACGGGCGGGGGCGGCGTTGTACTTCAAAAAGCCCAGGGTGGCACCGCAAAGGCCCAGGGCCATTAGCGCCACGGTTGGGTAAAGGGGCCAGATCATCGCGGCTAAAACGGCGGCGGCAACGGTGGTAGTCCCAGCGGCCAAACCATCCATACCGTCCAGCCAGTTGATGGCGTTGGCCATGCCCGCCAGCCAGAGGAAGGTCACCAGCAAGCTCAGCCAAGCGGGTAAAGCGTCCGTCAAACCCGGTAAGGGCATGGCTTCCAGCCGAATACCCAAACTCCACACCGTGGCCGAAAGTATCGCCTGCATTCCCAGCCGCACAAAGGGCGACAGGTTAAACAGGTCATCCAATAAACCCGTGGCAAAAAAGCCCAAGCCGCCCAACAACAAGCTCCCAAAAATAGAGCTGTCTAAGGCATCTAGGCCCAGATTGCCAACCAATATCCAGGCTAAAAAGGTGCCTACAAAAATCCCGACGCCACCGATGCGAACGATGGGCTGTTGATGAATCTTGCGAGCGTTGGGTTGATCTACACACCCTAATTTCATACCCAGCTTTTGCACAATGGGTGTTAGACCTGCAACCGTCAGGGCAGCCGCCCCCAGAACTATCAGTGGAAACATAATGCGTGTGAAGAGATTTGATAGTTCTCAGTTTTGCGGAGGCAAGTTTGCGTTCGGGTTTAGCATCGTGTTTGTGGATGTATGACTT
The DNA here is from genome assembly GCA_040396995.1 of Nodosilinea sp. Taxonomy (GTDB): domain Bacteria; phylum Cyanobacteriota; class Cyanobacteriia; order Phormidesmidales; family Phormidesmidaceae; genus Nodosilinea. The sequence continues at coordinate 8,742 of JBBAWV010000101.1, read as the reverse complement.
TATGAGGCCGCGAGGGCCGATAATAACCCCTCGGTGGCATAGCGGTAGCTGTAATGATGAATATGTTGCTGTCCGTTTTGTCTCCATAACTTTAGCTGCCGACCACCATCGTTCAAGGCCGTCTGCAAACTGCGGCTTAGGGCATCAATATCACCAGCGGGAAAGACTAATCCTGTTTTTTCAGGTATGACGAGATCTGACGCACAGCCCACATGGTCACTCACGATAACTGGCACCCCTAGACAGAGGGCCTCGTTAACCGCTAATCCCCAGGTTTCGCTGGGGCCATGGCTCGGTAAAACCATCACGTCCCCAGCCGCATAGGTGCGGGGCATCATGCTTTGATTTTGAAAGGGCGCAAAGTAAATGTGAGGATGTCTAGATAACTGGGCCTGTCGCTTGAGGTCATATTCTAGCTCACCCGCACCAACAAAGAGTAAGGATACCTTAGATAACGCGGCCTTTAGAAAAGCCTGAAGCAAATCTAAGGGACGTTTTTTGGCAATGAATTTGCCAGCGAATAGAATGACCTGGTGATCCAGCGGAATACCCAGGTCTTTCTTCCATTGAATGGCTTCTAGAGCAGCCGTTTCGGCCTGTCCGATAAATCGTTCATTGTCGATGGCGTGGGGAGAGAAGAAAAGTTGATCTTCCCCAACGCCGTGATATCGAAAATAGTCTCGGTTTGCCTTTCCCACATAGAGACAGGCATTAAAACGTCGATAAATTTGAGTAATCCACTGCCGTTTTAGGTCAGCCTTTAGTCCTCTTTCAGGAATCAGTCGATGGGAATCTCCACGAAACAGCAGCGGTGTTTCTCCCCAGGTATATAAAAATCGATAAAGGCTGGCGTAGTTATAATTCATCATCAACACGGCATCCGGTTGAAAGGCTTTCACCTGCTTGATGAGCGTTGGATTCTGCAAACCCCAGAAATGCCCCGTTCCTGGCCTTTTACTAATGTTGGACACAAATTCATAATCATAGCCTTCCAACAGAGGAATATCCCAGGATGTAGATCCCTTAAACTGTTTATCAGCCTGGTTAGTGACCGTTGATTCTAACAAGTAAAAGACTCGAAGTGTCAAGCCAGAGTGTGCCTGTAGGTAGCGAAACCAAGGCGCATAGTATTGAATTGGGTGGGAGGTAATGATTGCTAGACGAACCATGGGAATTCACCGAAAAATGTGGAACGGACTGTAACCCAATGCTGATCTAGGTTGTTGGGTTCCGCTATTACTGCATCCAACCTATGTGTTTAGCTGTGTCGTACTACGACTCGCTACCTGATTTCCTTGCGGCTTGGGTTGTAATAAATAGGGATAATTGCTTTGCCCTAGGGGTTTGTTCTGTTTTCGACCTCGCGAGTTAGGTCGATAGACTTTCATAAAGACATACTTGATGCCAACGATGGGCACTGAAGATTGAAATAGCGTTGCGGCATACACGCCTGCCGTCCATTCTGTAGAGGCTAGGGCCAGACTCATCACCAGTACACAGAACATCATCCGAGCGGAGAAGGGTGGTGTTCCGATGGCGGCCAGGGTGATGGTGCCGTAGAATGCGCCCATAATGCCGCCAATGAGCAGACAACCGAAATAACCAAAGTTGGCGTAGGCTTCTGGAAGTAATCCCCAGGCGATGGTGGTTTTCCAGGTTTGCTGGTAGGTTTGCCGCCGCACATGGACGTTCAGCATGTGAGTCCCTTCGTGGCTGCGGAGTTTGTTGGGGTTCAAAATTCGCGGCATCATCAGTCCGGGAATGATAGCGTAGGTTTTGCCGCCTAGATAGGGATAGGGTTCTGGAATCTTGGCCTGAGCCATCATCAGCATATGAATAACGCTGGATCGTTCCACAAAAGATTCTTTTTCTTCGACTTTTTCCCACCGTTCAGGAACACGATTCTTATTTTCTTCAGCATAGCCTCGCCATTCGCTGAACCAGGCTAGATATTGCCAGGGCTGCACATAATGAGGCGCTTCTCCTTCCCAGTATTTATGGCGCATTTCGTGTTTGCCATAGTGGAGGGGCAACAGCAGAAAAAAGCCCAACAACAAACCAATGATAGGGAGTTTTTTGCCGCCGACTACATAGGCCATCACCGACAGCAAAAACAGCGTTAAAGACGTTTTGAGGATCAATCCCGCTGCAGCGGTGACGATATTGACAACTAGGGCCCCAAAGAAAATATACTGCTTTGTACGCGGCATAGAGTTCTGCCCAGCCCGGTAGGCTAACACAAAAATGCCTAGAAAACTCAGCCCTAGAATGATGCCCCGCACGATGGTAAACAGTTTGTCGGGAATGCCGCTCCAGCCGCCAACCACGTACATGTTCAAAAAGGCTCCAGCCGCCACCATGGCGATGAAGACGTTATCGGCGGTGTCTGTTTTTAGGGCACGAAAGGGTTTCTTGATGGCTCGCGGTGTGCGCACAATTTGCAGCCAAACGACGGTGCCACTTACTAAGAATAGAACTGTTGATAGGGCCGCCCTAAGCTGAGCTTCTGGGCTGTAGGCCCACACATTGGGATTTTCGCTCAGCAGGGGCAGGCAAAACGTCCATAAATAGGTGAGCGAAAAGAACGGAAAAACGGGCAATCCCTGTACCTGGCCATCGCACCAGAGATACACGGGGAACATGCAGGCGACCCCAATCGCTAAGGCCCCCATGGCGGTAGAGGGGGGCACCGCCCGCAAGCGGTCTAGGTTAGAAAACAGCAACGCCACCATTCCCGCCCAAAACAGGAGGGTCATGGTTTGGGTTTTGGGGGGAGGGGAGAGGGTCATGGTTTGGGTTTTGGAGGGAAGGGGAGGAAACAGCTTGGTCAAACACTCGGCATAGGGTTTGGGTCATCGTGTGGGCGGTGTAGGGCGCGAAGGCCTCCCAATCGGTTGGCGGCGGGGTGTTTTTGGGATGGTCTAGTAAAGTTTTCAGGTGGGAAATCACCTGATCCGCCAGGTGGGCTGGGCCGGTGTTTTCGTCAAAGGTGACGGCTTGGCCCGCTTGGGTTTGGTGCAGAATGTCTACGACGGAACTGGCTTGATGGAAAATGGCCAGAATCGGCTTTTTTGCCAAGACGGCTGGGTAGAGCTTGGAGGCCGTGTATTGGGGGTCGGCGGAACCGATCAGGAGGATGGCATCGCTGTCGGTGAGCAGCTTTTGGGCTTCAAAGTAGGGGATGCGTTGGGGATGCTCTGTCACTAGGTCGTCCACACCGCAGGCTGTGGCGATGGGTTGGATGGTTGGGGTGCCTTGCCCAGCGGGGGCATAGCTGGTGCCGATGAAGTGGAGGTGGAGACGCTGGGGGAGGTTGGGATATTGGGATCGCAACTGCTTTAGCCCCAAAAACAGGCCGCGCAACGCCAGGGCCATATCTGGCCCACCCCGACCCACGTACACCCAATGCTGGCGGCCATCCTGGGGATTGAAGTGGGTCTGACGGATGGATAGGTGGGGCAACTGATCAAAATCCGCCTCTGGGGCACCAAAGGGCAGCACCGTAAGCTGATCCGCTTTGAGCCAGGGGTAGCAGCGCTGCAAGGTTTTGGGGTAAGTCGGAGAGACCGCAATCACCTGGCTGACCGGCTGCATCACCCTGGGTTCCCAAAAGGCGGCGAGGGCTTTATCCAGGGCGTATTTGAGGCGTCCGCCGGGGCGGTGTTGTCCGGCGGGGGCGGTCTCCACGCGCCAGGGGTCTTGAAAATCCACCACGAAGGGAACCCCAAATCGCCGCCGCCAGTAAGGCCCCAAAATCATCACCGGAAAGATGGTGGTCGAGAAGAAGACCAAATCGAAGGATTGCTTTGCTAGAAGCTGATTTCCAGCCTGGGCCAGGTAGGGTAAACAGCGCCAGCCCACATTCCCTAGGCCCACCAGCCGAGTGAGCCGCTGCGGCAGAGCATTGACGGTATGGATCGCCAGGGATTCCGGTAAGGCTTGCCGCAGGCGATCATCCTGGGGGTGGGGTACTTCCCCTGGGTTGATGGTGAGAATTTCGGCCTGCCAGCCAAATTCGCTCAGGTAGGGCAGGGCGGTGCGGATGCGCTGGTGATCGGGCGCATTGATCGGCGGAAAGTGGGGGCTGACGATCAACACTCGGCGGGGCCAGGGCTGAGCATCAGAGGACTCCCGATACGGGGATGGCTGTACCGTCGGCGGAGAGATGACAAACGTCATGGGGATATCCGGTGCGGGATGATTTCCATAGTGGGGCTGGGGTGTTTGCGATCATGTTTGCGCAGCCGGGCTAACCCGACCGGGCATAGAAATCCACGGCGTAGTTTTTCACCTGGTTCACCACCAGCCCAATGATGGGCACCCGCGCCACCTGCATTCGTTCTAGGGTGCGGTTCAGGGCATCGGCGATGCGGCGACGACCGAGGGAAGTCACCAGGAGAACGCCGTTGGTCTTCGAGGCCACCAGGCTGACATCGGCCAACCCCATCAGGGGCGGCATGGTATAGACCACCAGGTCAAAGTTTTTCTCCATGCGGGCCATTAGATCTTTCATGCGCGACGAAGACAGCAGCCGGGTGGGGTCCATAGACGGGGTGCCCGAACTGATGGCAAACAGATTCGACTCCCAGGAAAGCCGTTGCGTGATGTCGTTGAGACTGGCCTGATTGTTGATGTAGTCGCTCAGCCCCGGTTCAGCCTGGATGCCCAGCAGAGAACTCAGCCGCGTGCCTCCCCGGCGAAACTGACCATCCACCAGCAGCACTCGCTTTTCCATGGCGGCGGCGGCCTGCACCAGGTGTACCGCAACGGTGGTCGATCCCTCACCGGGGAGAGCCGAGGTGACGACTAAGGAGCGGAGGGCGAAGGGCTCCAGATTGGCGTGCAAGGCCCGAAACGCTTCCAGAAAGCCGTAGCTGTCGTATTCCATCAGCCAGCGGTCGGCGGGGGAAGGTTGCTCGGACGACGGATTGGGTTTCGACGATTTAAGCAATTTCGACGATTTCGACGATTTCGACGATTTGGGAGTATGGGAATCTTGATTGGCCAAGCTTAACTGAGCTTGCTCAGCGGCTTTTCTCTCCAGCAGATAGTCCTGCCAGTTGCTGAGTTTAGGGCTGATAATGCTCTTGAGCTGAGCTTTCAGCGCCTCTGCATCGGAGGTGAGGGAGGTGGCGGCGGTTTCCGCTCGCAGGTCTACCACATGGGCTTCAGGCTGGGCATCCATCAGTTCGGGGTAGAGGGGAATGGCCCCCAGCACGGGAAGGGGCACCTTCTTTTTGATGTCGTCCAGGGTGTAATAGGTGTTGGCCAACTTTTCGAGTAGGTAGCCCAGGGCCAGCCCTAGGGCGGCTCCCATGAGAAACCCTGTGATCAAAGCTTTGCTCGGAGAGGTGCCCGGTTTACGACGGGGGCTGGTAGGCGGGGTGATCAGTTCCCAGGGGATTTCGTTCTGGGAGGCCTGGATTTGCAGCACTTCCTTGGTTTCCTGGAAGCGGGTCAGGCTGTCTGAGGCCAGCAGAAGTTCTCGCTGGAGTTCTTGGTAGCTACGGGATACCCCCGGTACCGCTTGAATTTGGTTTTGCAGGGCCGCTTCGGTGGCTGCGAGTTCCTGATCACGGGCGGAGATGGTGGCCATGCTAGCCATGACCTGGGCAATCTGGTCTTGAATGACCCGCTCGGCTTCTTCAAACAGTAGGGGAGCCAGGTTTGCCTGCTGCCGCTGGATGAGCTGGATGGTGGGGCTATTGGGGCCGAAGCGGGCCGACTCGATGGCAAGCTGTTGGCGCAGCACCTGGTATTCCTGGCGCAGGGTTTCGTAGGCTTCGGACTGGCGCAGGGTGGCCGAGGCGCTGGCCTGATTGAGGAGCGCATTGTACTGGGCCTCTAGGGCAATGAATTCATCCCGCAGAGCCTGTCGGGCGCTGGTGATGTCTGAGGTGCGCTTGAACAGGTCGGCGGCGAAATCATCGGGATGTAGGAACTGATAGGTTTGCTGCAAGTTCTGGATGTTTTGCTGGAGGCTGTTGACCCGCTCTTGAATGATGGGAATGCGCTCATCCACAAAGGCGATGCCCTGCAACAGTTGGGAACGCTGGGATTCCAGGCTGTACTCCAAATACCCCTGGGCCACGATCTCCAGCAGCGCCTTCACCCGATCCGGGTTGCTGTGGGTGTACTTCACCTCCAAAATTTTGGTTTCCCCCAAGCGATAGACGGAAAGCTGGCCAATCACGCTTTCATAGCTCACCTCAGGGTAGCTATCCGTCGCCTGTGCCAAAATCGGTTCGAGGACTTCGGGGCTAAGCAACACCTCGATTTGGGTGATGTAGTCGAGATCCTGGGGGGTGCCGCCCTGTTGGCTATCCGTCAGGCGAGAGAGATTCTTTTGATCCCGCACGGGCTCCACCAATAGGCGAAAGCTGCTTTGATAGACGGGCACCACCTGGGCATTTTTGACCACCGAAACCGCACCAACGGCCAACCCCAAGGTCAGCATCAGCCAGAGTTTGCGACGCACCACCCCTAGCACCGTGCCCATCAGGCCGGAATCACTGCCGCTTGCCGACGACATCGGGGGGGAGGGGTGAGTCGTAATGTCGAGATCGTGAGTCATGGTAGATGGGGAGACACCCGAAGGTAGGCTTAGCGGAGCAGCAAAAACGGCAGAAACAGGTTAAACAGGGAGGACGCCCCCGTTAGGGGTTGCAGCACGGTGCCGATGGAGTCGCTGAGGGAGGCTGACCAGTTGCGACCCACCAGAATTACATCCCGGTCTTGCAGCAGGGGATTGGTTTCCTCGTTGATGGCGCTGGCAAAATCGACGGGTAGGGTGCGCTGCGTCACGGTACCATCCGGGTTGAGGCGGAGCAGTTGCACGTCAACCTGTCGGGATCGATTGGTGAAGTTTCCGGCTAACAGCAGGGCTTCCGAAACCGAGGTGTCGGGGGGCACTTCCATCACCCCAGGGCTAGCAATTTCGCCCACCAGGTTGACCCGAATCTGGCCTGAGGAGAAGGTCGATCTCGCCATTTCCCGCGCATCTGCAATGGCAATGGGTGCGGCCTGAGTCACCACAATCGTGTCGCCATCCCGCAGGGTAATATTCTGATTGCGGTCTCCCTGGGTCAGCACATCCCACAGGCTGACGGTAATGGTTTCTTCCAAACGATTGTTGGGGCTCACTCGGCGCACCTGGATAGCACGCAGGTCGGTACGCTGGGTGATGCCCCCCGCTGCATCCAGGGCAATGGCAACGGTGGGCAGCTTGCCCTGCTCCGGGGAAAGGGAATAGGCTCCGGGACGGGTGACCTCTCCAATTACCGCAATCCTCAGCGGGCTGATTTGCGAAAGGGTGACGGTGATGCGGGGTTCCACCAGAATTTGGGCGGTGGTGTATCCCTCGGTGATGGCTTGCTCCACGTCGGTCAGGGTTTTGCCCCAAGCCTCAACCCGCCCCAGCACGGGCAGGTTTAACGATCCATCGGGCATGACCTGGAAGGTGCCGCTATAGTCGGGCACATTGGCGACGATAACGTAGATGATGTCGCCCACCGTTAGGTGGTAGTCGTCGAGGGGATAGACGGGTGGGCCATCTAGATCGGTGGGCAGCAAGGGCGGCATTGGGTTTGGCAGGGTATTGTCTGGGTAGAGGGGCTGACTTTGGGCAGTGGCTTCGCCCATGGTGATGGCCTGGGCAGGCAGGGTGAAGCCGTAGAGGACGAGAAGGGAGCCGTACAGCGGCAGGCCAAACCAATGGAGTGAGCGTCGGTCGGGCATTGCAGGGTGGCGAGGTGGCATGGCGGTCATGGTGAGATCCCTGAACGTAGCGAGGTGGATGGGTGGGTGGTGCCCTGCGGTGAGCCGAATTTCTCACCTCCGGTTTGCGGATTGGGGTTGTTTCTTTCTTCGGATGGGAGGGAACGGAATCCGCCTAAAGGGTGGGCTAAATCCTTTATAATTACGGAACTTCCGTGGATCTTCGTAGGACGCTTTGCCGAGGGGTGAAGGCTTTTGAAGATGAACGGGAGCGTGGACGTGATCGCAATCATGCCCCCGCCATCGTGGGAACAGAGTCCTCTCAACGTCCTGACTATGTCCAACCCATCCGCCGAACTTGTGATCACTGCCGGACGTGCCCAGCGCCAATATTGGCGAGACCTCTGGCGCTACCGGGAGTTGTTTTACTTTTTGGCCTGGCGCGATATTTTGGTGCGCTACAAGCAAACTGCCATCGGCATCGTCTGGGCGTTGATCCGCCCGTTTTTGACCATGGTGGTGTTTACCGTGGTGTTTGGTAACATTGCCCAGCTTCCCTCCGATGGGGTGCCCTACCCGATTTTGGTGTTTGCCGGAATGCTGCCCTGGCAGTTCTTCGCCAATGCTCTCTCGGAATGCAGCAATAGCCTAATTTCCAACGCCAACCTGATCTCAAAGGTGTACTTTCCCCGCCTGGTTATTCCCACCAGTGCTGTCATCGTTAGCCTGGTAGACTTCTTCATCTCCGGCTTTATCCTGCTGGGGCTGATGGTTTTTTATCACTTTGTGCCCAGTTGGCGCATCATCACCCTGCCCTTTTTCATCGCCATTGCCTTTGCCGCCGCCATGGGATTTGGGCTGCTGCTCGCCACCCTAAACGTTAAATACCGCGACTTCCGCTACGTAGTGCCCTTCATTGTGCAGTTCGGCCTCTATATTTCCCCGGTTGGATTCAGTAGTGCGGTCGTCCCGGCCCAGTGGCGCTGGCTCTATTCCCTCAACCCCATGGTCGGGGTGATCGACGGC
>JBBAWV010000100.1:0-17896 GCA_040396995.1 Nodosilinea sp. | reverse complement strand
ACAAAGCGATCGCGCTTCAGCCAGTCATCGAGGACGTCGAACCATCCCCGTTGAGCCTGAGCGCGCCCCATTGCTATGGTCATGTCAAATCCTCTTTCTATGACATCTAGTCCATACGGGTTCGGCTCTGTTGGGATCCGTTGGGATCCGCGAGCGAGCGTTGCCCCAGGGCAAGGTAATAGTTATCAGTATTCCAGATATTAGGGCTAGAAAGAATAAATCTCTTGCGCCCGCTTTCCCCTTGCCTGGGGTAAACCCTGTCCTGCGAAGCGAGGCTTCGGGAGCCAGGTTTCTATTTATGATAAGGAGTGTTCCATTTTTTTACAATCTGATACGTAAATTCCCAGGAAGCCTATCGGTCTATGCTGGTAATGGCCAAGGGCATTCGCCGACCGCTTGACTCAATCGATATCATTTAGGATTTTTACCCGTTGAATACCATGACTGCCTCTGCGTCCTCCCGCGAGTCCCAATCTTTGAAGCGAACCGTCCTAGGGGCGCGTCGTCCCAGCAATATTTTCTGGGCGATTGTGCTGACGGGCGGCGGGGCGGGTTTTCTGCTAGCCGGATTGTCTAGCTATCTCCAAATTAATTTGTTGCCCTTTTCGGATCCGACTCAACTCATTTTTATTCCCCAAGGGATTGCTATGGGGTTTTATGGCTTTGCGGCCCTGGGTTTGGCGACCTATCTGTGGCTGGTGATTACCCTGGATGTGGGCGGTGGCTATAACGAATTTGACAAAGCCAGCAAACGGGTACGCATTGTCCGCAGTGGATTTTTTGGCCAAAATCGCCGCATCGAAATTGATCAGCCCCTTACCGATGTCACGGCTATTCGGGTGGATATCAAAGAAGGGCTCAACCCGAAACGGGCGCTATACCTGCGGTTGAAGGGCCGTCCCGACATTCCTCTCACCCGCGTAGGCCAGCCCATTCCCCTCTCGGAACTGGAAAACCAAGGGGCCGAACTCGCCCGCTTCTTGCAGGTGCCCCTAGAGGGACTGTAGATCTCGAAAAATGGGAACCACAGGCATCCTTTCGCCCGTCCCTACAACCAAGGCCAAACTCCTTAATATGGGGAGTCGGTCGCGTTTTATCTATGTCATGGAGTTGAGAAGTTCAATGGGATTGAACACCCGTTTTTGGTCACTGACCCTAGCCGCTCTTCTGGTTCTGGGAGCCGGAGCTTGTACTGCACCGTCCGCTAACGAGACTGGTAGTCTATCGGCCAATACTGAAGCTGTATCTCCCGCTCCGGCGGAAACCTCATCTGCCGCTACACCTGAGGCTGGCCTGCCTGTCCTGAACGGTAAGGCCACGGTGGAAATGATAGTGAATGGATCCACTATTGTGATTGAGGTGAACGGAGAGGAAGCTCCGATCACCGCTGGTAACTTTGTGGATTTGGTGAACCGGGGTGTTTATAATGGCACCGCCTTCCACCGAGTTGTACGAGATCCCCAGCCCTTCGTCGTGCAGGGTGGCGATCCCCAAAGCACCGACCCCAACGTCCCAGCCCAAATGCTTGGTACAGGCAGCTTTGTGGATCCCGACACCAACGCCCCCCGCTACATTCCCCTAGAAATTAAACCCGCTGGAGCCGATCAGCCTGTCTATAGCCAGACCTTTGAGGAAGCTCGAATTAGCGAGGCACCGCAGATTACCCACACCCGTGGGGCGGTGGCCATGGCCCGTTCCCAGGCTCCCGATTCGGCCTCGGCGCAGTTTTACTTTGCCCTGGCGGATCTCCCCTTTTTGGATGGTAGCTATGCGGTGTTTGGCTACGTCACCGAGGGCATGGAGGCGGTGGATGCCATCCAGCAGGGAGATCGGATTGAATCGGCGCGTGTGGTTGAGGGCTTAGACAATCTCCAGACCAGCGCCCAGCCCTAGGCCATCCGCCCCGGTTTTTGTCACGGGCTTAGGGTTGGTGACAGCCCTAGGCCGTTCGGTGTCGAAAACCTGGGAAAGACTGTTAGCCGGTAAGTCGGGACTGACCCCACAGCAACCCTTTCCAGAGTTCCCGCCCCTACCCTTGGGGATGGTGGAAGGTGCTATCGTCCCTCTGCCTGATTTGCTTCAACAGGCCGTAACGGAAGCCGTCAGAGATGCCCAGATCACCCTGCCCGATCTCGATTGCGGCGTGGTAATTGGCTCCAGTCGTGGCTTTCAGGCCCAGTGGGAAGTTTTAGCTAAACATCAGTTAACTCAAGGTGGCTCACCCCAGGATTGGCTGAACACCCTACCCGCTATGGCTTCCACGGGTGTAGCGCAACTTTTGAGAACCACTGGGCCAGTGCTGGCTCCGATGGCGGCCTGTGCTACGGGACTATGGGCGATTTTTCAAGGGGCAGAACTAATTCGGCGGGGGCAATGCCAACGGGTGATTGTGGGAGCGGGGGAGAACCCCATCACGCCGCTGACCTTGGCCGGATTTGATCGCTTAGGAGCCCTAGCCCCGACAGGCTGCTATCCCTTTTCCCATAAGCGAGAAGGTTTGGCCTTGGGGGCTGGAGCCGCCATTTTGGTGCTGGAATCGGCGCAATCCCTAGCCCAGCGTCCCCAAATCAAACCCTATGGCTGCATTTTGGGGGCTGGCCTCAGTGCCGATGCCTATCACCTCACGGCCCCCGATCCTGATCAAGTCGGCAGTCGTTTGGCGATAGAACAGTGTCTTCGCCGTAGCAGACTCAAGGCCGAGGATATTGACTACATCCACGCCCACGGTACCGGAACGCGACTCAACGATGCCCACGAAGCAGCCCTGATCAAAAAATGTCTGCCCTATCTGCCGCCGATCAGTTCTACTAAGGGAGCCACAGGCCACACCCTAGGGACATCGGGGGCTATCGGGGCTGTCCTGTGCTGTTTAGCCCTCCGGCATCAGCAACTTCCGCCCAATGTGGGCCTGCTGGGCGATCCGATTTATCCCTACGTCGTCACCCACAGTCGTCCTACCAGCATAAAAACCACGCTCTGTATGAGCTTTGGCTTTGGGGGGCAAAATGCGGTGTTGGCGCTGGGTTTACCACCTGCCCTCGATGGGTAGCCCTGTGGTGCATCCTGTGGTGCATTGCTGCGCGAATGCACCCGACTCCCGACTCCCGACCCCCTACTCCCGCACATGGCGACCTTGCAGGGCCAGCTTAGGTACGCGGCCTAGGCGTCCGGTCATCAACCGCAGGGCGAGGTGGCGCAGGGGAGAAACGTGGTTCAAAAACCACAACCCTATTCGACGGAGAGCGACGATGGGTGGAATTTGGTTAGAAAAACTGCGGGTGAGGGTATCAGTAAAGCTGAGGATAACCCAGTTTTCCCAGCGTCGCCAGCGCTCGTAGCGGCGCAGAACGGTGACGGCACCGAGGTCTTCGCCTTTTTTGTGGGCATTGGTGAGGACTTCCGCCAGAGCCGCTGCATCGCGAATCCCCATGTTCAAACCCTGGCCACCGACGGGGTGGCAACTGTGGGCGGCATCCCCCACTAGGGCAAGGCGAGGCTGGATGTAGTGGTCGCACTGCATCAACTGCACCGGAAACAGGGCGGGTGGGTTGAGGCGCTTTAGTTTGCCCATTTGGGAACCGTAGCGGCGTTCTAGCTCGGCCATAAACTCGGCTTCGGGCAAGTTCAGAATCGCCTGGGCTTCCTCATGGGGAGAAGTCCACACCACCTGGCAGCGGCCACCGGGCAGGGGCAGAATGGCAAAGGGGCCACTGGGCCAAAACCGTTCGTAGGCAGTGTATTGATGGTCGCCCTCCGGTTTCAAGACCGTGGTGATGCAGGACTGCCAATACTGCCAGCCAAAAGCATCAATATTAGCCTGCCGCCGCAGGGGAGACTGTTTGCCATCGGCGGCGACGACGAGGGCTGCGTCTAGGGTGCGTGTTCCGTCCGGCGTAGTCAGCGTGCCGATCACCCGTTCCCCGTGGCGTTCGGTAACGGCTAGGGTGGCTTCACTGAGGTAATGAATATTCGCCGCCGCCTGCACCGCCCCTTGCAGGGCTTCCATTAGCACCGAATGTTCGGCTCCGTAGAACACCGACTTATCGCCTAAGTCCTGGGGCGAGAACTTCACGACTTCGGGATGGTCGCCATCGGACAGGCGCACCTGTCGAAAATGGCAAATCTGTGGCCCCACCTGTGGCCACAGTCCCAATCCCTTCATAATGTCTGCCGAGGTGGGCGAAAAGGCATAGGCCCGCTGCCGAGAAACCGCTGCGACTGGGGTTTGGGCTTCAATCACTGCCACCGTTAACCCCGAGGGCCGCAACGCCGCCGCCAGGGTTAACCCCACAATGCCGCCGCCCACGATGGCTACATCAACGGTGAGGGGGGGGAGAGTTGTGGGGGGAAGGGGAGAGAGGTGGGTGGCGGTCATGGGGGAGTCGGGAATGGGGAGTCGGGAGTCGGGTAGGGGCGGGGTTCCCCCGTCCCAAAAGCATCGGGAATCGGAATTAAGCGGGTTTAGGGTACATCCGTGAAACGATGCACCAAAATCGGGAGTCAGGACTTCTTTATATTGTGGCGTGAGGGTTTAGGCAAAATCAAGGTTCCAGGGCGTAGGGTGCATCCGTGAAACGATGCACCAAGATCTATCACCGAAGGGCTGGATAGACCGCCGGAAGAATCCTGGGATAGGGGCATTGGCGCTTAGTGAAAATAGGAGGCTCCATTGACGTCGAAGGTGGCTCCGGTGGCGTGGGGGGCGAGGCCAGCGGCGAGGAAGGCGACTAAGTTGGCGATGTCTTGGGGGTCGGCGGGGGCACCCATGGGAATGTCGCGGGTGACGTACTCGGTTCCGCGTTCGGCCATCACTTGCTCGATGCGGTCGGTGCGGACGAATCCGGGGGCGATGGCGTAGGCCTGGATGCCGTCCTTTGCAAAACCACGGGCCAGGGTGCGGGTGAGGCTGATGATGCCTCCCTTAGAAGCGGCGTAGGGGGTGAATTCTGGGCCATCCCCCCGAAAGGCGGCACGGCTGGCCAGGTTAATTAACGTACCGCCGCCCTGGGTTTGGAAATGCAGGACGGCTTCGCGGCACAAGTCCGCCACGGCGATCAGGTTAACCTGAAGGGTTTGCTGCCAAGCGTTGGCCCAGGTATCCCAATCTTCCCCGATGGGAGCAGCGGGCATGGTGGCGGCATTGTTCACAACCGTTGCGATTGACCCCCGCCAAGCCAAGGCTTTGGCCCACAAGTCCCTTGCGGCACCGGGTTGGGATAGGTCAGATTGAACGAGATATACCCGGTCGGAGGTCACCCCGTTGGAACCTAGGCTAGCGGCGATGGCTTCAGCTTCGGCTTGCCCCTGACCGTAGTGCAGCACCACCGAGGCTCCGGCCCGATGCAGGGTTTTGACGATGGTTTCCCCAATGCCGCGAGAGCCGCCCGTCACCAAAATCGTTTGGTTTGCTAAATCAATCATCAGATTGCGTCCCGTTGGTTCCTACAATGGAATGATTAACTATTGGTTATACAACCCTGGAGGAATATATGGTAGGCCGTCCGATTATTCTTGGCATTGTGGGCGATAGCGCCGCTGGCAAAACCACCCTCACCCGAGGCATTGCCCAAATTCTAGGCGAAGACCAAGTCACCACCATCTGCACGGACGACTACCACCGCTACGACCGCAAGCAGCGCAAGGAGATGGGCATCTCCGCCCTTCACCCCGACTGCAACTACATCGACATCATCCAGCAGCACCTCGGCCTGCTGCGGACTGGGCAGCCCATCCTCAAACCGATTTATAACCACAGCAGCGGCGAATTTGACGCGCCCGAATACATCGAACCCCGCCGCTTTGTGATTGTGGAAGGGCTGCTGGGCTACTCCACCCGTGCCTGCCGCGATGCCTACGATGTGAAGGTCTACCTCGCGCCGCCGGAAGACCTGCGGGCCAACTGGAAGATTAAGCGCGATACCCGCAAACGTGGCTACACCCCCGAAGAGGTAATCGAGCAAATCAAAGCCCGTGAGGAAGATTCCGAAGCCTACATTCGGCCCCAGCGCCAATGGGCCGACGTGGTGGTGTCCTTCTATCCCCCCGGCAACGAGCAAAGCACCGATGAACTCATGCTCAACGTGCGCTTGGTGATGCGGCCCACCATCCCCCACCCCGACTTTAGCCACCTGCTCGAAACCAAACACGGCGGCACCCTCAGCGATGCCGTGCGCCTAGATCTGGATCGCGACATGGGCAAACCCGTGGATGTGCTAGAAATCGACTGCCATGCCACCGAACAACCCGTGCAGGAACTGGAGCGCACCCTGTGTAGCGAAATTCCCTACCTGGGCCGTTTTTGCAGCATCGAAGGCAACACCGACATCGGCAAAGTCATCGGCACCACGGGCGAAACGCTGCAAAGCTATCCCCTAGCGCTAACCCAGTTGTTGATCACCTACCACATGCTGAAAGCTGCCAATATTTACGACTAGATTGACGACTAGGCGTACGGACGGCTAGGACAGTGACCAACGCGAACCCATCCACGACGGGGCAAGGGCTGTGGATGGGGAAATCTCACTCGATCACGGGTTGTCTATACTTGTGATTACAGCAAGTGATCGAGCGCAACCCCATGCGTACCCGTGTTGTCCAAAGCGGCAATGCTCAGGCCGTACGCATCCCCAAAGAGCTTCAGTTTGCTTGTCTGGATGTGGAATACGAAATTGAGCACCAGGGAGATAGCCTGATTATTCGTCCTGTGGGAGAGTCCTTAGGGCAGGTTTTAGAGCGATTTGCGGCCTTCTCGCCGGACTTTATGGTGGAAGGACGGCCAGAACAGGGCGACCAAGACCGAGCATCCCTATGAAATACATGCTCGACACCAACATCTGCATCTATCTCATGAAGTATTAGTCCCCCGCTCCTAGGGTAAATTCCCTACCAAGATTGACGGCAGGAAGGGGAACCCAGCTTGGTATCCTAGAAAAGCCCTAGATGTTGTGTCTTGGGCCTTGGTTTTTCTTTTCCTAATGTGTATTGCTGGCTATGGCCCCTAACGAGCGCAAGTCGATTTTGCTGTCCTTTGAAAAGCCCTTGGCGGAGCTAGAGGGACGCATTGCCCAAATCCGCGAACTGGCTGAGAAAAATGATGTGGATGTCTCGGCCCAGTTGCGCCAGCTTGAGGCCAGAGCCGCCCACCTGCGCCAGGAAATTTTCTCTAGCCTCACCCCAGCCCAGCGGTTGCAGGTGGCCCGTCATCCCCGCCGCCCCAGCACCTTGGACTACATCCAGTCCATCACCGATGAATGGATTGAACTCCACGGCGACCGTAGCTCTGGCAAAGACGATCCGGCCCTCGTGGGCGGCGTGGCCCGGTTAGAGGGGCGACCCGTGGTGATTTTGGGTCATCAAAAGGGGCGCGACACTAAGGACAACGTGGCCCGCAATTTTGGGATGGCCTCCCCCGGCGGCTACCGCAAGGCCATGCGGCTGATGCGCCACGCGGATCGGTTTTCCATGCCCATCATTACCTTTATTGATACTCCTGGTGCCTATCCCGGCTACGAGGCCGAAGAAATGGGCCAGGGGGAAGCCATCGCCTACAACCTGCGGGAAATGTTTGGCCTGCGGGTGCCCATCATCTGCACCATCATCGGCGAGGGCGGTTCCGGTGGTGCCCTGGGCATTGGCGTCGGGGATCGGCTGATGATGTTCGAGCATTCTGTCTACACCGTGGCCAGCCCCGAAGCCTGCGCCGCCATTCTTTGGAAGGACGCCGGACGTTCCGCCGAGGCCGCCGAAGCCCTGAAGATTACGTCTTGGGATTTGAAAAACCTGGGCATTTTGGATCAGCTTTTGACAGAACCCGTGGGCGGTGCCCATGCCGACCCCATCCAGGCCGCAGAAATTCTCAAGCAAGCCCTGGTGGAAAACCTGGCAGAACTGTCGCGGTTGCCCCCCGAATCCCTCCAGCAAATGCGCTACCAGAAATACCGCAAAATTGGCGTGTTTGCTGAGGCAGCGGCCTAGGTTCACAAGGGATGCCGGGGTGCAATAATGGGGTATCTGCGGGAATAGCCATCAAAGACTTTTATGGTGGCGATTTCTGAGAGAAGTGCTTTACGTTTGTTAACATATAAACGGGCCTGACCTTGTTTGCCTAACCACCCCGATCCGGGAACGCTGAAGGAAGCGAGCTTAGCAGCCCTCCATCCATAGGTCTTGCCTAGCCCCTGGTTCGTTAGTTGTTGGTTTTTGGAATTCAGTTTTGGACAATTTCCCCCGTTCCGACCTGCCGCGTCGCGCCCTGATCACGGGAGCCAGTCGCGGCATTGGTAGAGCTACGGCCCACGCCCTTGCCCAGGCGGGGTTTGATGTCGCCCTGTTGGGTCGGTCTATGGATCGATTGCAACCCGTGGTGGATGAATTGGCCGACTATGGCGTGGTGGCCAAGGGCTATGCCATCGAGCTGGCCGATATTCCCCAGGTGCAGCCCCGCATGGCCGAGATTATTCAGGATTTCGGAGCCTTCAGCGTGTTGATTAACAACGCGGGCATGGGCTACACCGGATCCCTAGCGATAACGCCCCTGCACCACTGGCAGCAGGTGATGGATCTTAACCTCACCAGCATTTTTCAATGCATTCAGGCGGTGTTGCCCAGTCTGCGCAGTGGGGGCGGTGGCACCATCGTCAATATTTCCTCCATTGCGGCCAAATCCGCTTTTCCCGATTGGGGTGCCTACAGCGTCAGCAAGGCGGGCCTGGTGGCCCTGTCCAAGGTGCTGGCGGTGGAGGAGCGGGCTAACGGCATTCGGGTGGTGATGGTGACGCCCGGTTCGGTGAACACCCCCCTGTGGGATACCGACACTGTTCATGCCGATTTCGACCGCAGCCAAATGCTGACCCCCGAAATTGTGGCCCAAACCATCCTCAGCACCGTGCTGTTGCCTCCCCAAGCGGTGATCGAAGACATTGTGCTAATGCCCGCTGGAGGAGCCCTATAGCGGGTCGAGAAACATCACCCGATACGCCAAGGGGCTTACGAAGTTTTTTACCGTCTGCGAGTTTGACCGTCTCAGAGAGCGGTCTCCGTTTTGTTGAACACCTGGAGTTTAGTTAAACCCTATGATTATCGCATCCTCAAATGGCATCAATGACAAAGTGACCCCCAGTGGCCTGGGCATTTCTCCTACGGTGCTGCCCGACCGTTCCCTCAGCCATGGTGCGGAGGCTAAGCCCTACGCCATTCCCGAAACCAGCCACGACGACATGAAGGAGGCTGTGCGCACCATGCTGATGTCGGTGGGCGAAGATCCGGATCGGGAAGGGCTGCTGAAGACCCCGAAGCGAGTAGCCGATGCCATGCGATTCCTCACCAGCGGCTATCAACAATCCCTGGAAGAACTGGTCAACGGGGCCATCTTCGACGAAGGCCACAACGAAATGGTGCTGGTGCGCGACATCGACCTGTTCAGTATGTGCGAACACCACATGCTGCCCTTCATGGGTCGCGCCCACGTTGCCTACATCCCCAACCAGCGGGTGGTGGGCCTCAGCAAATTGGCCCGCATTGTGGAAATGTATTCCCGTCGCCTCCAGGTGCAGGAACGCCTCACCCGCCAGGTGGCCGAAGCGATTCAGGAAATCCTAGAACCCCGTGGGGTGGCCGTGGTGGTAGAAGCCAGCCACATGTGCATGGTGATGCGCGGCGTGCAAAAGCCCGGCTCTTGGACAGTGACCAGTGCCATGCTGGGTTCCTTCAAGGAGGATCAAAAGACCCGCGAAGAGTTCCTCAGCCTCATTCGTCACCAGCCCGCGTTCTTCTAAAGCTTGGTTGCAACCACCGATCTAGGAATGTCGGTGGGGCAGAATGGGGTTAGCGTTAGGCTGGCCCCATTTTTCTTGGGCTGATACCCATCTTGGCTTTGCCCACCACCATCAACGTTATAACTTTCCGCAGATTTGGCCCATGTGCCCGATTAGGGGCTAAGGTGCAAAGCTAGGGTGATCCATCGGTGGGTTCGCCCGGTTGAAGACGGCCAAGGCGGTACAGACGAGAGCCAGATGCCATGCAGGATGACCCGCTAGAGCGCTTGATTGTATTAATTGACCACCATGCCGACCATGTGGAAGCGGTGCGACAGGTGTTGGCAGATAAGCCTGATCAGTATCATCTACGGGTGATGGAGGACGGATCGATGGCCCTCGACTGGTTGCGCTCCAGCGCGGGGAAGGAACCGGGACAACGCCCAGATTTAATTTTGCTGGATCTCGATCTCCCCCATCAGGCCAGTTTGGATATCTTGACGGCCCTCAAGGGCGACCCCGACCTCCGACGCATTCCGGTGATTGTTCTATCTGAGTCCAATCAGACGGACGATGTTTTTCAGACCTACTTTAACCAGGGCAACTGCTACGTGGTGAAAAATGCCAATCCGCAGCAGTTGGTCGCCACAATGCAGAATATTAAAAGCTTTTGGCTAGGTATTGTTACTTTGCCGAACTAACGGACGCCTACGGTGAGGTTTCGGCATAGACAAGCTGTTTGGCACTCCAAGATTGCGGGGCAGCAAAAGGATGAATCTTCACAACGCTTTGTTGCAATATATCAAGGACAGATTGCAAACCGTAAGCTTCTATTTTATTTAACGATCTCTCCCCTAGTCGCCTTGGCATCTGCGATATGCTGCTAAATAGAGCGCAAGGCCCTTCAGCACCCAATTGGGTAGAGTCTAAGCCCAGCAGATTGTAAGCCAGCCGGACAGGTTGTTTACCTGCCATATCAATAGCCAAGATGGCTATTCTATGTTGTTGTTTGAGAAACTCAGTTTCCGTGCATAACGAGGGAAACAGTAGGCCAAATAAATTGCCTACGACAGAGATTGCATTGATGAACCCAAAACTAAATCACTGCCACATTGCCCCTTTCCTGTTTAGGAGCCTGCCACCATGGTTAACGTTAAGCTTGAGCAAGACTATCGGCTAACAGCGCTCAAACAGCCGGATATTAATTCCCTTACCCAAGTTCAGCCCCATGGGGTGTTGCTGGTACTGAATGAGGCGGATTTGACCGTGGTTCAGGTGAGCAAAAATACTCGCGAAGCCTTTGGACTGTCTGTCGATGAAGTGCTGGGAAAAACCCTAGATTATCTACTGGATGATTACCAGGTAGATCAGTTTCGGTCGGGGCTGCATGGCGAAACGTTGGATGTGATGAACCCCACCAAAATTTGGGTGCGGCGGCGCGGCGATGATTATGGTGTGTATGATGCGGTGTTCCATCGCAATGGGGCAGGCTTTTTGATTTTGGAGTTAGAACCTGCCCTAAATAACGACAATATTCCTTTCCTAAGTTTTTATCACCTAGCGCGGACTTCCATTGGTCAGCTTGAGGCCGGATCGGCGAGTTTGTCGGACTTTTGCCGCATTATCGTCCACGAAGTGCGTCAGGTAACGGGCTTTGATCGGGTGATGCTGTATAAGTTTGATGATGACGGTCATGGCGAAGTATTAGCGGAAGAAAAAACGGAAGATATGGAGTCCTATCTGGGGCTGCATTTCCCAGAATCTGATGTGCCTGCCCCGGCCCGCAAAATGTTTTTATCGAACTGGATTCGGGTGATTCCCAATGCCAGTGCTGAGCCTGTGGATTTGGTGCCTGAAATTAATCCCATCACCCAGCAGCCGACGGATTTGGTGATGTCGATTTTGCGGCAGCCCTACCACTGCCACATCGAGTATTTGCACCACATGAATGTGGAGGCATCCCTGACTATTTCGTTGATGAAGGATCAAAAACTCTGGGGGCTGATTGCCTGTCACCACAAGACGCCGAAGTATGTGCCCTACGAACTGCGGAAGGCCTGCGAATTCCTCGGTCGAGTCATTTTCTCAGAAATTTCCACCCTCGAAGAAGAAGCCGATCAAAGCTATCAACTGCAACTAGCGGCGGTGCAAACGGCCCTAATTGATCAGATGGCCCAGGAGGATGATTTCATTGATGGCCTGGTGCGGCGTGACCCCAACCTGTTGGATTTGGTGGGGGCCAAGGGCGCGGCGATCTGCTTTGGCGGCCAGTGGACGACCCTAGGCCGCACGCCGCCGGAGGAGGAACTGAACTACCTGGTGCAGTGGCTTAGCAAGGCGGTCAGCGATGAGATCTATGTCACCAATGCCCTGCCCCTAGAGTATTCCGAGGCCCAGCGGTTTAAGGACGTAGCCAGCGGGTTGATTGCCATTCCTATTTCCAAGCGCAGCTATGTGCTGTGGTTCCGGCCAGAGGTGATTCAAACCGTAAACTGGGGCGGCAACCCCAACGAAGCCTATACCCTGGTGGGCGAGGCGGAAAACCAGTGGCTGTGCCCCCGCAAATCCTTTGAACTGTGGAAGGAAACCGTCAGCCTGCGGTCGTTGCCGTGGCAGGGGGTGGAGGTAAAAGCCGCCCTGGAACTACGGAAGGCCATCGTCAACATCGTGCTCCGGCAAGCGGAAGAACTGGCCCTGCTGGCCACGGATTTGGAGCGATCCAACGCCGAACTGAAAAAGTTTGCCTACGTCGCCTCCCACGATTTGCAGGAACCCCTGAACCAAGTGGCCAACTTTGTGCAACTGCTCGAAATGCGCTACGACGCCAAGCTGGACGAGGACGGCAAGGAGTTCATCGGTTTTGCGGTGGAAGGGGTGAGCCTGATGCAAACCCTAATCGACGATGTGCTGACCTACAGCAAGGTGGATCTCCAGGGCATCGAGTGGCAGCTCACCAACGTGCAGGATTCCCTCGACCAAGCCCTGGGCAATCTGCGGGGTCGCATTGCCGAAACCGGGGCGGTGATTACGGTGGATCCGCTGCCAACCATCGTGGCCGACGGCACCCAGTTGATGCAGCTCTTCCAAAACCTGATTGGCAACGCGATTAAGTTCCGCAAGGTCGAGGAAACGCCCCACATTCACATCGGGGTGCAGCGCCAGGAAGATCAGTGGCTCTTCTCGGTAACGGACAACGGTATCGGCTTCGATCCGCAGTTTGCCGAGCGCATTTTCGTCATCTTCCAGCGGCTCCACACCCGCGACGAATACCCCGGTTCCGGTATGGGGCTAGCCATTTGCAAGAAAATCATCGAGTGCCACCGGGGCCGCATCTGGGTCGAAGCCGTTCCCGACCAAGGGGCCACCTTCTACTTCACTATTCCCGTTGAAGGACGTGATCGCAGCCATGGCAACGGACGCAAAGCCAAAAACTATCTTTTTAGTCGAGGATAATCGGGGCGATATTCGCCTGATTCAAGAAGCACTAAAAAGCACTGCCGTCCCCTGCAAAATTGTGATTGCGCGGGACGGCATGGAGGCCATGGACTATCTTCAACGCCAGGGCAACTTTGCCGACGCAACCTTTCCCGACCTGATTTTGTTGGATCTCAACCTACCCAAAAAAGACGGACGGGAAGTGCTCGCAGAAATCAAAAGCAACGACGCCCTCAAACACATTCCCATCATCGTGCTCACCACCTCGCGCAACGAGGAGGACATTTATAAAAGCTATGATCTCCACGTCAACTGCTACATTTCTAAGTCCCGCAACTTAGCCCAACTGTTCAAAATTGTTCAGGGGATAGAGGCATTTTGGCTAGAAACCGCGACCCTGCCGCCGAACACCCCCTAAATCCGGCCACGGTGCAGGTGCTGCTGATTGAAGACGACCTGGCCGAGGCCCGATTTTTGCAGGAGGTGCTGAAGGGAGCCCCCCGCAGCCATTTTCAGCTCTGCCATGCCAAGCGCCTGGGGGAGGCGATCTCGCGCCTTCAGGCACAGTCCTTCGACGTGGCCCTGCTCGATCTCACCCTACCCGACAGCAGCGGCCTCGATTCCCTCGATCTCCTGCTCCACGAAGCCCCCAGCCTGCCCATCGTGGTGCTCACCAACACCAACGACAACGAGCTGGCCGTCAGTGCCGTCCGTCGCGGGGCCCAAGATTACCTGCTCAAGCGATCCCTTCAGCAGGAAGTGTTGGTGCGGGCCTTGTTCTACGCCATCGAACGGCAGCGGGCCGAGGATGCCCTGCGGGAGGCCAACGAGGTTTTAGAAGACCGAGTCCGCGCCCGCACCGCCGAACTCGAAACCGCCAACCAACACCTGCGCCAGGAAGTTGAAGAACGCCAGCGGATTCAGGAACGCCTCACCCTAGCCCAGGAAGCCGCCGCCATGGGCACCTTTGAATGGGCCTTGGCCGACCTGCCCTGTCTCCACAACCCCAACTTCAACGGTCAAATAGACCGCTGCCCCCTGCCCTGGCCAATCCACCCCGACGACCGCGACCCCGTGGCCCAAGAACTTCAGCAATCGGTGCGGGCCGGACGAGGGCTAGACACCGAATTTCGGATCCAAGAGGGAGATACGACGCGCTGGATGGCGATTAAAAGCACGCTGCTCTACAGCGATCAGGGCCAACCGGATCGTCTGCTGGGCATCCACATGGACATCACCGACAAAAAACAAATGGAGGCCCAATTCCTGCGTTCCCAGCGCCTCGAAAGCCTGGGCACCCTGGCCAGCGGCATCGCCCACGACCTCAACAACATCCTGACGCCGATTCTCCTCGTCGTCCAACTGTTGCCCCTGAAATTGGGCAATTTGGACCCCTGGGTAGACAACAAGCTCAAAATTCTCGAATCCAGCGCCCAGCGGGGGGCCGACATGGTGAAGCAAATCCTCACCTTTGCCCGTGGCCTAGAGGGCAAGCGTTTTCCCCTCCAGGTTAACCATCTGCTGCGGGATGTTCGCAAACTGGTGCAGCAGACGCTCCCCAAATCCATCGATATCTATGTAGACGTCGCCGATGATCTCTGGGCCGTCAGCGGCGACGCCACCCAACTCCACCAGGTGTTCATGAACCTGTGCGTCAACGCCCGCGACGCGATGCCCAACGGCGGCGTGTTGCAAATCACCGCCCACAACCTCACGTTTGATACCGTTAGCGCCCAACCCTATCCCCAGGCCCGCCCTGGCCCCTATGTTGTCATCATGGTCACGGACACGGGCACGGGCATGGCCCCCGCCACCCTCAACCGCATTTTCGATCCCTTTTTTACCACCAAGGAACTGGGCAAAGGCACCGGACTGGGCCTCTCGGCGGTGCTAGGCATTGTAGAAAGCCACGATGGTTTCATTGATGTCCACAGCGAAGTCAACCAGGGCAGCCAGTTCTGCATCTATCTGCCCGCCATCCCTAGCCCCAACAGCGCCACCCCCAGCCCCGCTAATCCCCTCAATGGCCGCCAAACCCCTATCCTCGTCGTAGACGACGAACCCGCCATTTGCGATGTTATCCAGTCCATCCTAGAAGTGCATAACTACCAGGTTTTCATCGCCCAAGATGCCCCCAGTGCCCTCGCACTACTAGCCGAACACAAAGCCCGAATCGCTGCCATTTTTATCGACCTCATGATGCCCACCATGGACGGCATCATGGCCCTGCCCCTGCTGCGGCGCATTAGCCCCGGCGTGCCCATCATTGCCATGAGCGGCCTTAACCTCACCGACACCGCCAACGCTGCGCCCTACGGATTCCAAGGCTTTCTCCCCAAACCCTTCACCCACCAAGACCTGATTCAACAACTGCAAGCCCTTCATCTCAGTCAGTCCAGCGATTAGCCTAGGCTCAGGCAATCACGGCCAAAGCGCCTGTTGGGGATGTCCTGAGGCCAGATAATTCATTCGTATTAGGGGAGCCGAGCAACCTGAAGCGCCTGCGCTAGGATAGAGTTTATGTCTTAGGGCGATTCAGCATAGCAATTTGGCCATGGAAAAGATTGTGGTGGGGCTTTCGGGCGGGGTGGATAGTTCGGTAGCGGCGGCGACGCTGCATCGGCAGGGCTATGACGTGGTGGGCCTCACGCTGTGGCTGATGAAGGGCAAGGGCCAATGCTGCTCGGAGGGCATGGTAGATGCCGCCAAACTCTGCGAAGATATGGGCATTCCTCACCACATTGTCGATAGCCGCGATGTGTTTCAGAAGGAAATTGTCGATTACCTGGTGGAGGGCTACGGCAGCGGCATCACGCCTTTGCCCTGTTCCCAGTGCAACCGGGCGGTGAAGTTTGGCCCCATGTTGCAGTATGCCCGCGAAGAACTGGGTTGTGAGCGCATCGCCACGGGGCACTATGCCCGCATTGTCCACAATGCCGAAACCGGGCGCTACGAGCTGTTGCGGGCGGTGGATCCGGCCAAGGATCAGTCCTATTTTCTGTATGACCTCACCCAGGATTTGCTGGCCACCTGCCATTTTCCCCTGGGGCACCAAACCAAAACCGAAACCCGCCGCATCGCCGCCGAACTGGGCCTGCACACCGCCGACAAGCCCGACAGCCAAGACCTCTGCCTGATTGAACAGCACGGCTCCATGCAGACCTTTCTCGACAAATACCTGGCACCCAAACCGGGGGATATCGTCAATACCGAGGGCCGCATTCTGGGCCAGCACACGGGCATTCACCACTACACCATCGGCCAGCGCAAGGGCTTGGGCATTGCCGCCGCCAACCCGCTCTACGTGGTGGGGTTTGATGTGGGCCGCAACCAAGTCATCGTCGCCGACCGTAGCGATGCCCACTGGCCCGATTGCACCGTGCAGCGGGTGAACTGGGTTTCCATCGCCGCCCCCCAAGAGCCCATTCCGGTGTCGGCACAAATTCGCTACCGCAGCGGAGCCGTGGGGGCCACCCTGACTCCCCTCGAAGGCCCCAATGGCTTGGGAGATCGGGTGAAGCTGGTGTTTGATGAACCCCAGTTTGGAGTCACTCCTGGCCAAGCTGCCGTGTGGTTTGATGGGGATCGGGTGCTGGGCGGCGGCATCATCGAAGCGGCAGTGAATCCGGTAGAGAATCCTGCCGAGGTAACTCCACAGGTGAGCGCCCTAATATCAAATCCGAGTTAGAGAACCCCGATTGCTAACCCGGCCAACCGTAGGGGCGAGGTCTCCTCGCCCGCTGGATACCAGGGTTAAACAGGGCGGATTTCGGATCAGTCGTCAGGAGCATCCCCCATGGCCGACACCAAGGAACAACAACATCCCCAATACAAGGCCGACCGCGAGGTGGTGAATCAGCTTTTGGCGGGAGAAGCCACCGATTACAATGTGGTGGAACTGGCCCGCCTGATGATTCGCTACGAGGGTTTCCCCGGCGCACGGGACATTCAAACCGACTTGAAAAAAGCTCTCAACCGCTGGCAACTTACCGAAGAGGCTCTGTTTGCCAAAACCCGCGCCATCCACCAACAGGGCGACGTGTACAAAGGGCTGGGCCGAGGTCGAGAAGACTGGAGTTAACGGCCTAGCCCTATGCTGCGGGCCACCCGTGATACTCCGGTCGGCCTTAGCGGGGACAACATGGCTAGATCGCTTGCTGCATCAGGGCTAGGACGTGGAGACCACGCTGAAAATAGAGACCTTTATGGGGTTTGAGGGCCATCAACTGAAAGGCGAGATCCGCCCAGAGTTCCATGGCATAGCGCCAGCGTTGACCATAGAGACCTAGGTTGAAATCACTGTGTCGCAAGGTCTTATCTTGGTGTTCTTGGAGACGTCCAGCATACTGATGAATGCGTTGTGCTCGCAGCCATTGCCCTTCCAGGGTCGCTAAACTGTAGGCAATGATCACGAGCAATACGAGGGCTAAAAAGCGACGTTCATTGACCTGAGTGTCCTCTAAGTTGTAGCCCCCTGACTTGCAGTCTTTAAAGAGTTGCTCAATCCCCCAACGGCACTGATAGAGCTCAATAGCCTGGGTTAAGTTGGGAAGATTGGTGAGAATATACCAGGGCTGTTTTGGGCCTTTCTGGCGATATGTCCGCTTCCAATAAATCGCCAGATTAAAGGGGCCAAGCCCATCGCCTTTGTTGGCTAACCTGGATTATTCACGAAGGGTAAAAGAAGCACAGAAAAAAGAGCCTGAACC
>JBBAWV010000099.1:0-18122 GCA_040396995.1 Nodosilinea sp. | reverse complement strand
GCCGAGCAAGGCTACCCTGCCTTTTCCTCTGACCTGCACTAAAATGCACTACCCGTTAGCGCGGACGGCATAGAGGTTATCGGAGAGAGTTCGAGGTTATCTGCCGCTGCTGCACTTCATCGTTAGACATCGCACCCCACCCTCTTCGCGCATGCTTCGCCTTCTCACCCACTCCGACAGCGCACTCATTCAGCCTGTGTTCGACGCCTGCGTAGACTACGCACTGATGCAGGATGGCCAGCCGTTTAGCAGCACTGCCGCCGAGTTGGAGTTTGAGGAGGTGCCGTCTGACTTCTCCACGGATGCGAAGCGTATCTTCTTTGCCGGACGAGTTGCCGACTTTATCGACCTGGCAGAACTGATGGCGCGAGATACCCTACAACGGGAAGAATCCTGCGGGGGCCACTTCCGAGAAGAACACCAAACCCCCGACGGCGAAGCCCAACGGGACGACGATAACTTTGCCGTTGTTTCGGCCTGGGAATATCCCAGCGAGGGCCAGGTGCCGCAACTGCACTAGGAAGACCTATTTTTTGAGAACGTCCAACTCACCCAGCGCAGCTATAAATAGCGCCTTCGCGTTTAGGCTGAGCTATTAAGCCGACGGCTTTCCACCCAAGATCCCGTATAAGGGTATTAGACCAAATCCAGAATTTATACCCCCGAAATGCCCCCGAAATGCCCCCGAAATGACTAGGATGATCATGCCGGAAACCAGTGATAGTGGGTGAAGGGCTGTACTCTCGGCTGGCATGGCCAGGAGGGTGCGGCAGCGGGTCTCCCGCATATCCTCCAAATCACTGAGGGTAGCGAGGTGGAGAGGTCTAGGCAGCGCCTAAGCCTACTCTATTTCAGGGGTATACGGATCGGATTTGGGATGAGACGTTATTTGAAGCCCTCAAAACCCCAGGCGTCTACCTCGAATCCACTCCCCTCTGCTAGGCCGAACGCCTGAGCAAGTTGGTGGCACTCCTGGCGTTGGCGTTCTGTTGGGCTATGCTCACAGATCTTTGGCAACACCAGCACCACTTTAATTCTCCTCAAGGCCCGTGGGCGCAGAGCCAAGAGTCTGTCTAGAGATTGACGGTGTAGGCGTCGCGGATGCCGTCTACCTTGATGATTTCCTCTAGGATGCCTTCGGGCAGGGGATCATCGAGGCTCAGCACCATCACCGCATCGCCGCGCACGATTTTGCGGCCCACCTGCATACTGGCGATGTTGACGTTGAAGCTGCCCAGCAGGGAGCCGATTTTGCCGATGATCCCCGGCATATCGCGGTGCAGGGTAAACAGCATGTGCTGGGTGGGGGGCACGTTGATGGGGAAATCGTCGATGTCGGTGACGCGGATTTCGCTGCCGCCCAGCAGTACCCCGGTGGCGGAATGTTCGCCCAGGCTACCCTTGGCCTTGAGGTTGAGGGATCCGGCGTAGTCCCGAATGTCTTCGTCACGGGTTTCGATGACGTGGATGCCCCGCTCCTTAGCTTCGATGCTGGCATTGACGTAGTTAACCCGCTCTTGCAGGGCGTTGGACAGCAGACCCTTGAGGGCCGCAATCATGATTGGCTTGCTGTCGCCGCTGGCAAAGTCGCCCTGGATGCGCACGGTGAGTTCTTCGACGCGGCCCCCGGCCAGTTGGCCCACCAAGTTGCCCAGGGTTTCCGCCAGTTGCAGGTAGGGGCCGAGTTTTTCCAGCACCTCAGGCCGCAGACCAGGAATGTTCACGGCGGAACGGGCAGGCAGGCCCAGCAGCACATCGCGGATCTGCTCGGCCACATCGATGGCCACATTCACCTGGGCTTCTTCGGTGGAGGCTCCCAGGTGGGGGGTGAGGATGACGTTTTTGCCCAAATCCCGCAGCTCCGACTCGCCCAGGGGTTCCGAGGCATACACATCCAAAGCCGCGCCGCCAATGACGCCATCCCGCAGGGCTTGGGCCAGATCGGCTTCGTTGATGATGCCGCCACGGGCACAGTTGATGATCCGCGCCGTGGGTTTCATGGTGGCCAGGGTGGCGGCGTTGATCAGGTTGGCGGTTTCGGGGGTTTTGGGAATGTGGAGGGTGATGTAGTCGGCTTCGCGGAAGAGGAAGTCTAGTTCCACCAGACGACAACCCAACTGTTCGGCCCGGTCAGCGGAAATGAAGGGATCGTAGGCCAGTAGTCTCATACCCATAGCGCGGGCCACGGTGGCAACGTGGGAGCCAATTTTGCCCAAGCCCACCACGCCTAGGGTCTTTTTGTAGACTTCAACCCCGGTGAAGTCCTTGCGCTTCCATTCGCCGGATTTCACCGAGGCATCAGCACTGGGAATGTAGCGCGACAGGGACATCATCATCGCCAGGGCATGTTCGGCGGCGGCGATGGTGTTGCCCTCCGGCGAGTTGACCACCACAATGCCGCGCCGGGTGGCTTCGGGTACATCCACGTTATCGACCCCAACCCCAGCCCGACCGATGATTTTGAGGTTGTTCCCGGCCTCGATCACCGCCTTGGTGACGCGGGTGCCAGAGCGAATCATCAGCGCGTCGTAGTCGCCAATGACGTTGACCAATTCCTCCGGGGAGAGGCTGGTGTTTACATCCACCTGCGCCACCTGGGACAGAATGTCAATACCTACCTGATCAATGGGGTCGGAAACGAGAACCTTGGGCATGGGTCGGCCATAAAAATGTCACAGGGATCTACTTTACTGCAAAGGGGGAATGGCGAAGGAGGATGCCGACGACCATAGCCGATTCAAATCACAAGGATCGCTACGGCCCAAAGTCTCCTGCATATGAGGCTTTGGCCGTTTTACCTGGGCCACCTAAGCGTCCTCTAACACCCGAAAACAATCCACCAGCACCACATTGGAGAACAGAAAACCTTCGGGATCACTGAGACGAATCCGCTGCACAGTGTCCCAACGGTCGCCATCGATCACCACCCAACCCGCTTGAATGTGGGGTTCCAGCATCGCATAGAGCTTGGCCCAAGTGTAGGTATCACACAGCGACCGTACCTCATCACCACCGATGCCCTCCGCCAGCCGCAGCCCCACCATGAGGCGATCTAAAAACTGCTCCATGGGCGGCGTGGGGGATTCGTCGTAAACGCTGCCCGATGCCTGGAACTCCTGCACCCATTCGCCATAGGTCGCCAAGGTGCGAGGCCGACTGACCCGCTGGTGCTGGGTGTAGCTCGTGGCCCCCAGGCCAAAGCCGTAGTAGGGCTGGTTGCGCCAGTAGGTGAGGTTGTGGCGACAGCGATGCCCCGGTTTGGCGTAATTCGAGACCTCATAATGCTCGTAACCCTGGTCGGTCAAATAGCACTGGGCGGTACGATACATCGCCGTCGTCTGCTGATCCGTCGGCAGGGGCGCATCCCCCGGCTGATAGCGCTTGGCAAACACCGTCTGCGGCTCCACCGTCAGGTCGTACACCGATAGATGATGCGGCCCCAGAGTAACGGCTTTTTCTAGCCCCAATTCCCAAATGTCCATCGTCAAATGGGGCAGACCCGAAATCAAATCCAAACTCCAGTTGGGCATGGCGACCCGATGCAGCCAGTCCACGGTTTGAACCACATCCGCCACCCGATGGTAGCGGCCACAGCTTTCCAGGATGCTATCCTCCAACGCCTGTACCCCCAGACTAATGCGGTTCACCCCTGCCCCTAGGTAGCCCTTCAGGTGATCTAAATCAAAGGTGCCGGGATCCATTTCCATGGAAATTTCCGCGCTTGGATCAATGCCAAACCGCTGATCCAACACCGCCAAAATTTGCTCTACCTGCGCCACCGATAGCAGGGAAGGCGTGCCCCCACCAAAAAACACCGTTTGCAGGGATGCCCCTAAGTTTGCCCCTAAGTTCGGCGTAGCCTGAATTTCAGTACACAGGGTTTCCACATAACCCTCTACAGACAGCGACGTTTCCCCCCGCCGCTGGTTGCCCAGCACGGAAATGGGGAAATCGCAGTAAAAGCACCGCCGCCGACAAAAGGGAATATGAACGTAGGCCGAACGAGGAGCAGAAGCCATAGAAAAAGTAATTCGACTATCAAGTCAAAAACAACCCACTACTTACTATGGTCTAACTTTGCCAAATTCTCCCGACAGCGCAACGTCCAGGGGTGCTCGGCCTCTAGCTTGGGTTCGCGGATGACCAGGGCTTTCTGGTAGGGCAATCAGAAAAACGTGCCTGATAGGGCTAAAAACCCTGATTTCTCGTTCCTAAAGTCGGAATTTACACAAAAATCTGAACACTCTCGACTTTGTCCTGCTCCCTCGACGGTGGGTGGTGGAGCGCACCTATGGCTGGCTCCATGGGTGTCGTCGGTTAAATATGGACTACGAGCGCTTGCCCGAATCCTCGGAGACGTTCATGCATATCGCCATGATTCGCGTCATGCTACGCAGACTTGTGTGAGGCGTTTCATGCCCCTTCTCCGTATTTTCAAATATTTTCTGAGATTCCATGCTCATTCGTTTTGGGGGCAGGCGGGAAAAAGGGATTCAGCGGTTGCCGTTCTTGGACCGACTTGGTATAACTCAGAGGGCTAGCCTGTGTGGGGTGGCGATGGCGATAGTCTTGCCCCATCTCTAGCCTAATTTTGGCCCCAACAGCCCCGTAATGCAGCAGGTACCCATGGCAGACCAAACGGTAGAAAAACCTGAAGTGGCGGTGGCTATCCTATACCAAGGGGATCGCTTTTTGTTGCAATTGCGGGATGACATTCCTGGCATTCTCTACCCTGGGCACTGGGGCTTTTTTGGTGGCCATATGGAACCAGGGGAAGACCCGCCTACGGCCATGCGGCGAGAATTGCTGGAGGAGATTGGCTATGCTCCTCCAGCGCTCGATCTGTTTCAGCGGATGGAGGTGGATTATGTGGTACGCCATGTGTTCCATGGGCCGTTGTCCGTGACGGTGGACTCCTTGAGCCTGATGGAGGGTTGGGATTTGGGGCTGTGGACGGTGGAAGAGATTCGCCAGGGCCAGCGCTATTCGGAACGGGCGGGGCAGGTGCGTCCGATAGGGCGTCCTCACCAAGAAATTTTGCTCTCGTTTCTCGAGCGCCGTAGGATAGAACAGGTGATGTGATCGGGCCATTGGCATGACCGAGGCTTCTCAGCAGCTTGAACTCTTGGAGATGCTCCCCCCTGGGTTGCCGGACTACCGGATTCGGGAGAGCTGTCGCGCCCGCCACGTTTCTATTAAGGTGCATCTGAATGGCGACATTGAAGTGGTGATTCCCCCAGGGTTTGACCCCATTCAGGTGCCGGATATTTTGCACAAGCGACGGTCTTGGCTGTGGCAAACGGTACGGCAAGTAGAGCACAAGACCGCCACCCTTGCTGAGGCGCATTTTGAGGCCAAGCCCAGCCAGATGGCCTTGAAATCCTGCGATCAAACCTGGGCGGTCCTCTATACCGCTAGTCGCGGCCAGCGGCTGACTCTCACCCAGCCCAGCCCCCTCACCCTACATATGCGCGGCGAGGTGGATAATGATGCTGCCTGTGCCGATTTATTGCGCCAGTGGCTAACCCGCAAGGCCCGCGCCGAGTTTGCCCCTTGGCTACGGGAACTGAGCTTTGAGGTAGGGCTACCCTTTCACAAGGTCTCTATTCGGGGCCAGAAAACCCGCTGGGCCAGTTGCTCTAACCAGAAAGACATCAGCCTGAACTATAAACTGCTGTTTTTGCCGCCGGAGTTGGTGCACTATGTCTTTGTCCATGAGCTGTGCCACACCGTCCATATGAACCATTCCAAAGTCTTTTGGCGGCTGGTGGGGGAAAAACAAGCCGACTACCAACGCCACCGCGACCACATCCGCGATGGCTGGCGCTATGTGCCCCGCTGGGTAGAACCCTAATGGCTATCCCCAGTTTTCCCCAAGTTCCCTGGGCATCCTTGCCTTGGGGAGTGAATCCCCTGGATAGGTTGCCCTGGCATGGATCCGTTCCTGCTCGTCTACATCCCCTGCAAACGCCCCACAGCGGCTACCATTGGCCCGGTACCCGTCGTCGCTTTTTTGAGGGCTGGTACTTCCGGGTCACTCTGCCGGAGGTGGGGCAAAGTTTTGCCTTCATGTATTCCATCGAGGATCCCGCTGGGGGCCTACCCTACAGTGGGGGGGCGGCCCAAATCCTCGGCCCCCAAGATCGCTACCTATGCCGCACGTTTCCAAACCCCCAGCTTTTTTGGGCCTGGCGGGAGGGGCTGGGGCTCGGTCACTGGCGCTACCCTATCCGCCGATCCTCGGCCCATTCCGACCTGTCCAGCGATCTTCTTTCCCCCCCGCCCCCGCCCCAATTCCTTCTGCCAGGGGAGTTTGATCGCCATATCCCAGAGGGCTACCAAGTGACCGCCACCTGGCACCAGGGCAAACTCTACGACCCCAGCCGCAACGACACCGTGCGCTGGCAATATTCCACCGAACCCGTCTATGGCTGGGGCAATCCGGCCCAGTCCCAACAGTCCACCGCTGGCTGGCTATCCCAGTGGCAAATCTTTGAACCGGGCTGGCAGGTGTTGATGGCCCATGGGTTAGCGACCGGGTGGATCGAATGGCAGGGGCAGCGCTACGACTTTACCCAAGCCTCCGCCTACAGCGAAAAAAACTGGGGCGGAGCCTTTCCCCAAAAGTGGTTTTGGCTGCACTGCAATGCCTTTGACCAACCGGATCTTTCCCTCACCGCCGGAGGGGGTCGCCGTCGGGTGATTGCCTGGATGGAGGAGGTGGCCATGGTGGGGATTCATCACCGGAGCCAGTTCTACGAATTTGTGCCCTGGAATGCCACCCTGCGCTGGCACATTGCCCCCTGGGGTTCCTGGCGATTGCGGGCCGAGCGTCCAGACTATGTGGTAGAACTGGCTGGACACACCGATCTGGCGGGTACTCCCCTCCGTGCCCCCACCCAAAACGGCCTCACCTTCCG
Source organism: Nodosilinea sp. (assembly GCA_040396995.1). Lineage (GTDB taxonomy): Bacteria > Cyanobacteriota > Cyanobacteriia > Phormidesmidales > Phormidesmidaceae > Nodosilinea. The sequence continues at coordinate 11,202 of JBBAWV010000099.1, read as the reverse complement.
CTGCCAAGAAACCGCCCAAGGACACCTCACCCTCACCCTTTGGCGCAAGCAGGGCCACACCCTTACCCTGTTGATCGCCGCCCAAAGCACTCTCGCCAGCCTAGAAACTGGGGGTGGCCCCTGGGATGAGGACTGGATTTCGGCGGAGCGTTGAGGCGGATGGAGAAAGAGGGGGATCTTCCCCATCCCAAAGGCGGATTAACCCGTTGATCTAACCAGGACAATGGGGAACACTGTGATCTACATTAAGGCGACGTGTTTCATAAGGCGACGTGTTTCAGCCCTGAGATCGAGGACACCCCCTCTCCATCGGCCTATTTCTAGGTCTATGGGGGGAATCTTCCCTAAACCGTGGGCAAGGAATTAAACATTCGCTACCTTGGTCAAAAATTGATGTTGCCAAGTGGACATCCTTGTGTAAAATCGTGGGCAACATCCTGCCACCCTATCGTGATTCAACTAAGGAGGTGATAAAAATGACGGTCAATGCCACCCCAAACTTGCTGCAATTCCTGCAAGACGAGCTAGCCATTTCCACGGCTTCGTTGCAGGTTGCCCTCAAGCACAGCGAACAGGATCCAGGGCCACTGCCCATGATCCTATGGCAATACGGTTTGGTTACCCTAGAGCAACTTGAGCAAATCTATGACTGGATGGAAGCCGCCTGATGGCCACCTAGCCGTTCTAGGCGGGTTGTCAAAGGCGCGGCTCAGACTGCGCCTTTGTTTGTTTTAATCGGTCTATGGGATAGTCGAGGCAGACCCTCCGGCACTGCATTAGGGCAACGGTTGGCCCTCATCCTCCTGGGCTCCTGGCAAGCCTCCTTCCTGGCTTTACAAACTTTAAAGACATGATGTATTTTCCGTAAAATCACGGTCTTTTTAGTCTGAAGCCTAAGTCTTTCGTTAAGCTGCGGTGAAACGCTAAAAGGACAGCTTAGCCTTTGAGCTTGCGCGTCGGTGAAGCATCTCCTGATGGTGGCCCCCGGTGGTTTGCTGGGGAGTTATTGTGCTGATACCCAGGACAGTGGTCTTGGGCGGCACAGGTGGGGGGCGAATCGGGCAGGGCCGTCCTATGATGGTATGGGTTTTACGAGGGGCTTTCCCAACCCTGCAACCCCTGGGCAAATGCCCTGCCCCATAGACATTAGCAGGTTGAAAACGCGCATGAGAGATTACGTCGAGTGGCTTGGGTTAATGGCGGTATCGGGCGGTTTGGCCGTGCTGATTAACACGGTGCTGTGGAATGGTACGGCCCTGGCCCATGACCCTGTTCATCCCAGCACCCTGCCCATCCTGGCCACCGAAGTGCGGGCCTGGTCTCCTATCGCCAAGCATCCCTAGTCCCCACTCCCCAGCGCCTATTCATTGCGCTGGGGTCGCAACCTTGCCACAATGAAGGGCAGGATTGTTAAGTATTGGAAACATTTTCAGCATGGGATTTCTGTCGATTCTGGGGCTGTTGGTGGGCCTCTTGGGGCTTGGCTTGGCGATCTACTTTGTGACGGCCCGCCGCTACCAGTCCTCCAATTCCGTGGTCAACGCCTACGATCAATGGACCCAGGACGGCATCCTTGAATTTTATTGGGGCGAACATATTCACCTAGGGCACTATGGGTCGCCGCCTCGCCGGAAGTCTTTTTTGGCTGCCAAGGCCGACTTTGTGCATGAAATGGTGCGCTGGGGCGGATTGGATCGCTTGCCCACCGGAACCACCATGCTGGATGTGGGTTGCGGCATTGGCGGCAGTTCCCGCATTTTGGCCAGAGACTATGGCTTTGCCGTTACGGGCGTCACCATCAGCCCCCAGCAGGTGCAGCGGGCCACGGAACTCACCCCCACCGGAGTTACCGCCCAGTTTCAGGTGGATGACGCCATGAATCTTTCCTTCCCCGACGCCAGCTTCGATGTGGTGTGGTCGGTGGAGGCTGGCCCCCACATGCCCGACAAGGCCATCTTTGCCAAGGAACTGATGCGGGTGCTGAAACCGGGTGGCCTTCTCGTCGTGGCCGATTGGAACCAGCGGGACGACCGCAAAAAGCCCCTGAACGTCTGGGAAAAGCCCGTCATGCAGCAATTGCTGGATCAATGGGCGCACCCCCAGTTCGCCAGCATCGAAGGCTTTGCCGAACATCTAGATGCCACGGGCCTTGTGCAGGGAACCGTCACCACCGCCGACTGGACAAAGGAAACCCTACCCTCCTGGCTCGACTCCATCTGGCAGGGCATCGTGCGGCCCAAGGGTCTAATTAAGTTCGGGTTTTCCGGCTTCATCAAATCTCTGCGCGAGGTACCGACTATTCTGCTGATGCGGTTAGCTTTTGGGGCGGGGCTGTGTCGGTTTGGGATGTTTCGGGCGGTGCGGAGTTAGGGGTTGGTTATGGGTTATCGGTTGTTGGTGATTGGGGGGTAGGGGGTACGGCGTTGCGTTTGTACGGTGTTGCACTCGTACAATGGAGGCGGTTCGGATGTATCCCTAACGCTTTGCTATGCCTACGCCTCGCCTTGTGATTATTGGCCTCGACTGCATGGAGCCGTCCCTGGTGTTCGAGCGTTGGCGGGGCGATTTGCCCAACCTCAGTCGCCTGATGGCCCAGGGCATGTATGGCCGCATGGAGAGCAGCATTCCCGCCATCACCGTACCCGCCTGGAGTTGCATGATGACCGGGCGCGATCCGGGGGAACTGGGCATCTACGGCTTTCGGAATCGGCGGGATCGGGACTATCACTCCATGGCGATTTCCGATGGGCGGGCGGTGAAGTTTCCCCGTCTGTGGGACATTTTGGGAGAGGCGGACTGGTCGGTGGCGGTGCTGAGTGTGCCTGGAACCTCGCCCCCCTATGCCGTCAATGGTTCCCTAGTGTCCTGTTTTTTGACCCCCAGCACCGAAGTCCCCTTCACCCATCCGCCGGAACTGGGCGACCAAATCAAAGCCTGGATGCCGGATTTCATGATGGATGTGCCCAACTTCCGCTCCGACGAAAAAGACCGCATCCTGGCCAACCTCTACAGCCTGTGCGACCAGCGCTTTACCCTGGCTGAGAAGCTGATCGACCGCGACCAACCGGATTTTTTAATGCTGGTGGACATGGGCGTAGACCGTCTGCACCACGCCTTTTGGAAGCCGATGGATCCGCGCCATCCCCAGTACGAGCCGGATTCCCCCTTTGCCACCGCCATCCACGACTACTACGTCCATGTGGACAAACGGGTGGGCGAACTGCTAACCCACTGCGACGACGACACCGCCGTGCTAGTAGTGTCTGACCACGGGGCCCAACCCTTGATGGGTGGCATTTGCATCAACGAATGGCTAATCAGCCAGGGCTATCTCACCCTGAAGGAACCCCCAGGCCAAGTGATGCCCCTCGACCAGGCGGCGGTGGATTGGAACCAAACCCAGGTGTGGGGCGCAGGCGGCTACTATGCCCGAATTTTCTTCAACGTCAAGGGTCGAGAACCCCAAGGCACCGTGGCCATGGCCGACTACGATGCCCTGCGCGAGGAACTTATGGAAAAGCTCAAAGCCCTGACCGACCCCAGTGGCACCCCCCTGCCCATCAAGGTCTTCAAGCCCCAAGACATTTACCAAAAGGTACGCGGACGGGCTCCTGATTTGATTGTGTACTTCGACGACCTGGCTTGGCGTTCCGTCGGCAGCGTCGGCCTCCACAGCCCCTACACCGTGGAAAACGACACTGGCCCCGACGACGCCAACCACGCCCCCTTCGGCCTCGCCATTTTCCACGACCCCACCCAGCCCCAAAACGGTCGCGTGATGGAATGCGCACAACTCTATGATGTGTTGCCCACCCTATTGCACCGCTACGGCATTACCGCCCCCGCTGGGTTGCGCGGCAAGGTGTGGTGATCTGGCAAAAGTGTCCTTTCCAGTTGTGTCAGTATCATTAGGCTTGGCGTTGCCTTAATTCCGGGCATGATTCCGATGCAAGTTCTTGAAGAGACCCCCCACAGACTGCACATTGAGTTTCGCGAAGAGTGTACGTTCCAATTTTTTCTGGGGGCCATCCTAGGATTGGCCGCACTAGTGGCGGTGCTGCTAGTCTTGGTTGAATCTTCAGCGAGAAGTCTCTTTTATTTGCTCTTTGCAGGTGGTGTTTCGGCCTATGCTTTCATCGAAAAAACGTCCTACGGCTGTTTAATCGACCGAGGGACTAGACAGTTGACTATTTTTCAACGCAATACGGTGGGGCAAACCCATCCTATTACCTGCAAAATCCAGGATATTCGCACTATCCAAGTGAAGCGACGGACATCTGGAAAGGGACGTCCCTGTAGTGCCAGCGTGGATTTGAAATCGGGCCAGTCGTTGAGCTTAATGTCCTACCAATCCTGTGTAGATCAGCGGCAAATTGTGGAACGCTTGGTGAGTTTTTTAGACCTTTAAATTGCTGGGAATCCGGCTATCATCATGGAAACCTTCGGATAGCTCAGTTCAGCCATGGAAGCGCTCAAAGGATTTTGGCAGTTCCTCAATACCGATGTGAAAGATATCCCCTGGGGCGATGTCGCTGAACAGGGGATCGAGGTCATCATGGCTTTGCCCGATGCGACCCAGGCTTGGCGGGACAATGCGGCCCAAATTCAGCAGCTTGCCCCCTATGCCCAAAAAGCGGCACCGCTGCTTCAGGCGTTGGACGCTCCGGTGGCACAGTTGGCCCTGGCTGGGCTTCCCTTTGTGTCGGTGGGCATTAACCTGCTAAAGCTGGGGCTGGAGATGGCCAAGGTAGACCCCACCTTTGAGGGTTCTGTGGCCATTGTGGCGCAACTGGCCTATCTGCAAAGTTTAGAAACAGTGCTGGGCCGCATCCAAGATGAAGCCACCCAGGCCAAGCTAGCGCAACTTTCTCTGAAGGCCGTCATTGAGCGACAACTGGCCCGTCTAGACGCTACGGAACTGACCACTGCCCAGGCCCAGAAGGTCACGACAAACTTTTGGGAATCGGCTTTGGCCGAGCCTTTTGGAGATGCCCTGGCGGAGCAGTTGCGGCAGGCTGGGCTGTCGGAGGATCAAACCCGGCGCTGGGTGGATCAGGTGGCGTGGGGCAGTCGTCGCTATGTTCATCAGGCCATGGTGGAGGCGGGGGAAAGCGTGGCACCGCTGGCGGAGTTTTACCGCACCGGGGGCCAGCAAGCCCAGGAACGCTACGCCAGCCTAGATGGGTATTTGGCCAAGAGAATTCAACCGTTGCCGCTGGAGCCTGTTTTTGATGAACCCAACCTGCGGTTTCAGGACATCTATGTGCGGTTGCAGGTGCAGCCCCTCACCCAGGATGGCGAGGTGAAAAAGGATATTGCTCCTATCTGTAGCCATCAATGGACAAGGCAAATTTTAGAGAAGCCTGTCGATCAGTCTCGCCAAGTAATGTTTATTGAAGGCGATGCGGGACGAGGGAAATCGGTGTTTTGCCGCATGATTGCCAACTGGGTACATGAAGAATTTGGCGATGCCTTTATTCCGATTCGGATTCGGTTGCGAGATCTGCGAAAGCTGGCCAATAACCTGACCGAAACCCTAGAAGACTGCCCCGATTTAGAGCAGAGGACGTTTGTGCGGGGAAACGCGAGTTGGTTGGCCGATAAAAACACACGGTTTTTGATTATTTTGGATGGCTTTGATGAACTGCTGCTGGAGGGCCGAGCCACGGGAGGCTTGAAGGAATTTTTGCAGCAGGTCACGGATTTTCAGCGCCATAGCCACCATCAGCTATTGGTGACCGGTCGGCCCTTGGCCTTGCAGGGCACTGATCGGCTGATTACCCAAAACAGAGATCTAGAACGGGTGCGGCTGGAGCCGATCACGGATGACCTGAGAGAACAATGGCTCATCAACTGGCAAGCAGCCTTTGGGGAAGCTACCGTCAACACATTCCGTCAATTTCTGAATGCCTGTCCAAAGGATATTACCGATACCCTAGCCCGTGAGCCATTGCTGCTGTATTTGCTGGCAAGGCTGAACCGAGAAGGCCACCTTTCCCCTCAACTGTTTGCCGATACCGAAACCGGGCCTAACCAAGAAATTCAGGCCAAGCTGCGGATTTATCGAGAATCGGTGAACTGGGTTCTGGAGAAACAGCGACAGGATGAAAACCTTCGGTTATCGGGACTAGACGACCTAGATGATTTGCGGGAAGTATTGCAGGAAGCCGCCCTGTGTGTGGTGCAATCGGGCAATGAAACCGCCCGCCTAGAGATGGTGAAACAGCGCTTTAAGGACAGCAGCAATCCCATCAACAATCTGTTAAAACAAGCCCAGGAAAACACTGGGCAATCGGAAGACAAATCCCTCAACAATTTACTCACCAGCTTTTATCTCAAACCTGGAGAAACGGATAGACAGGGTTCGGTAGAATTTGCCCACAAGAGCTTTGGCGAATATCTGTTTGCCGAACGGATTATGGCCGCCTTTGAAGACTGGACAGCGGTAGACCAAAAAAGGGGCCGAGAAAAATTTCGACTGGATGATCGGGCACTATATGAACAAATCTATGACGTATTTGGCTATGGCGGGCTTAGCCAAGAAATCGTGGCCTATCTATTTGAACTGCTGGCGGAAAGCGACCTAGATCGGGTGCGGCTATTTCAAAGACTGGACGGGTTTTATCAGCATTGGCACCAAAGCGAATTTTTGGATGCGCCCCCCAACGAAAACCTACCCCAAAAGAAATTCCTGCAACTGCTAGAGCAAGACATTCCCACTGGACTACGGCAGGTAGATGTATTTGCAGGGCTAAATGTGCTGATTATGCTGTTCAAACTCCACGCTGATGCCCAACCCGAAGGCTACCCCCACCTACCTAAAGACACCCCCCGACCCAAAATTTGGTTCCATCCCTGCGGCGACCCAGAGACAGAGGATTTTGAAGAAGATCGGCTCCTTAAAATTATTCACTACGCTGATGCCCTTGGTGGAATGACGTTTGCCAAGACGGTTGGGCCTCACCTCGCCAGAGCCAACCTCTACAGAGCCAACCTCGTCAGAGCCAACCTCTACGGAACCAACCTCTACGGAACCAACCTCGTCAGAGCCGACCTCTACGGAACCAACCTCTACGGAGCAATCCTCGTCAGCGCCAACCTCTACGGAGCAATCCTCGTCAGAGCCGACCTCTACGGAACCAACCTCTACGGAGCAATCCTCTACAGAGCCGACCTTTCCAGAGCCGACCTCGACAGTGCCAACCTCGACAGATCTACCCTCTACAACGCCTACCTCTCTAGTGCCACCCTCTCCCGTGCCACCCTCTCCCGTGCCACCCTCTACAGAGCCACCCTCGATAGCGCCGACCTCTCCAGCGCCACCCTCGACAGCGCCGATCTCTCCAGCGCCGATCTCTCCAGCGCCAACCTCGATAGCGCCGACCTCTCCAGCGCCACCCTCGACAGCGCCGATCTCTCCAGCGCTACCCTCGACAGCGCTTTGCTACTCGAAACCAGCCTGACTCATGCCCAAAACCTAAAACCTGAGCAGCTAGAAGGTGAAAATCCTCCTCTACTGTGCAATGTTGCCCTGCCGCCCCATCTCAACATAGACCCCAACCGAGATTGGCAGCGGCTGGCCGAGGTGCTGCATGAGCGATACCCTGGCTCATTTAAAACACTAGAAGAAGCGGCTAAGTGGGTGGATGAAAGGCGACCCCGTTTAGATTGATTTACTCTATTTCAGCATTTTCCCATCAGCGGTAAGGATTTGAAATACCCCTCACAAGATGGAAGAGGGATTTAGGATGAGGGGAAACAAAAGTGAGATGTTCCTAGTTTGATCAAGACCCCAGAGCCATATCATTAATCACCTCTAACAAGGGGGATCGCTCAAGCAAAGATCGGGTTGAATGTTTGCGTCGTTCCGTCATCACGATGCGATCTGCCACATAGTGAGCATCACGGGAAATGCCGGAAAACCGAGCGGAACCCCAGGTATATAACCAGGGCAAACCTAGAAAATAAAAGCCTTCCACGGCGGTAATGCCGCGATCATGACCTGGGTATCCTTTGCCATTAAACACAGGCACATCAACCCAACTAAAGTCCATATGGTACCCGATAGCCCAAATCACCGTAGTGATATTAGCCGCAACTAAGTCCAAAGTGGTAGGCTCTTCCTGAGGTATCCAAACGGGTTTGTAGGGTGGATCGAATGGAGCGTCAATTGCCTGTGCTTCAATGAATTGATCAATGGTGCGCTTAATGCTTTCGGCCACTGCATCCGCCTGATCAAGATTGTGTTTGAGGCTGGCATCAAAATGGATCTGGCTACCCTCCACCGTTGTTAATCGCCCATAGAGCCCCATTCCTTCCAGGGCAAAACGACGCAAATCAATTTCCCTTCCCCCATCTCGACCCGTAAGATAGTGGTTGGTTTTATCGCGCACTTCTTCCTTTTGGGGGTGTTTATCAATGGGGATATCGTAGTAGCCCATTTGTTCCAGCCAGTCCACCACATCCCGCCCCCGATATCGCCGGGGAGAACGGGGTGCTCCGCCCACACAAAGGTGAACTTGCCGACCTGCTAAATGCAGATCCTCAGCAATTTGACACCCAGATTGTCCTGTCCCCACTACCAACACCGCACCTTCAGGAAGTTGTTCAGGGTTCCGATATTGTGAGGAAGACAATTGAGTGATGGTTGTAGGCAATTGCGCCGCATAGGCCGGAATTTTGGGGCGATGATATCCCCCAGTAGCCACAACCACTTGACTGGCGGTAAACTCCCCAGCGGAAGTATTAAGGTAGAATTTATCGCGCCCTTCCATCCGTATCCTAGAAACAGTTACCCCTTCACTCACTGGGGCGTTAAAGTAGCGAGCATAGGTCTCCAGGTATTGCACAATTTCGTCCTTGGCCATAAATCCGTGGGGCTCATCACCAGGGTAGGGAAACCCTGGTAACTGACATTGCCAATTGGGCGTTACTAAACAGAATGAGTCCCATCGTTGATTGCGCCAAGCATGGCCAATGCGATGCTTTTCTAGCACGACATGATCAATTCCCCTCTCCTTCAAGCAGTAGCTCATCGAAAGCCCTGCTTGTCCACCGCCTACAATAATCGTCGTGTAATGCTGCATCGTTTTTAGCCTTGACAATCCCCAGAGAATCCGTTTTTGTCATGGGGCTATGGATTAACCTAGGCGGTTTAGCCTTGACTCCTTGTAGCTTGGGGCACAAAACAACCGTAACTATAGCTATGGCTAGGGTGAGACCGAGTCGAATAGACCATAAGCAATAGCGTAAGTCTCTTAACCACCATTTTTGTCAGGATGTGAACATAATTACCCGTTCCAGCCCTATCACTTTCGATAGGTATGCCCTGATTTTTAGGAATTCTGCCTAGGGTTTTGCGATATCCCCTAGCACTAGTCATAGACTCCACAACTTTGTTGCTTGTGATACAAGCTGTAACGTTACGGACTTTTAAGGTGCTACTCAGCAAGGGTAAGCCTTGAAAGACCCGGTTCAACATCTAGGCAGAAGGGTCGTTCCGTGTGGATAGCTCCCTTTAGCTAGACCTGAGCAAAATTCGTTAGTTTTTAAGGATTACTGTAATGCCTGAGGTTACTGCACCTGCTCACAAAGCTGGCGACTTTTTGGTGGACTACGAAGAAAAGGTTTTCCCGGATGTACAAGCCGACCCGGGAGAAAAAGCCCTCGTTACTTTTCACACAGTAGCCTTTGAGGGATCGATTGGCTTAGTTAACCTATTGCAGGCTACTCGCCTCATTCGGAAGGGGTTTGAGACCTCCGTCCTGCTCTATGGCCCTGGGGTAACGCTAGGGGTTCAGCGTGGTTTTCCAAAATTAGGTGATGAGGCCTTTCCAGGGCACCAAGCCATGAATAACCAGTTAATTAAAATCATGGAGGAAGGCGGCAAAATCTATGCTTGTCGCTTTGCTTTGCAGGCTCTCTACGGCCATGGCGAACCGTCTTTAATTCCCGGCATTAGACCGATTAATCCTCTGGATGTGATGGACTTAATTCTGCTCCACCGTAAGGAAGGAGCCTTTATCCTCAACACCTGGACGCTCTAATATATAGAAACCGAGGCAAGCCAATATTGCCTCGGTTTCTATACCTTTGGGATCATTGGTAAAATACGAATTTCTATCAAAACTCTGCCATTAAAACGCTAGTTAATTTAATGGATTAAATATATTATAGCGGTTCTCTCTTCAGTGAGGTACAAGCTTGTTTGGCTTCAGATCCCCCCAGTTTATTGCTGTAGAAGATTCACCTTAATACCCCCCTTAATAAGGGGGGCAGGGGGGATCTTAGCGGTGTACTTCATTCGAGGGAAACCCGCTATAGTGAATACCTATTTTTTGAACCTTTGATTTATGAGATATTGATTGTAATCACGACTTCTGTGCTGTTTAGAATCACCTCGATTATGGACATACTCTAGCGGACAAAAACAACTAGCTGAGGTTGCTGAGGTGACCCTTTGCAATGGTGTTCTTGATCTTATCCCCTTGATATCCCTTGTGCTAGCGAGGCTATAACTGTAGTCAGAAGCGGCCTCAATGTGCTCTAAACTGTCTACAGCTTCCTCGTTATTTCCCTATATTTTTCTATGCCTGAAATTCATTTCAACATTCAATGGCCCGACGGCTCTCAAGAAACCTGCTACTCGCCCTCTCTCGTCGTCAAAGACTACCTGATGGTTGAAACAAGCTACACCCTAGAAGACTTTTTGGCCCGATCTCGAACAGCCCTCCAAACGGCTAGTCAACGTGTGCAGGAGAAGTATGGCTTTCCCTGTAGTTTAGCCCTAGGACAGTTGCAGCGTCTAGAAGCCCAGTCAGCTCGATTTTTGGCCCAGCATCAGGAACAGGGTAGCCTCCAGGTTAAGGTTCTAGAGTTTCTTGAGCAGATTCCCTAGCTAATCCTTTAGCTACCTGTTCTATCACCGATATGAACGCCCACAATCCCCTCACGTTTTTGGCCTATCTTCCAGCGGCGATTCCACAACCGCAGTAGAGACCTGGGCCTAGCGCACCGAGTTTTCTGGCCCCCGTCCTCGGTAGGTATCGATGAAGGTGGCGGCGGCTTCGGGCTGAAACTCTGGCAGTACCAGCTTTTTCGTCCAAGCGGTGAGCACCACCCCATCGCCCAACCCCTCGTGAGTCACGACCCTGGTTGCCTGACACATCTCCAAAGTAGGTTGGGTGCAGCGAAGCGGAACCC
>JBBAWV010000098.1:0-18535 GCA_040396995.1 Nodosilinea sp. | reverse complement strand
TCCTTAGGTATCGGGATTCTAGACCGCTTACACAAAATTCTGATCAGTCTCTTTCTGAATTTCAGTCGGCATGGCTCACCTTCCCCCTGAATAAATAGACCTAGTTTATATTGAGATTTGACTTGCTCCCAACTGGCGTCATTCATTCGCTTTGAGCCAAAAAAATATCAAAACTGCTGAGTTTCTTAGACTAGGAATGTCATCGTTCTTTAACGGTTTCTAGCAATCTTTCTTGAATTTCTTTGGGTAATTCCACTATCACAAATCGTTTCTGCGGATAAAGATAATCCTCGCCTGATTCATCAATGACTCGAAGGCATCCAACTTCCGCTGCTTTTGGATCTGGCAAGACTCGATAGATCTTCCACGTTTCCAGATCTCCATCTGCTTCGGTGGCGATACAGATGGCAAATTTGATGCTTGAATCTACGGTATACATCGGTTTCAGTCCAGGATACGCTTGACTTTCAGTTTGCGCCGACCTACCCCATGGGCTTCGTACCAGTGCAGTTCGGCTTGGCGAACTTCTCCGTTGGGGAACTGAACTAATCCAATTCCTTTTAGCTTGCGCCAGCGACGACCTCCGAATTCCTCCTTCAGTCTTCGCAGCCCTCGAATGGACAGATTGACGACAATAACCTCAATGTCTGTCAGGTTGCTAATTAGCTCAAAGTCACTCCCCATGACTCAAGGGTAACATTCTATTGATCATATGGCAGCGACATAATCATGTTGCATTTCATTAGATCAAATTTTGCAATTAGGTGTTACCAGTAGTGGTCGGAGTTCCTGGCGGTAAACCCTAGCGGTGTACGGGGATTTAATTTGATTCACTCTACGTGTCTTGGCCACTATGCCAGCTCTAACATCACAATCTTGAACAGAATCCTGCTATCACGGCTCTCCTTGACTTGGTGTGGAACAAAAGCACGAGACGACTGATCCTGTGCGTTCCAGCAAGACTCAATCTCACACGAACCTAGGGAGAGATGCTATCACACCGTCTGATCTACTAATTATTCTCATAATTGTAAGGACTATAACTAGCAGCAGCACTTGCTAGTCGGTCATAAATGATTTTCTGATATAATCCTTCTGCGAAAGCAATTGCATTACTGCTATATATATTTCCATGCACGTCTTCTATAAATAGAACACATGCGACACTTTGACCCCAATAAGTATTAATTAGCCTCCTATCATCTTCTGGAAGGTTAGAGATTTCAGGTGAATCGAAAATAGCAACTTTGGTTGAATTGGCGGAAACTTCTGATCTAGTTTCAAAGTCTTTAAGAGTTAGTCTTAGATCAACATAGTTACCTCTACCTATATAAACTCGAAGAATAGCCGGTGCTTTTATGGAGGTATTGAGACGACCAGAGTTAAACAGTGAGACTGAAATAGTAAAGTAAGAGCGATTATTAGTCAAATCCCTTTTAATTTGCTCTATCTTGTTTCTCATGATGGCTAAACTTGCCGCCCCAGACTGAAGTTCTAAGTATCGCTTATTTAGAGCTTCATAGTCATTTTTGTACTTTTCTCTAAACTCAGACAAGATTCTATTTCGGCTTTCTGGCTCTGAAAAGTCCACTGGGCTGAAATCAACCTCGGGAAATATTGGAGAATTCAATCTCTTGGCTTCTGTCTCGGAAAACGAATCCCCCTCAATTTGATTGAGCTTTTCAACTTCTTTTTCTTTTTCTTCAATTTTTTGTGGCAGACTCTTGAATTCCTGCTCTACATTTTCAAAGAGCTCCTCTAACCTTTCGACTGTTATCCCTTTTTTTGATTTTCGCTTGGTCGGGTTATTGTCGATGGTTCTGGTTAAAATTGCAAATCTTTCTAATAATAATTCCGACTCTTTGTTGTCTAAAGAATTGAACTCAGGGTATTCTTCAATAGATATTTTTACTGCATCTGATATTGTTCTACTTATAGAACTAATTTCTATCGATAGTTTTGATTTCGTGACGAAATATTCTCGCCAGATTGGTATTCCTATTCCAATGAGGCTACTAAAAGCTATGCCTATAAGTTGTATGTAATTGCTTGTTTTCGAGAGAAGTAGTGCAAAAATATATCCGATGATAATTCCAAAGACGAAGAAGATAATTCTCTTGAACCACTTATCTGATAAACTATTTTGCTTCATTCAGTTCACCATTCCATCAAAGTAGACTTCTGATTTTGTAAACACGTATTGTCTAGTTTTGCGTATATTTTCTCATTTGATTTTTCTGAAATGAATCAAGCATTTCCTGTCTTTACAGATTAGATCGATTCGTGCAGTTCAGATCCACGGTTCTAGGTATAGATTCGCTGAAAATACTCGCCAATAATTCAAGAACCCTGGGATATTAGCCTACTTTTAATTTAACTCTAATCGCACATTCTCCTCAATAGTGGACATCTACTTATTGGTCATCCCTAGTTTTTCTCGTATAGCAATCCTAGGTAAGTCGTAAAAACAGGATGCAGTCTTGTCAAGGATTATACCCCCGCAATAGCTCACAAATTATGTGAGATCGCTATAGCTTCAGCAGTTGCCACTCAAGCCACTGCAAAACCTGTGTGCTGTCGTATTTTGGGATGACGAAAACCTAATACAATGTCTTCTCTAGAAACCCCTGCCTCCATTAAATCTGTCGCTACTCCTTCTTCCGTATCATCGTATTGTACCCAAACCTTATCGTCAATCAAGCTAATGTGAATTGGGGTTAGATGAAGGTAACGATCACCATTCCAGCCCATATCTAAAATCAGATATTGCCCTCGTTCATCATCAAAAACAGGTTGAGAGGTGTAGCTATCAGGCAACCTAGCACGATAGTCAGCGTGATTTTGTAGAACGTTTTTAATGATGTTTCGATACTTTAATCGAGTATCCATTGCACAATTGCTTCCGCTTCATTATCAACCTTAGGTAGTTAGTTTGTAGTCTGGAAATGGCTCGTATTGAGGAGACTATTCCCGCAGTTCAGATCCCAGGGTTCTTCAAGAACCCTGGGATCTTGGCGTAACCCTAAGCCAACTCCGCCCGCACATTCTCCTCAATCGTAGCCACCTGCTCATTGGTTAGGCCCAGTTCTTCCTGGAGTTCCAGCAGTTGGGCCTGTTCTTCTAGGTCAATGTCGCCATCATTTTCGATGAAGGCGCGGAACATCAGGGCATATTCAGCGGCGGCGTGTTCGATGGTGTTTTGGGGTTGGAATTGAGCCGCAATGGCCGCAGCCTGTTCTACCGAAACGCCATACTTCACCCGGAATTTTTCCAGCAGTTCTAGTTCTGTGGAAGAAGGATTGCCGCGACGGTAGCAGGTCTCGACGAGCTTGGCATATTTGCCCAGGTTCTCATCGGTGGATGCAGGGTTGGGGGCGGGGGATGGGGTAGCCACGGCGGCGGGTGGCGTAACCGGGGTGGGTGCCGCAGGTGAAGGCGTAACGGGAATCGTAGCGGCGGGGGCGGGATTTTCACCAGGAATAAACAGGCGGTGGGTGGTGACGAAATTGGAGATTGCCGCCTGGATGCGTTTGTAATCCTCGCTGTCGGAGCCGCCGGGGAGGGTTTGTTCCTGCTGTTGCAGGTAGGTCATCACCTGGGTGTAGAGGGCTTGCTTTTGGGGTTTGGTGGCAGCCTGTTCGCCGATGGCGCGGATGGCGTTGTCTAGGGTTTCGGCGAGGTGGCGGTTTTGGTCGGTGAGGAGAAAGTCCTCGGCCTCTTGCCAAGTGGCCCCCATCACGTCGGTTTTGTCGAAGCCCGTCAGCTTTTCGCGGTAAGTGAACTTGATTTCCGCAAAGCCCGTCACTCGGTTTTCCTCCTCGCGCACCAGGCCCAGGGCGTTGGCCAGCATCAGGTTATAGCGGGCCTGCCGTTCGTTGCTGGTTTCGGGCATGACGTCGCCAAACTGACGGTAGTCTTGGTGGGTGTGGAGGGGGTTGTGGTCGGCCTGGGACACGGCGCGGTAGAGGGAACGCATCCGTTCCATGCCCTCAATTAGCCGCAGCGGAAAGGCTCCGGTTTCTTGCACAAAGTAGATGTGGTAGGGGTCGTTGAGGGGGCGAATTTCCTTGTCGGTGACGGTGCTGGTTTTGCGGATCATCGGCAGCAGGGCCGACACGGCGGGGTCGGTGGGTTTGCTGCCGCCTTGGATGCCGACCAGCTTTTGGTACTTCTCCAGTTTGTCGTCCCAGCCCAGCTTTTTCTGCTCTTGGCTGAGGCGCAAAAAGGCTTCGGATTTCTCGAAGGTGGTTTTGATTTGGGCTTCCTGCATTTCCACGGTGGGGTATTGTTCCAGGAACTTGCGGGCGGTGGAAATGTCGAGCTGGCTGCGGCGGCGGAACACCTCCATCGCTTGGCCCAGCAGCCGTTCGTAGAGGTCTTTGGTCTTGAGGGCATCGAAGGGGTAGAGGTCGAACAGGCGCAGGCGCAGTTCCTCTAGCACCTGTTGGGAGAGGGTTTGGCAGAGGGTTTCCTCTTGGTCGGCGATGGTTTTGGCGTAGGCGGCATCGATTTCCTTTTCGTCGTAGAGCAAAATGCCGTTGACGGTGAGGCCCCCGGTTTCGCGGGTGTAGACGCGCTCCTTGTCCTTTAGTTCAGCCTGGACGTTGGCCAGCACGGTTTCAAAGGCGGTGAGATCCACCAAAAGCTGGTCAATTTCTTCGCGCAGGCCATCCAGCAGCATCACCCCCAGGGTGCGGGCCTTGACCTCGACTTTCGACACATACACCTGCTCTAGGGCCTGCATGATGGCCTGAAAATCGTCTTCAATGACTTTTTTGCGATTCAGCAGCATCATCTGCTTGGCGTGGTTGTCGATCTGCTGGAGCAGGGTTTGCAGGGCGTTTTGGGCCGAGCGTTCCTTGGGTAGCCAGGTCTTTTGGCGATCTTGGTCAAACTTGCTGCGGAAGTCGGCAAATACTTCAATTAAAACTTCCAAAAATTGCCGAGTAAACTTTGGCCCCCGGAAGCGATCTTCCACCATTTGATACACCGTAGCCCGCAGTTCCTTACGCTTTTCAGGGATGAGCCAGCTTAGGTTGTCCCACATTTTTTGGAAGTAGTCGCTCCAGCGCTTGGGGTCGGTGCCGGTGTCGTGGAAGTGGGGGGAATATTTCTCCTGTTCGTTAGAGATAAACTTTTGCAGGTTCTCGAAGGGAATGTTCAAATCATTGCGGCGTTTGCGAATGCTGGCCACCCAGTCGGCTACTTCCTTGGCGTAGGGCTTTTTGTTGTCGCCCATGCTGATGCTGTCGATAATCTGATGATCGTGCTCAGATTCCGCCAAAAACAGTCCCGGCAAAATCTCGGTACGAATCAGATCCGACATCGCCGCTGGGGCTGGGGTGGGGTTGCTCCACCAATCCACCAGCTTGCCCGCCAGCCGAGCCGAACAGGCATTCAACACCCGCTCCACCGGAAACTGAATGCTCGACAGGCCAAAACTCATAAAGTTCTGGGGATAGCCCAGGGCATCGGGGCTGGCCCAGTGTTTGCGCACATTGTCGCGCACCAGCTTTTTGTACTGGCTAAAGCCAGAGCTAAAGTCCAAAAACACGTTCTGGGCCACCATTTCCAGCACATCGCCCAGGGTGGGGAAGGTGACTTTGTCGTTGCTGTTGCCCACCAGATAGGTGAAGTTGAAGGGCACATCCAGGCCGCTCTGGGACGTGATGCGGTCGCTCTGGCTGTCGCTATACTGCGCGTCAAAGCGAGTGTCGCCCCGGCTGAAGTGGTTGAGTTCCATCAACGCCGCGTAGGCATTGGCAATCACCCGATCCCCCAGCCCCGAAAACGCCCCCGGCAGTACTAGGAATGCGCTGGTTTGGGGTAACTCGGAAATCGGCACCCAGTCGCGCAGGTTGTAGGCCAAATCCAGCACCATGCCGGAACCCGTGCCGCCCGAAAGAGAGCACACCACAAAAATGTTGATGCCCTTATCCAACTGAACCTTCCAGCGATCCAGCATGAACTTTTCGTGGCCAACAATGCGCCCCTTGGCCTTATTGAAATAGTCCTTAATCAGCGGGTAGTTCAAACTAAAGGCAAACCGTCCCAAAGCACGAATTTGCCCCGCCCCGGCCAAAATCGAATCCGTCCCCTTCAGTTCGCTGGGAAACCATTCGTCCAAATAGCTGTAGGCCGAGAGCTTATTGAGAATAGACTTGGCATCTTCTACCTTGGCCCAAATTTGCTCAATGGGCCGCAGGGAAATGTCCTGTTTTAAGACCGTCTGCGCCTCGGAGACCCGCGCATTTTGTTCCGTATCAATGTGCAAAAACGACACAATCGGCAACGCATCCAGGGAGCCGTACTGCTCCACAATCATGCGGCGAATTTTAATCAAAATCTCTTTGCCAGTCCCCCCTAAACCAATGATTACCGTGGGGGTCATGCCTGTGTATTCGCTCATAGCTGGGGCACCGAAGGGATAGGGGGTTGAAGCGGACGTGGTTTTAGTCTAGCTAGGTGGCCGAGGAGTTGCTCTCACCCTAAATCCCTTTCCCAATTTGGGAGAGGGACTTTGAATAGTAGTTTTCCGGCCCCCTCTCCCTTGGGGAGAGGGGCTGGGGGTGAGGGCCAAATTAAATGACAGGCCGTTTCCCCTAAGCTAGACCAGTCCTAGGGTTTACCCCCCTAATCTTCAAGAAAATTCGAGAATTGGGGAATGGATGGCCTTTCATTCAGGGGTTAGGTTCTGTGCCAACGAGACCTTAACGGCAGCATAAGGCGAGGCACTGCGGTACCTGGGGCGCGACGTTGTGACCTCCTAGGAAACGGGTAATGCCAACGGGCGCATTCCTGCTGGTCAGGCTTTAGGGAGATAGCCAAGAAACTGGCAAAAGTTGCTACAAATCTAGCGCTTTTAGATCGGGCATCCACTGTCGAAAGGCTACCCCTCGGTGGCTGTGGATCTCTTTTTCGGTGGAGGAGAGTTCCGCAAAGGATCGCCCCAGTTCCGGCACATAGAAAATGGGGTCATAGCCAAAGCCACCGTCGCCCTTGGGAGCGGTGAGAATTTCGCCTCGGCAGATACCTAGGGTTTCTAGGGCAATCGTGCCATTGGGACGGGCCAGGGCCAGGGCACAGACAAATTGCGCTCCCCGGTTTGGCTGTCCTTCCAGTTCTCGCAGCACTCGTTCAATCCGGGCTTGGTCACTCTCGGCATAGCGGGCGGAATATAGGCCAGGGGCACCGTCCAGGGCATCCACCTCTAGACCAGAATCATCGGCAATGGCCCACTGTCCCAACGCCTTTGCCACTTCTGAGGCTTTCAGTCGGGCATTTTCCAGAAACGTTATCCCTGTTTCATCAATATCTAATGCGTCGGGCTTAAGCTGTAAATCCCAATCCAAATCGCCTAGGTAGGCTTGCATTTCCTTTAATTTACCGGGATTTCCAGTGGCAACAACAACGGTAGGCATAGGGGTTTCGCAGAGGTTAGACGTGGGCTTGTGAAAGATGTTATCGCCAAGTTTTCGGCTTCCCTGTTTCTGGGCGCTGTGGCTAAGAGTACTCCACACCCATCGCCAGTGACTGGAGGCATCAACTAGGATTGGGTAGAAGCGTGACTAAAGAGCTAGGGTTTGGCAGTTTGGAGGTGTCGGACGAGGGCATGTAGACCTAAACGATAGCTTTCAGCCCCAAATCCGCAGATTTGCCCCACCGCCACCGGGGCAATGTAGGAATGGTGGCGAAATTCCTCCCGTTTATGAATGTTACTGAGGTGAACTTCCACTGTGGGCAGACCCACCGCCGCAAGGGCATCCCGCAGGGCTACGCTGGTGTGGGTATAGGCACCGGGGTTTATCAGAATCCCGTCCTTCTGCCCAAAGGTCGCCTGAATGCAATCCACCAATGCGCCCTCGCTATTCGACTGAAACGCCTCCACTGTTAGCCCCAAGGATTTGGCCTCGGTGGTCAACATCTCATTAATGCTGCCCAGGGTTTGGGTACCGTAGATACCGGGCTCGCGCAAGCCCAGCATATTCAAGTTGGGGCCGTGGATAATTTGAATGCGGTACAAGTGTAATACCTCCCCTCAACGTCAACATTCAGCCTAATCGAAAAGCTGGGTTTAACCTTGGGCCTCAAGATCCCGCTCTCCATGGTATTCGGGTTTGGGATAACCGCTACTATTCGCTAGGGCTAGGCTTGCTGTGCTGTGGTAAAAAAGCGCCCCGGAATCGTTGGACTCCAGGGCGTAAGGTTTACACAATCTGTCAGTTTGCGAAATCTAGGTTACGCCCGTAGGGAAGGCGCTTGAAATTCAGTCGTAAAATTCAAGGAATTATTCAGCTTTAAATTCGAGAGGTAAGCTGGGCTTTCCTCCCTAGGGTCTAGCGCTGAAGCTGACGGGTTAGGCTATCGTCTAGGCTCTTTGACAGGAATGGGGATCAGTTCGGGCTCGTGCTGAGCTTCTGGCCCCAGGAGTGCATCGATGATGCGATCAACCCACTCACGCAGCTTTTCGAGAGCCTTTTCGATGTAATCCATTAGGGCCTAACTCCTTACTGGAATGCGATGGTCGGGTGTGCCGCTTTGCCAAGCTCACCAAAGCACGACCCTACGCCCCGCAATTTATACATAAACCCATCATAACCAATCCTGTCGAATGATCAAGGTGATGGTTGCAGAAGATGACGACGGAGGAGATCAAGGGCGGTGCAGGCGCTCAGATGGCGTACCCAGTCGCGACCTCGGAAGTGGGCAAATTCGTACTTCTGGCCGATGACTTCACCATTGGGCAGGGCCAAACCGATGTAAACTAGGCCGACGGGTTTGGTGTCGGTGCCACCGCCAGGGCCAGCGATCCCGGTAATGCTCAAGGCCCAGTCGGTTTGTAACGCAGCCTTTGCCCCTAGGGCCATTTGTTCCGCCACGGTGGCGCTGACGGCTCCTTCGGTGTCTAGCACATCGGGATCAACCTTGAGCAGGCTGGTTTTGATGCGGTTGTCATAGGCGATGATGCCACCCCAGAAGTAGGCGGAACTGCCCGCTACGGTGGTGAACATGTGCCCCAATCCGCCCCCGGTGCAGGATTCCGCGACGGCCACGGTCTGCTGTTTTTGCTGCAAGAGAACCCCCACCACCGAGGCTAGGGAATCGCCATCAACCCCGTAGCAGTCGTAGCCTAGGAGATTGCGAATGCCCTGCTCGACGGGCTGGATTAGGGCTTCGGCTTCGGTGACGGTGGAGGCTTTGGCGGAAATGCGGAGTTTCGCTTCACCGTGGCTAGCGTAGGGGGCAACGGTAGGATTACTGAGGTTCAGATAATCACGTACCCGTTCTGCCATGCCCGATTCGCTGATTCCCCAGCAGCGCACCATGCGGCTGACGATGGTGTCTTGCACCCAACCGTGATTTTTCAGATACGGCACGGAGGTTTCCTGCCACATGGCTTTCATTTCGCTGGGCACGCCCGGAAAAGTCATGATCAGCAGACCCGGTCGGGGTTCCCATATGACACCCGGTGCGGTTCCGGTGCGGTTGGGCAGGACTTCGGCTCCTTCGGGCAACAGCGCCTGTTTGCGGTTGCTGGGGGTCATCACTCGGCCCCGGCTGGTAAATTTTGCTTCGATGTCCGCCACAATTTCGGGCTGCTCCACCAGAGGAGCCCCAAAAAAGTCCGCCAGGGTTTCGATGGTCAAATCATCGGGCGTGGGGCCAAGGCCACCCGTAAACAGAATCAGGCTCGACCGCTCGCAGGCCATCGCCACCACCTGCTGAATTCGCCTGGGGTTGTCGCCCACCACGGTTTGGAAAAAGTGGGGAATGCCCAACCCCGCTAGCTCCTGGGCTAAATACTGGGCGTTGCTGTTGAGGATGTCTCCCAGCAGTAGCTCGGTGCCCACACAAATTAACTCGGCGCTCTTGCCCATGGCTGATTCGGTATCCTTCGCGGTGTTAGGGGGTGAATCTTTATTGTGTGGCATGGTTGGGGGCTTGGCGGCGAGGGTTACTGAGGGAATCGTTCTCAGCTTCCATAGGTGCGGAAGATGGATTGATTTTGTTCATCCATTTCGTGGACTTCTGCGGTAACGGCTTTATCTGGGGTGGTTGGGTTGCCATCAGCATCTTGCCAATAGGCAATGGAATAGATTCCACCGTTTGGGGCCGTCGGCCCAGATATAGACATATTTTAGACGCCCTTTTAGGATCCAACCATGAAGGTAAAAACAGAAACGTGAACAATCACATCATTTCCTAGCCAAGCTCAGGGAGGTCGCATAGGATAAATCTAAAGAAATCCTTAAGTGTTGCCATGAATCCCCATCTTCTGCGCCACTTGTGGTCTCTCGTAGACCGCTCTCAGAGCACTAATCTCCTCGATTTGGACGATAACGGCCTCGTTCGTTGGCTGATGGACGAATTTATAATGCAACAGCCCATCAACCAAGTCGAAACCGATCAACTGGATCACTACATTCGTGCCAAAATCCCCCTCATCCGTGACCTCGCCCAGGAACACTAGGGCGTGTCATCGATTGAGGTACAGTCAGGAGGCCATGGTCTATTCCTCTCGCTCTCACGACACCTCAACGCTATGCCCTGCTTGCGAGAGGCCATCTCGGGTTCGGGATCGCGGTTGTGGGTGAATGGAACCTGCGCGTCAGGCTCACCTCCCCACGCTGGATCAACGCCACCACCATCCACAGGCAAGTCGTCAAATGGGCTCGATGCGCCCAGGGCACCGATTGACCCAACCAGGCATTCAAGGCATCGTAGAGAGGGGAATTTTTTCACCACGTTGACGCTTTTGGGTGGTATCTGAGCTTAGAAGGAGAGGGTGCAACGCTGGCTTTCCAGGCCGGGGCGTCTGGGTCTACCCTAGATAGTGGTTTGACTTAGTCCTCCATACTCTCCGGTACCCGACATCCCATGGTTGATCTCTACGCCCAACGTCGCCAGCGCGTGATGGACTTAATTGGTGGTGGCACCGCTGTGTTTGCCAGTGCCCCCACGGCGGTGATGCATAACGATGTGGAGCATCCCTTCCGCCAAGACAGCAACTTTTACTACCTCACTGGCTTCAACGAACCGGAGGCGGTGGCGGTGCTGGCTCCCCACCATGAGGAGCATCGCTTTGTGCTGTTTGTGCGCCCCAAGGATTTGGAAAAAGAGATTTGGTCGGGCTATCGGGTGGGGGTCGATTTGGCCAAGGAGCGCTACGGGGCCGATGAGGTCTACCCCATTGCCGAACTGGACGAACATCTGCCCAAGTATCTGGAAAAGGCGGATCGGCTCTACTACCACTTCGGCCACGATCAGCGGCTCAACGACCGAATTTTGCGCTACTGGCAGCGCCTTTTGGCCACCTACCCCAAGCGGGGCACAGGCCCGGTGGCGATTGAGGATGCCGGGTTATTGATGCAAACCCTCCGGCGGGTGAAAGATAGCGCCGAATTGGATCGACTGCGACGGGCCATTGCCATTGCCGCCAAAGCCCACAACCACGCCCGCGCGATTGCCGCCCCCGGTCGCTACGAGTACGAAATTCAGGCCGAGATGGAGCATATCTTTCGCCTAGAAGGGGCAATGGGATCCGCCTATCCCTCCATCGTGGCCTCCGGGGAGAATGCCTGCATCCTCCACTACATCGAGAATAACCGCCAAATGCAGGCGGGCGACCTGCTGCTGATTGACGCGGGCTGTGCCTACGACTACTACAACGCCGACATCACCCGCACCTTTCCGGTGGGGGGGCGGTTCACCGCCGAGCAGCGAATTTTGTACGAACTGGTGCTAGAGGCCCAACTCAAGGCCATTGCTGCGGTAAAACCCGGCGTGCCGTTCAACGAATTTCACGATGCCGCCACCCGCACCCTCACCGAGGGCATGGTGGAACTGGGCCTGCTGGCGGGCGAGGTAGACACCCTGATTGAGGAAAAGAAGCACAAAGCCTTTTTCATGCACGGTACCGGGCATTTTCTGGGTCTGGATGTCCACGATGCGGGCATTCTCCGCAACCCCGACAAAACCTGGAAACCCTTTGAGGCGGGCAATGTGGTGACGGTAGAGCCAGGGATTTACATTTCTCCCCACTACGAACCCGCTGAGGGCCAGCCCCAGATTGAAGATCGCTGGCGGGGCATTGGCATCCGCATTGAAGACGATGTACTGGTGACAGAAACGGGCCACGAAGTACTCACGGCTGCCGTGCCCAAGGATCTCAGCGCCATGGAACGCTAGCCTAGTCGATCACAAGCTCAGGGAGGTGGGAAGACGCTAAGGGATTACACTCTCTTAAGGGTGTGGCGATTGCCAACCAAAGGTTGGGCCTATCATTCAAGAAGACATCGCGGCAGACATAGCGGCACCAGAAACCCCCTTGAGCTACCAACAGACCAGCCAGATCCAAACCCCCACCGATCCCACCGCCCTAAAATCGGTGTTGGCCTGGTTTGACCAATTTCAGACGGCCCCCATCCCCCATGCCCTCTGGTTGCAGTGTCAGCTTGCCCTCATCGAAGGCTTCACCAATGCCGTGCGCCACGCCCATATCGGCTTGCCCAGCACCACCCCTGTCCTCATCGAAGTGAGCGTTTCCAGTTGCGCGGTCGATATTCGGATTTGGGATCAGGGGCCGGGGTTCGACCTCAATGCGGCTCTCAAAACCAAACTCAGCACCCACAGCCCCCACGACGAGGGCGGGCGAGGTCTCAAAATTATGTATCTCGTGGCTGATCAACTCAGCTATTCCCCCAGCGACCGGGGGAACTGCCTGCATCTACACAAAATCTATGCCTAGGGCATTCCTCGCCCCCTCGCCGTCCCCCCTCGGAAGACGAATGGCCCATTGGATTTTTCATGGACTGAGGCTAGGGTTAAGGAGTCATTAAGTCATCCACGCGAGTTGAACCCATGCGCGATCTAGATACCCAGGCCACCATAGAGCTACTTAACCAAATTATGGAGTTTGAGCTGGCTGGGGTGGTGCGCTACACCCACTGCTCCCTAATGGTGACTGGGCCAAACCGGATTCCCATTGTGGACTTTTTTAAGGCCCAGGCGGCAGAGTCGCTCCTCCACGCCCAGGAAGCCGGAGAAATTATTACCGGGTTGGAAGGACACCCCAGCCAGCGCATTGCCCCCATCGAAGAAAACAATCGCCACGGGGTAAGGGATTTGCTGGAGGAAAGCCTGAACCATGAGCAAAAAGCCCTAGATATGTACAAACGATTGCTGGATGTAGTGGAGAATGCCAGCGTCTATTTAGAAGAGTTTGCTCGCACCAAAATCGGCCAGGAGGAACTTCATAACCTAGAAATTAAGAAAATGCTGCGAGACTTTAGCTGATCTCCCCAGCCACCCCCAAGCTGCCCCCCGATCTTCCCCCGTCACACGGTCGGGGCCAAGGCTTCTAGCTGGGTATTTATAGCGGGTTTCACTCGAATGAAGTACATCGCTAAGATCCCCCCAGCCCCCTTATTAAGGGGGGGATAAGGTGAATCTTCTACAGCCATAAACTGGGGGGGGGCTGAAGCTAAACAAGCTTGTACCTCACTGAAGCGAGAACCGCTATAGGATAGGTTGGGCGTAGCCGTAACACACCCAAGCCTTGACCAACAAAGGTTAGGCAGCGCCAACCTATCCTACGAGGTTTTCCATTTCATCGATACCACCCACCTATCGAGGGTAGGCGAATCGTCATCAGAGTCAGGGAGATTTATCCCCCAGCTATCTTTCCTGCGGTATCTATTTTGACTTAAATTCGACCCTATAAATCCTATTGATAGATGAAGAGACACCGCCATAGCCCGTCCCCAGAGACGATGACGGGTCGCCCCTAAAAACACCCATGTCCCCACCTAGACGGAGGTCGTTCTCCCCTGAAATTTGCCACCCTACTCCATCGCCAACGCGGTTACGTCCGATCATCACCTCAGTTTTAAGCCAGTGTCTAACCAACTAAAGCCCCTACTCCAAAAAATCTACCCAGAGGATATTGCTACCCGGTTAGCAACGGAAATCCTTGACTTCATCCAAGATACCCTTTGCCCTTCTGGTAAGGAGAATCTGAAAAAATGGAATCACAATAATGTGTTACTCATTGCCTACGGTGATAGTGTTGTCGATGGCCAGCGTCCGCCCCTAGAGGTATTAGCAGAATTTCTAGAAAAATACCTAGAGGGGACGGTAACAGGGGTTCATATTTTGCCCTTCTTTCCCTATAGCTCCGACGATGGCTTTGCGGTAATTGACTATCTCCAAGTCAACCCAGAATTGGGAAGCTGGGAGCAAGTCAAACGCATTGCTCAGCATTTTAATTTAATGGTAGACTTGGTGATCAACCATGTCTCCAGTCAACACGAATGGTTTCAACAATTTAAGGCTGGAGAACTACCGGGACGTAATTATTTTGTCACAGGCGATCCCAGCGAGGATCTGTCTCAGGTGGTGCGGCCCCGTAGTTCGCCGCTCTTAACCCCCGTTGAAACGGCAACGGGAACTCGCTATGTTTGGACAACCTTCAGCGCCGACCAAGTCGATGTGGATTTTGAAAATCCTGACGTACTGATTGAATACGTCAAAATTATCCTGGCCTACGTGCAAGCTGGAGCACGGTACATTCGCCTGGATGCGGTGGGTTTCCTGTGGAAAAAACGGGGCACCAACTGTATGCACCTCCCCGAAACCCATGCCATGGTGCGCCTGTTTCGCGAAATCCTGCAAATGGTTGACCCTGGCATCGCGCTGATCACCGAAACCAACGTGCCCAACCGGGAAAACCTCAGCTATTTCGGCAACCGCAACGAAGCCCACATGATCTACAACTTCAGCCTGCCACCGCTGTTGTTGAATGCCCTATTACAGGGCCGTTCCGATCACCTAAAAACCTGGATGATGAGTATGCCCCCAGCCCCGATTGGCTGTGCCTACTTTAACTTCACCGCCTCCCACGATGGCATTGGAATGCGCCCCGCCGAAGGATTACTCACCGAGGATGAGTATGAACAACTGCTCGATACCATGCGGAAACACGGCGGCAAAATTAGTATGCGCACCCGCCCCGACGGTAGCCAATCTCCTTACGAAATCAACATTTCTTTGTTTGATGCCCTCAAGGGAACCGTGAGGGGTGAAGATCAATGGCAGGTTGAACGTTTCCTCTGTTCTCAAACGATTATGATGGCCCTAGAGGGTATCCCCGCCTTCTATATTCACAGCTTACTCGCCACTCACAACTATGCAGAGGGCGTCGAAAAAACAGGCCACAACCGTACGATTAACCGCTACAAATGGGATCTAAATACTCTCGAATCTGCCCTGTCTGACCCCGCCACGCCCCACGCTAAGGTCTTAAAAGAACTCACTCGCCTAATTAAAATTCGCCGCCAACAAACGGCCTTTCACCCCAACGCGACCCAATACACCCTACATCCGCTGAACCTTGCCCTATTTGCCTTCTGGCGACAAAGCCTCACCCGAGACCAAAGCATTTTTTCCGTCCACAATCTCAGCGACGAACCCCAGGAACTCCGCTTTAGCGACCTCAATCTCGTCAGCACCGATGACTGGTTTGACCTCATCAGCGGCGACAAATTTGCTGATTTAGATACAGTCTATATCCTCAAACCTTACCAGTCGGTATGGATTACCAATAAGGTCAATTCTGCCCAGGATAAGACAATACCAACGTTGTTGTAGGGAGTGCTGAAAGAGCGATTTGACGATTGCCGTCTCGACACTGGTAGTTTTGTTTGCCGCGACGGGTCGTACCGTTCTTGGAGATGTCGTGAGACCCACAGGTGGGACAGGTCATCTCGATTACCATGGATCCTACTCCCTTAAACTCTAGGAATACGACGGCGATACCTTATTTTTCTCTCTCCTTTACGTTAATCCACTACCATGGTTTGCTCGCCCTTGGTTGAAAAAATCGGGGCACCTATATATCGTTAGGGGCGTCTCATCGCGCAAATGCTCCTACCCTTGTGCTGCCATGGCCCGATTCTTATTGCGACAGTTGTTATGTGCTGGTATCACCATGGGGAGCCTGGTTCTCCTCGGTGGTCACGGTTCTGGAGCCCAGCCCTCAGCCCTAGCCCAAACGGTACCGAGTTCAGCCCCTCCCAGGGGCCAACTCGCCCAATCTGCCGCAACCCCCAACCTTGCAGCGGCAGAAGCGGCCCTCAACCAAGGGCTAATGCTGATTCAACAGGGACAAGCCGCACAGGCCCAGGCCCAGTTTCAGCAGGCTATTGCCCTAGACCCCAATATGGCAGCGGCTCACTACAACCTGGGGCTCTTGTTTCGCCAGCAAGGTCAACTACAGGAGGCGGCTTCGTCGTTTTGGCAGGCGGTGCGGGCGGATCCTCAGTTTGCCATGGCCTATGCCAACCTGGGCGGTGCGTTGATTGAGGGGGGCAATTTGGACCAGGCGGAAGCTTACCTGCGCCGTGCCCTGCAAATTCAGCCGGATTTGGGCAACGCCCACTACAACCTGGGGATGGTGCTCCAGGGGCAAGGCCGTTTGGATGAAGCCCTCGCCGCCTTCACCCTGGCGGGGCAATACAGCCCCCAAGCGCCAGAATCCCACTTTCAGCGGGGGATTATTTACCTACAACGACAGCAGTATGGCGATGCCGAGGCGGCGATGTTGCAAGCTTTAGCCATTCAGCCCCAGTATCCCCAGGCCCACTACAACCTGGGCTTGGCCCAGTTTAACCAAGGTCGCGTGGAGGAATCTTTGGAGTCCTTTCGGCGGGCCACCCAAATTAACGGCAGCTACGCCGATGCCTACTACAGTGCCGGACTAGCCTTTACCCAACTCGGCCGATACGAGGAGGCGCGTACCGTGTTGGAGTATGCCAAAAACCTCTATATCACCATGGGCAATCCCGACTGGGCCGCCAAGGCGCAAAATCTCCTAGGACGTTTGCCGGATTAGAGGGGGCTCTGGCTCCTGAGACTCATCCTTCGTAAAATCCCTCGAGATGGAGGGGTCTAGGCATTGCCTAAGTCTATTCTATTTCAGGGGCATACTAATCGGATTTGGCGTAATACCAAATCCTAATCGAATAACCCCGATTCCCAGCCCAGCAAACCGTAGGGGCGAGGAGACCTCGCCCGCTGATACCGGGGGCAAACAAGTCGGATTTGGCGTAAGGTGTTCCGACTGATGTGAAACACACGCGCAACATGACGTTGGGGTTTGCCTCAGTCAACGGCGGCGACGGCTTTCAGACGAAGAACGACGCTGTAGGGCGCGGGCATCAGGAGCTAGGGGCAAGACAACTCCCCTTATCTTGTCCTAACGAGACTCTGGGCTGTAATAGTCTGTGTGGCGACTGGCAGCGGGTGCGGTGGATCGAGCGATGGCTGGGGTGAGGGGTTGCCACGAAGGCTCCCCAGGATCTCGGAGCAGCGTTGGGCCTAGTCGCTGTGGACGGTGTGGATTTTGATGAAGTTGGTGCCCTGGGAGATTTTGGCCGGGATGCCGCCCATAATCAGTAGCTTATCGCCCGGTTTAACCAAATTTCGGTGTTTTAGGCTGGTTTCGGCGGTTTCGGCCATATCTTCAAAGGTGGGCGGCGGCGAGTCGATCAACAGGGGATGGACGCCCCAGATCAGGTTCATGTGGTGGTAGACCTTGTCGTTGGGGGTGAAGGCCACCACGGGCGCTTTGGGCCGTTCGCCGGAGGCAATTTTGGCGGTGTATCCGGTTTCGGTGAAGCAGACGATGGCCCGCAGGTTGAGGGTGTCGTCAATGACGTTGAGAGCTTCGGCCAAGGCGTGGGTTTCGTCGCTTTGGGATGCGGGAGTGTTGATAAAGGCCAGATCCTGTTCAACGTCGCGGGCAATGCGGGCTAACATTTGCACCGCCTGCACCGGGAAGGAACCCACGGCGGACTCCCCGGAGAGCATGACCGCATCGGTGCCGTCGATGATGGCATTGGCCACGTCGCTGGCTTCGGCACGGGTGGGGCGGGGGTTGTGGATCATGCTCTCCAGCATTTGGGTGGCGGTGATAACAGGGATATTACGCTCCTTGCATTCCCGAATGATCCGCTTTTGCAGCAAGGGCACCCGCTCCGCCCGCATTTCCACCCCCAGGTCGCCTCGCGCCACCATAATGGCATCCACCACCGAAAGGATTTCGTCTAGGTTGCGGATGGCCTGGGGTTTTTCAATTTTGGCGAGCACTGGAATATCAGCACCGCCCTTGGCCGCCAGCAGTGCTTTCAAGGCGACGATATCTGCGGCCTGTCGTACAAAACTGAGGGAGATGATGTCAACCCCTTGGGAGATGCCAAACTCCACGTCCTGTTTGTCTTTTTCGGTGAGGGAGGGCAGTTGCAGATTCAGATCCGGCAGGTTCACGCCCTTGCGGCTTTTTAGCGGCCCGCCCTGGATGATCCGGCAGATCACCTTGGGGGGCACCACGTCTTCCACCTCTAGTTCCAGCAGGCCGTCATCCAGCAACACCTGCATCCCTGGCTTGGTTTCGTCGGCCAGGTAGGGGTAGTCAATGCCAACGCTGCCGGGAAAATTCTCTGCCTCCGTCAGGGGTACCAGATCCACGGTCAACCCC
>JBBAWV010000097.1:0-18602 GCA_040396995.1 Nodosilinea sp. | reverse complement strand
TGTTTGAGTCGTTCAGAGCTTAGCCCCCTGTCCAGTTTGAGGGATCCACTTCATACAGCGAAGTTTGGAGGTTCAGCGGTTGATCCATAATTAGGTACGTCCCCACTGGAGGCTCAGGGGCAAGACCACCCCGGCCATGGCCATGGGATTCACAATCCGTCCGACCTCAATGGCCGAATTGCTCAATCCCACAGGCGTTGAGGCTCTCCTACTTTAATGAACCAGTGCCCATGAAATCTCTCACTTTTATATCTCAACACTTCCACCCCAGCCACACCTCCACCGCCCAACTCCTCACCAACCTCTCCCTCCACCTGGCCCAATCCGGCTACCCCATTCAAGTCTTCACCAGCACCCCCGCCTCCACCCCCCTGCCCCAGGTCACCATCACCCGGGCCTCCACCCGCCTTCAGCAGGGTCACTCCATCGCCAGCAAAGCCCTGGCGTCCCTGACCTTCCTGCTCAGCGGCCTGGGCTATGTTCTTCGGCTGCCCAAAAACACCCCCCTGCTGATCGCCAGCAACCCCCCCTACGCTGGTCTCCTCGGCCTCGCCTTTAGATACCTCAAGGGCGGTCAATACACCTTTCTATTTCAAGATATTTTCCCCGAATCCGCCGCCCTCAGCGGGGTATTGAAAGCCAACGGCCTGCCCTACCAATTTTTCCAGGCCCTAATGGCCTTTATCTGCCGCCAGGCTGAGCACACCATCGTCCTCACCCCGGCCATGCAAACCTACCTGGAGAAAACCCACCCCCCCTTGCAGGGTAAGCTCCAGGTGATTGAAAACTGGGCCGTGGAGCCCATTGATCCCCAGCCTAAGGCCACCAACCCCTTCGCCCAGCAGCACGGCCTTGACAAAATCTTCACCGTACTTTACTCCGGCAACATCGGTCGCCTCCACGACATCGGAACCATCGCCGAAGCCATTTATCTGTTGCGCGATGAGCCCATACAGTTTGTCTTTATCGGAGACGGTTCAAAGCGCTCAATTCTGATCGACTATCAGGATAGATATGAGCTAGCTAACTTGCTATTGCTACCCTTTCAGCCTCGTCAGCAGTTACCCCATACTCTCACTGCCTGCGATTTATCTTTGGTCAGCCTTATTCCTGGCGCTGAACAAATTGTTGCTCCCTGTAAGCTTTACGGTATGCTTGCCGCTGGCCGAGCCATTCTTTCTCTGTCTACACCTGGTTCCTACTTAGAGCAACTGCTCAGCCAACATAACTGCGGCATCAACCTCTCTCCAGGTGACCCGGTCGGCTTAGCCAAAACTATCAAAACGCTTTCCAACCAACCCGATCATGTAGACACGCTAGGGCACAATGCTCACCTGCTTTATCAGCAGTACTACCACATTGATCGAGCAGCCAAGCAGTACGAGACCGTTTTATTTGGCCATCCTTGTTCTCAAAATTCTAGAATCTAGAATCACTAATGCGGCTGTTTTAGCCGTCCACCCTGGACTTTTCATCCTATCGCCGTGCAGATTCTCCTTACTGGCATCACTGGTTTTGTAGGCACTACCTTGGCCCAACACCTTAAAAGCATCACCCAATTTAAGCTTCACCCCACCCTACGTTTCCCAGTTCTTGGCTATCTCCAGGCTACTGTTGTAGGCTCCATTAATCAACAGACTGACTGGACTGCGGCACTTCAGGGCATTGATACGGTCATTCACCTTGCCGCCCGTGCCCATCAAATAAATGACACCCATCCTAACCCCGAACAAGCCTTTTACGAGGTCAACACCGCAGGCACCGCCAACCTCGTGCAGCAAAGCATTGAAGCCGGGGTCAAGCACTTCATCTTCATCAGTTCCATTGGAGCCATGGCCACCCTCAGCGATCAAGTGCTCACGCCTGATTCTCCTTGTCGGCCTGATACCCCCTATGGCCGCAGCAAGCTTGCCGCCGAGCAAGCCCTAATCCAGGAGACTCAAGGCACCGAAATGACCTACACCATCATTCGGCCCCCTCTGGTGTATGGCCCTGGCAATCCTGGCAACATGGAGCGGCTGATTAAGTTGGTGAACACGGGCTATCCCCTACCCCTCGGTGCCATTCACAACCGTCGTAGTTTGGTGGCTCTTCCCAATCTTGTTGATTTGATCACAACTTGCCTAACCCACCCTGCTGCCGCTAACCAGACCTTTTTGGTAAGTGATAACGAAGACCTCTCAACCACCGACCTAATCAAACGCCTTGCCAAAGCGCTAGACAAACCTGCCCGACTGCTCCCCGTGCCAGTGCCGCTATTACAGGGTGCAGCGCAAATCATCGGTAAACCTGCCCTCGCCCAACGGTTATGCGGTTCACTACAGGTTGACATCAGCAAAACCCAAGCCCTCCTAGGCTGGTCTCCTCCCGTCAGCGTCGATCAGAGTTTACGGCTGACCGCCCAATATTTCCAGCAGGCCCAAAAACGGTAACGCTTCACCACTGCTGATTACGGCTCCCGTAGACACCCTTTCCCCTTCATTAATTAATTCATCTCTTGTTTACCCCAGGTCTTTTGGCCTGGGGTAATTTGTGCTGCCCAAAAATCAGGCTATAGAGCCCTATTCGGCTATTTCATGAACGTGGCGTTATCCTGCATAAATCATTCGTCCTCTCGGTACCGAGAGGCGGCGAGAACCTGGACACCGATTTGTTAGCCACCAATCGCACTGCTGCGGTGGATCGAGCCGGTGATTTACCTCCACAAAATTTTGCCTATTCTACTGCTGCCAATCGGTCTCATTCTAGGGTTGCTGATTCTGGGCCTCGTGGGCCAGCGTCGTTCGCCGATTTGGGCGGAGGTAACGCTGTTTTGGCTGTGCAGCACCCCGGTGTTGAGTGATCGGTTTTGGGGTGGGCTGGAGTTATGGCGGGCAAAGCACCTCGACTGATTTTCACTGGGGGCTGGCTACCCTAGAAACCCGATCAGGAGCCTGAGGGCGAGTTCCTGCAGAAGGTGTCCGAGGCTGAGTCCGTTAAGGCGTTGCTTGGCCCGGACAGGAAAATTCTGCTCGTCACCTCGGCATTTCATATGCCCCGTGCTCAGCGACTCTTCGAGCGGGTGGGCTTTACCGTTGTGCCCTACCCCGTCGATTTCTATGCCAATCTTGCCCAGCCCTTGAGCATTCTGGCTATTTTGCCCAACGCCGATGCCTTGCAAGAGACTGATCTGGCTTGGCGAGAATTAATTGGCCATGCTTACTACAGCCGTTTATCATGATGAGGCATTTTCCTCGGCCATTGACCCGCGCCCGTAGACGCCACCGCTGTTTCCCATGCCCATTCTCCTACCCCTCATTGCCCTTGTCAGCGCCCTGCTGGTCAACCTTATTCGCCAGCGCCTCAGGGTTGCGTTGCTAGATATCCCAAACCAGCGCAGTTCCCATACCACTCCGACCCCCCGGGGCGGCGGGTTAGGGTTTTGGGTCGCCTTCCTCCTCGCCCTACCGTTTCTGCTATGGCTCAAGCCCGAAACTAACCCACTGACCCTGATATCCGTGGTGGTGGTTCTGCTTCCCCTAGCGATCATCGGCTATTTGGACGATCTATACTCGCTTTCAGCTCGGACCCGTTATGGGGTTCAGCTTCTCAGTGCAGGCCTGGCGATCTATTGTTTTGGCCCCTTCCCCCAACCGTGGCTCTCGCCCCTGGGGCTGGGGGGCACACTCCTGGCGATCAGCCTAACCTTGCTGGGATTCACAACCCTGGTCAACCTGACCAATTTCATGGACGGGCTCGATGGCTTGGTGGGTGGCGTAAGTCTGGTGCAGTTTGCCTTTCTAGCCTGGTACTTGCCACAGTCAATTTGGTGGCTACTCGCGGCGGCTTTGATAGGCTTTCTGGGGTGGAACTGGCCCCCCGCGAAGATTTTTATGGGCGATGTCGGCAGTACGACCCTGGGGGGAGCCCTGGGTTTAGCCCTGATGATGGCCCCTCATCAGCACTGGATACTGCTAGCCCTCACCCTACCCATCACCGGAGATGCTATCTATACCCTGTTTCGACGACTGTTCCGTCGCGAGAACCTATTCAAGGCCCACCGCACCCATCTTTACCAGCGCCTCCATCAGCGGAGCCTACCCTCCGTCGCCATCACCCTAGGTTACATGGGGTTAACGGGCCTCATTGCTCTGGCCTTAGCGACCCTTGGAGCCCTCGGAGCATGGATGAGTCTAGCAGGCACGTTGGGACTCATCGCCCTTGCCGAAGGTTATCTTCAACAACCTCAGTAATCGAGCCGGAGCAGAGGGGCGCTGATGTGGTATTGATGCAGAATAGGCATCTTGCGCTTCTGTTCCACACCAAGTCAAGGAGAGCCGGACAGCCTAGGGCAAGCAATCAACGATAAAAACGGCAGCAGACCGAAATCTGCTGCCGCTTACTTTTTTCTAGTTGTTGGCTTTAGGAATATCGTTAGGGGCTAGGCGCTCTCCCCTCATCGCTTCTCTACAAACCGTTACCCACAGGGCGTTATCCTGACCCGTTGCCTAGAGGAAGTGCTTTTGCGACGGGGAAATCCATTAGGAATCGGTGCCTGCGGGTAGCACCCAGTGGGTACCGCCGCCCTGCCGCCGTCCTGGGAACTCGTCGCGGCTATTGGCGCTGGCCGCTGATTCAATACCGAAGGCTTGGAAGGTCAGCATCGCCCCTAGGGATAGGATACCAATGGCGGTGAGAAGGCGGTAGGAGCGGAAAAACCGAGCGGTCGAAGTTTCATTTTTCATAGATTTCTATCGTTACACCCCAGTCAGCGTCCATGGGTAGTGATCGCTTCTGAGGGTAGACGCCCCCTGAATAACATGGACAACAATTACAAACTAGTCAGGAACCTTATATTTCTATTAACGCTGATGAAAGGTCAAATCAACGACAGCAGACCTACGGAATTTTGGGCTACGGAAATTCACTAGCTTGCCTTTGGAATCCGGATGAAAGACATATTTTTTTAGTAAAGTTTCCTGAGAAAGGCGAAGCCTGGGTTTATTGTGGCCCTCTTGTGGGAACGAACAAGGGGTAAAGAAGCGAAAATAGCTCGTGTATTTACGCAGACTCTCCGAGGCACTTAGATCAAAATCTTTACAGGGGATGGGCCGCGTATTGGGGCTTAATTTTTTGAGGCTTCTGGCCCCCGTAGCTAGGCCCATTGCAGCCAGCCGTAGCCCAGTATCAACGCTAGCGTGGCTCCGATAGCGGTGTTGATGATGTTGACTACCTCGTTGGTGAGCCAAGGAAGCTGGGATTGCAGGGTTGCGCCAATGACGCTTTCCAGGTTGGTGGCAATAAAGGCGGCGACGAGGCATACCCCCATGCCCCAGATCGGGATCAGCCCAACGCCCCACCCCGTGAGAGCAATGGCCAGGGCACCGACTAACCCTGCTAAGGTGCCCTCTAGGCTAACGGCTCCCTCGGTGCCGGGGGGCACAGGCTGAAGGGTGGTGATTAAGAAGGTGCGTTTGCCGTAGGCTTTGCCCACTTCGCTGGCGGTGGTGTCGGCCAGTTTGGTGCTAAAGCTACTGACGTAGGCGAGGACCAACAACGGGGGCCAGGGATCGGCTTCTCTCGTGGCAAACCCCAGGGACAGCCCGACCAACGCCAAGGCACAGAGGGCACCCACCAGGGCCGATCCCCAGACATTCTCTGGCCCCCGTACCCCCGACCGTCCCTCGGCAATGCCTGCCGCCAGTTTGCGATCCATGCCCACCCGCGTTACCGCCGAGCCCAGCAAAAAGTAGACCATCACCACGGCGTAGCCCCGCCAGCCCAGCGCCCCCCACACCAGCACCCCTAATCCCCAGGCGTGGAGGTATCCTGCCGGAGTGAGCAGCTTTTTGGGTAGACCCCAAGCGATTCCCAGCAGGGCCGTATTTAAAAGCGCACCGACTGCCCAGGGAGAAAGGGCCGTTAGCGTGATTGGTATTGCCATCGCTGTTCCTGAAGATCTCGGTTTCCTCGCACCATACCAAATCAGCATCCCATCGATCTCCGTTCATTGCGCCATCCTGGCTGTTGTTTGCTAGAGTGGCAGGGCAAAATCCCGTTCTGGCTGGACTATGGTGTTTCAGAGGTTGAAGGCGAAACCATCGTTGGTGGTGGCGATTGGCGCGGCGCTGGTGGTGGGTGGTGGAGCGTTGGCCTTTTGGACGATGGGGCGGCGCAGCAGCCTGGTTCAGGGGCTCCCGGCGGGGGCCAATGCCATCCCCGACGATGCTGTTCTGGTGCTCTCCCTCTCCACCGATGAGGGCCAATGGCGACGGTTGCGGCAATTTGGCACCCCCGAAACCCAGGCCCAGTTCGACCAGGCACTGGTGGAATGGCGGGATCAACTGCTCACGGAGGCGGGGCTCAATTTTGGTGCCGACGTGAAACCTTGGGTGGGCTCCGAAATTACCCTGGCGGTGTTGCCCTCGGATCGGCCCGGTGTGTCGCCCCTAAATGACCCGGAGGGAGCGCTGGGATCGAATGTGGTGGTGGCTCTGCCAATTAGTAATGTAGGGCAAGCGCAGCAGGGGTTAGGCAACCGCTTGGTGCAGGCCGAGGATATTGGCGAAAACCCCTATCGTGGGGTGTCTATCCAGCAGATTGAGGGGGCCGAGGGAGCACCTATTTATGCGGCGGTGCTGACCCCCAACCTAGCCCTCGTCAGTGCCCAGGTGTCGCTGCTGCGCCAGTCCATTGATGCCTTTCGGGACAATCAATCGGTGGTAGAACGGCCTGGGTTTACCAAAGCCTTCGAGCAGGTGGAACAATCTCGCGCCCTTGCCCGCCTCTATGTGGATATGCCCTCGGCGGTGCAGACCCTCGCCAACACCGCCGACCCGCCGATTCCGGCCAACCGTTTAAATGCCCTCAGCACCCCCAGGGCGTTGGTGGCGGCGGTGTTGGTGGAAAATCAGGGGTTAGCCATCCAGGCCATTAGCTGGCTGGATCAGGGGCCGCTCGCCTTTGACACCAGCAACCAGGCGGATCAAATGCCCCAACGGCTGCCCGCCAGCACCTTAATCATGCTCTCTACGGGCAATTTTCAGCAGTTTTGGGAAGATTTTCAGGCGGGGCAACAACTGTCGGCGACCTTTCCCCTTCGCCCTGAGGACATGGCCCTTAGCCTTCAGTCCACCACCGGGTTAGTACTAGAGGAAGACCTGCTGCCCTGGATGGGAGGGGAAATGGCCCTGGGTATCTTGGCTCCCCCATCCCCAGAGAGTTCGGAGGAAGGAACCCAAACCCTGCCCAACCCGGCCCTGGTGATGATGGTGAAAGCCAGCGACCGAGAAGCCGCCACCACCGCCCTAGAGCGGCTGGATGCGGTGATGGCCGACCGCTATCGTTTTCGGGTGGAAACGGTGGAGCAGGACGGTGTCGCCATGACCCAGTGGGTGGCTCCCTTCGAGTCCCTCACCTTGGCCCACGGCTGGCTAGAGGGTGATGTGGTCTTTTTAACCGCCGGACGAGGGGTGACGGATTTGATCGTCCCCCGCCCCAACCGCACCCTGGCCTCATCCTCCGCCTTTCAAGCGGCGACGGGCAGGGCACCTCGGCCCAACAATGGCCACTTTTTCATCAACCTGAAGGACATGATCGCGGTTGAGAACAGTCTACTGCTGCCCCCCGTGCCCACCGAGGGGCTGATTAGTGCCGCCGCCCTAGAGAGTATTGGCGTTACCGCCACGGTGTTGAATGATCGCCAGGTACGCTACGACATCATGGCCACCCTGCAACGGGGCAACCGCCCAGGGCCACTCCCCGGTTCTGAGGGAGCCGCCCCCGCTGCCCCAGAACCGGAGCCCAGCCCCGAGCCCAGCCCCGAGCCCAGCCCGGAGACCGAACCGGCCCCAGCGCCAGAACCCATCCCCGCAACGCCGTGAGGTGGGCAAAACTCGCTAGGATAGAAGCAGACCCTTCTTTAAATAATGTGCTATGGATTTGATTGCGCTCCAGGGCTGGCTAGACAACGCCTCCTTTGCGGTGCTGTTTGCCACCATGTTGCTCTACTGGTGTGGCGTTGCCTTTCCCCAGGTTAGCCTGCTCCCCAGCTTCGGTACTGCCGGGATGGCCGTGGGCAACCTCACCATAGCGGCTCTGCTCATCGCCCGCTGGATTGAAGCTGGCTACTTCCCGATGAGCAATCTCTACGAGTCGCTGTTTGCCCTGGCCTGGGGCATTACCGCCATGCATCTGGTGGCCGAGCGCATGAGCCGCAGCCTTCTGGTGGGAGCCGTCACCGCCCCCATCGCCATGGCCATTACCGCCTTTGCCGCCCTCTCCCTGCCCGACAACATGCAGGGGGCCGAGCCATTGGTACCCGCCCTCAAATCCAACTGGTTGATGATGCATGTCAGCGTCATGCTGATTAGCTACGCGGCCCTGCTGGTGGGGTCTTTGCTGGCGATTGCCTTTTTGATCGTTACCCGTGGCCAAGCCGTGGAACTCAAGGGCAGTTCCGTGGGCACAGGCGGTTTTCGCGATCTCAAGGTTCAGCGGGCCAGCCAGCCCCAGGCCGTCCCAGCCAGCGCTGACGCTGCTGGGGAAGTTACCCTTGGCGGCGGTGGTACGGCGGTGATCGAAAAGCCTGCGGTACTGACGCGCCAGACTGTCCAACTTTCGCCCCAACGCCTCACCCTAGCCGACACCCTCGATAACATCAGCTACAGAATGATTGGCCTGGGCTTTCCCCTCATCACCATCGGCATCATTGCTGGGGCGGTGTGGGCCAATGAAGCCTGGGGCTCCTATTGGAGCTGGGATCCCAAAGAAACCTGGGCGCTGATCACCTGGCTGGTGTTTGCCGCCTACCTCCATGCTCGCATCACCAAGGGCTGGCAGGGGCGTCGTCCTGCGATCCTGGCGGCTACTGGGTTTGCCGTGGTCTGGGTGTGCTACCTAGGGGTGAATATCCTTGGCAAGGGGCTACATAGCTACGGTTGGTTTTTCTAGAGTGGTTTTTCTAGCGTCAGTAGATCACAAACATTCTCTTTTGCGCGGAGACTTTGTGATCTACTGATACCAAATCCGACTTGTTTGCCCCCGGTATCAGCGGGCGAGGAGACCTCGCCCCTACGATTTGCTGGGCTGGGAATCGGGGTTATTCGATTAGGATTTGGTATGAGATCGGCCTAGATCTGTTGATCTAGCGTGAAGGCTCCCTGCGGCTGGGTTTTCTAGCGCGTTGGTGGCATAGCTGCTGCGTTAGGTGGCTCTCGCCTTGGCGTTAGGTTTCCGATGGCTGGGGCGGGGTTTTCACGGCTCTGGGTTGCACGGCGCGACAGGGGTTGCCGTAGCACATGTGGCCAGGGGGTAGCGGCTTC
Organism: Nodosilinea sp.; assembly: GCA_040396995.1. Classification (GTDB taxonomy): domain Bacteria; phylum Cyanobacteriota; class Cyanobacteriia; order Phormidesmidales; family Phormidesmidaceae; genus Nodosilinea. The sequence continues at coordinate 9,300 of JBBAWV010000097.1, read as the reverse complement.
AACACCGTGCTGCGGACGCCAACGACGCTATTAGCCCCCACCGTGACCCCAGGAGCAAGGAAGCAATCCGCCGCCACCCAGACGCCATTTTCCAACACCACGGGGGCCACCTGAAGGCCAAACTGGGGGTCGCCCACATCGTGACTCCCGGTGCAGAGGTAGCTATTTTGGGACACCACACAGTGATCGCCAATGGTGATTGGCCCTAGGCTGTAGAGCACCACGTCATCGCCAATCCAGCTATAGTCGCCGATGGTAATTTTCCAGGGATAGGTAAACCGGGCCGTGGGGCGGATCATCACCCCCTTGCCCACCTTGGCCCCAAACTGCCGCAATAGCCACCGTCGGGGGGCATGGTGACCGTGGAGTGTGAGGGGAAAGATCACCCCTTGCAACAGCCACCACCACAAAATCACCACCTTAGACCGACCTGGGTCATACCAGGATTGATCGTAGGTATCCAGTTGTACCCAGGGCTTGGTCATCGTAGGGCTTGGCTCCTCAGCAGGCAACAAGGGGAATTGTGAGATCTATTGGCGGATCGATGGTAAACATGGGTCGCTAGTCCATGACCTCATTTGCCGATGCAAAAACGGCTGAAAATCTCGTCTAGCATGGATTCCGTCAGTTCATCCCCGGTTATGGATCCGAGGGCGTGGATAGCGGTACGCAGGTCAATCGTCCAAAAATCAAGGGGAAATTGACCGTCGATGGTCTGCTGCACCTGACGCAAGGCAATCTGGGCCTCGGTGAGGGCGGCGGCTTGGCGCTGGTTGAGAGTAAACTCCAAATTACCCAGGGCGATTTGGTCGGCGTGAATGGCTTGGAGGATAGCCTGTTCTAAAGCGTCGATGCCCTGATTTTGGGCGGCGGCGGTATAAACCGTGGCTACGTTAGCGTCGGGTAGCGGGATAGTCACGGCCTCGTCCACTAAGTCTCGTTTGTTGATCACCACAATCAAAGGTCGATCCTGCACCAAATCGTAGAGGGCCTGATCCGCCTCCGTCCAGCCCGCTGTGGCATCGATGGTCAACAACACCAAATCTGCCGCCTGGGCCGCCCGCCGAGAGCGCTCGATGCCGATCTGCTCCACCTGGTCGGTGGCTTCGCGGATGCCCGCCGTATCCAACACCTGCACCGGAATGCCGCCTACGACCAGGTGCGACTCCACCACATCGCGGGTCGTCCCCGGCAGGTCGGTGACAATGGCACGATCCGTCCGGCTCCAGGCATTCAGCAGGCTCGATTTGCCCACGTTGGGCTGGCCCACAATGGCCACCTTTAGCCCCGTGCGCAGACGCTCCCCCTGTTCCGCCGTGGCCAGTAGGGCACTGACTTCGGTGAGGACAGTACTCAGGTTTTGCTGAACAGCCGCCTCATCCAAAGGCGGCAGGTCGTCTTCAAAGTCAATGCGGGCTTCGACTTCTGCCAAAATATCCAAGCAGCGGGAACGCAGGGCGCGGATGGGCTGAGTTAGCTTGCCCTGCACCCCCGCCAGGGCCGTCCTCGCCGCCAGGGTGGATTGCGCCGCCACCAAATCCGCTACCCCCTCCGCCTGGGTGAGGTCGAGCCGCCCATTCAAAAAGGCCCGCAGGGTAAATTCTCCGGACTGGGCCAGTCGAGCCCCCTGGTTCAAACACAACTGCAACACCTGCTGCACCACCATCACCCCACCGTGGCAGTGAAATTCCACCACATCCTCGCGGGTGTAGGAACGGGGGGCCAGCATCAGCATCAGCAACGCCTCATCCACCGTTTGCCCCGTGGTGGGGTCTTGCACATAGCCGTAGAGAATGCGGTGGCTTTCCCAAGGTTGCCGCCCTGGAGCCCGAAACAACGCCTTGGCAATGGTCAACGCTGTGGCCCCCGACAGCCGCACGATTCCCACACTGCCCTGCTGCGGTACAATCGCCGTGGCAATGGCCGCAATGGTTTCGCCCTGAAGCGGGTGGCTGGTTTGAACCCTATCGGTACCCATGGACAATGGGCCTAACCTTGGGCCGACGAGGCTACCAGAAATCCAGCCGCGAGAGCCTGCATTTTTTTGAAAATGTTGTAGAACCCATTGGCCCGCGACGGGGTGAGGCTGACATCGAGCTGGGTGTCTTTGATGAAATCGGGGCTGAGGTCAACGATTTCCTGGGGCGTGAGGCCATTAAGCCCCCGCACCAAAAAGGCCACAAGACCCTTAGTAATTTGAGCATCAGAATCCGCCTGGTACTGCACCTTGCCTTCCACTAGGTCAGCGATCACAAACACCTGGGACACACAGCCCTGCACCTTATTTTCCGGGGTTTTGCACTCCTCTGGTAGGGGATCTAGCTTTTTGGCCAGGAACAGCAACTGCTCGTAGCGGCGCTTGGGGTCGGCGGTTTGCTGAAAACGGCTGACAATTTTTTCGACAGAAGCGGGACGAGTAGACATAAAACGATGGGAGGCGACAACGATCATTCTCACATAACCGCTCCCACGGGATTCGGGAGTTGAGTGAAATCCTGCATCATCGTTGTCGGGCCACGGAGGGGGTGTACCCAGATCAGCGAGAGGCTGACCTTGCTTGCCCAGGGCTGGATGATGGCTTGAGGTTGGGCTTAGCCTGTGAGTTGGTTGAGGCTCCAGTTGTAGGGGAGGTAGCGGACGGTGGCAGTTTTGGGCACTTGGGGGTTGTACTGGGCAATGTAAGCCGCAATGGAGGGAGCCGCCGCCAGAAAGTCGGCCTCGTACCACTGAAAGATTTTGCTGCAATAGAGGATGTCTTGGTCGGCGGCGTAGCGGACTTTTTCAGGGTTATTGAGAAAGCGCTGGGTGTCTGTGTCAAGTTGGGCTTCGACGATACCGGGCAGGTAGGCTTCGTTGCGCAGGATAGGACAACCGACGGAGGCACAGACGAGGGCGAAGTGAATACGCGGATCGGCAAAGGTGGCTCGTAGTTTGCGGTGTTCGATGTGGTTGAGGCTGAGGGGCTGGCCGTTGAGCCGATAAACTGGGCGGCTGAGGAACACCAGTAACCCCAGCCAGTTGGGAATACCCAGAATCTTGGGCCGAATGGAGGCGATGGGATAGCGTAGCAGGACCTCCTGCACCATCAGCGCATTGTAGAGATTCAGCCAAAAGGCGAGGTGCTCCTCTGGGGGGAGATCGGCCACAACGACGGTTTGCAATTCCGCCAACCAGTCCGCCAGCATGGTCATCGATTCCTGCCGCCAGCGGCCATAGTCTACCAAGCCTTGGTCATCCACGTAGGCTTGCAGCATAAAGTCCCAGGGGGCAAAGGTAAGCATAGGGCAGGTCGGGAACTTTTTTCGGGAAATGGCTTGTACACAATCTTACCTAACCCCCCAGGGAACAGATCTCAGGGTTCTTCGAGAACCCTGGGATCTTATGAAGGCTAGCGCAATTCCAAATCTAAGCCTTCTCGGCGGCTGCGAAGGTCGTAGTATAAAACGCCTTTAACCGCCTGCCAGATGGGCAGAATCAAAATGCTGCCTGCAAAGCTAAGAATGAGCCCAATCCCCTGGCTGATAACCATCATGGTGACGCTATCGGGCAAGAAGAAAAAGAAGAGGCTGGGCAAGTAGTTGGTGACGGAGAGGACAGGCACCTGAATTAAAAACGTGGCCAAAAAGACAATCTGGATGCGGCCAATGGATTTCTGGGTGAGTTCCCAACTGCGGCTGAGGCTGCTTCCTGCGTCTTGATTGGGTTCTACCGCCAGCACCACATCGGGAATAAACAAATGGGACACCACCCAAATCAGCCCTAGGGTGAAGAGGGCGATCCCCAGCAACACCCCTAGAATCGACCCCACAATTCCGCCCACGGTGCTGTTCGTCAGAGCGCCCAAAATGCCGCCCACCACCAAGCCAGCGCCAACGCCCACCAGCGCCGCCGCCAGGGCCGAGACAAGATAGGCCGCCATAAAGGCCAGGGCCAGCAAAAAGCTCAGGGAAAGAAACTGACCCAGCTTCGGGTTGAGGTCACGGCGTACGTCCAAGGAGGTTTCGGGCTGGTTGATGAGATCGCGAAAGGACAGCCGCCCAATGACGCTGGAGATCATGGTGTACTTTGCCATGCCGTAGAGCAACGGCACAAAGCCCACCAGCACCCCCAACAATCCGCCGACAATGGCCAGGCCCTCGCCACCCACAGCCCCCAAAACACCCGCTAACAGACCGATGGTCACCGCCATCCCCAGAATGCCCCCAAAAATCCAGAGAGTGGCTAGGGCCGATAGTTGTAGATAGGTCTTGAAACGATCCCGGTACAGCCGTAGGGCCGCACTCACCACATCGCCAGGATTGAGGGGGCCAAGGGGGGCGCTAGGAGCATCGGAAAAACCCATGAAAAAAACCTGCCATCGATGGAACAGTGTCCCCGGTGGTTGCCCAGAGCAAGGGCCACTGGGGGTAGTCTTAGACCTTGAGAGTAGCCTACACTGCGGTTGAGGTTCCCGTTTTTCCCGATTTACTTCATGAATGTTCAGCGTTGGATGGCTCGCCGCGAGGCCAGTTGGCGGCAGTTGGATGCCCTGCTTCAGCGAGCCGAGAAAAAGGGATTGAACAGTCTTTCGGGGGTGCAGGTGCGGCAAATGGCCAGCCTCTACCGTTCCGTATCGGCGGACTTGGCCCGCGCCAAAAGCAACGCCGTAGGGCAGGCGGTAATTAAGGATTTACAACAACTCACCAGCCGAGGCTATCGCCAAATTTACCAAGGCTCTCGGCGGCAGGAATGGCAGGAACTTTTGGACTTCTACCGCTACGGCTTTCCGGAAACGGTGCAACAAACCTGGCCCTACACCGCCATCGCCACAGCATTGTTTGGGCTGGGCGGGCTGGTGGGCTGGTGGTTTTCGTGGCAGGATCCAGCCTTTCTAACATCGGTACTGGGCCAAGAGTTTGTAGAAGAAGTGAAAACCAGCCAAGAACTCTGGACAGTGTCGATCCTCGGTGTGGAACCCGTTGCCTCCAGCCAGATCATGATCAACAACATTGGCGTTTCCCTGGGGGCGATGATTGGCGGCATTGCCATGTTTATGCCCAGTGTGCCACTCCTCACGCCGCCGGGAGCCTTTACGGTCTATCTGCTGCTGTTCAACGGGTTGATGATTGGCTGTGTGGGCGTGTTGGTGGCCCAGGCTGGCCTCGCCTGGGATCTATGGGCCTTTGTGTTTCCCCATGGGTCGCTGGAACTTCCGGCCATTTTTATGGCGGGGGGGGCGGGGTTGTTGCTGGCCCGCAGCATTTTGTTGCCGGGAGCCTACCGTCGTGCCGATGCCCTGCGGATTTACGGTCTCCAGGCGGTGCGGCTGCTCTATGGCATCATCACCCTGCTGGTGATGGCGGGCATCATCGAAGGCTTTTTTTCGCCCCAACCCTGGATTCCCAATGGCCTCAAGTACGCGGTAGGCATTGCCCTATTCATCGGCCTAGTGCAGTATTGCCGCCGCCAGCGTCCGGCCTAGGGTGATGCCCTGGCCCTAGGGTTGTGGTTGCAGAACCGCGTCTAACCCTTCGGCAGACAGGGTGGTGCTGAGGTGCATGGGAAAATCGTTGTTGCTAATGGCTTGGACAAAGGCCGCTTGCACCATGGGCCGAAAGCGCTCGTCTCGGTTGAGGGTGAGTTGAAAGTAGGCTTGGGCCAGCACCTGCATGTAGGCTTGGGCCAAATCGGGGCGAGGGCCGATAATTTCTGGGGGAATGGGCAGGGGTTGTTCCTCGGCGGGCACGTCGCCAATCACTGAAAAATGGGTGCCTCGATCCAGCAAGACCAGGTAGCGTTCGGGGGTAGACAGCCAGGTGAAGGGCTTGATTTGTTCTGGGAAGGCTGGGGCCACCGTATCCACGGCGCTGCCGACCATCATTACGGGGATGGTGATGCGGTGATAGCCCTCTGGGCCGAACAGCGCACTACCCACCGGGTTCATGATGAAAATGGAGCTGATCCGCCGATCCTGAAGTTGCTGGCGAGGATCGATCAGGTTGGTGGCTTGGCACTGCAATAGTAGCGAGGGGTTAAAGGTGAGCACCGCCGGAGGACATTCGGCGGCGAGGGTTTCTAGGTCAAAGGTGGCCCCAGCGAGGGCCAAGGCCGTATAGCCCCCGAAGGACTGGCCCACGGTGCCAATGCGGCTAAAGTCCAGGCGGATCGGCAGGGTAGATTCGCCATTCTGGAGGTTTTGGAGCGCGTCAATCGCCTGAGTCATCTCCTGGGGGCGACGGAGAAACTCTTCGTCGGGCACCACTTCGGCGGTACGACCCTCCAGTAGAGCGACCAATTGTTCATCGTTGCTGCCAGCATGTTCGATAGCGACGACGGCAAAGCCCGCCCTGGCCAAGGTTTGAGCTAGATAGGTATAGCTGTGGCGATTACTGCCTAACCCGTGGGAAATCATCACCAGGGGAAAGCCTGCCCTCGGAGCCGTTTGGCCGTCCCGCAGTTGGGGCAGGTAGAGGTTGGCAGGGCGGTCTAGGCCGGGAAGGGCGCGGCTGATCGACTGCACCCCGTAGGATCGCGATCCCTGAAGCAGGCGCAACAGATCCGAAACCTCCGCTGGGGCTAGGGGGGTTGCCTCCGCCTCTTGCTGGGCTAGATTTTGCACCAGCGCCACAGCCTGGGAGGATTGCACAATCGCTCGGTTAATTTCCTCAGCAACCACAAATCCTTCTGAAAGATCAATGCGAATGGCCTCTAGGGGGTAGGCTCGCAGCACATCCAGAAGCGTGACCCCTGCCTCGGCGTTGACAGCCCCTAAAATGAGCGCGGCCCGCAGCGCAGAAAAATCGCTCACCCGCGCCGGGGTGCGCACCACACGGGTTAGCTCTCGCAGGAGCCGTTCACCCTGCTGGGTATAGAGAAACTGGGCGATGCCAACCGGGGTGATTGTCTCGACGGGGGTGGTTAACACCCGCTGCACCTGATTGAGTTGGGCCTGGGAAAATTGCAAATAGCGGTTGTAGGCCCGCAATTGGGGGGTAAGCTGCCCCGTGGCAGCAAAGGTTTCAATGTCTTGGATAGAAATGGTGCGCTCAAGGACGCCATAGGAAATAATAAGTCGTTCAGCGGCTTGGCTAGGGGTGGCCAGGAAGCTCAGCCCCACGGTAGCCAAGGATAAAACCCCATAGCGCCATCGCCGCCACCCATCCCATGGCCTAAACTGTAGCCACCGGATGTCCTCGGAATGTCTTTTCTCAGAACGGCTTGTCTCGGAACGGCTTCCCTCGAAAAGGGTTTGGCCACGACGACTAAGAGGTTGCAGCATTGCCCATCACCTGATCCAGAAACCCCTCACAGGCATCCATCAGTAGTTCAATGACGTAGGTAAACCCGTCGGGGCCACCGTAGTAGGGATCGGGAACCTCTTGGTCGGGGTGGGTACGGCAATAGTCGCACATCATTTTGACCTTATGACTGTGGGCCTTGGCCCCATCCAGGGCCAAAATATCCCGATAGTTGTGGCGATCCATGGCCAAGATCCAGTCAAAGCGCTCAAAATCGTCTGGGGAGAACTGACGCGCTTGGCCCTTCAAGGTAATACCAAAGTCCTGAGCCGCCGCCGTCATACGACGATCCGGCGGACTACCCACATGGTAGCTAGCCGTCCCCGCCGAGTCGCAAACCACTTGGTCTCCCAACTGCCGCTGCTGCACCAGATGGTTCATGATGTTTTCGGCGGAGGGGGATCGGCAAATATTGCCAAGACAAACAAATAAAATGCGTGTGCCCATAGCCATTCCCAGAAAAATTCGTAGACCGCGAGGCTACCCCTCATCCAGCTTCACCAGACGTTGCCCCAGTCTTTCGTTTGAAGGCGAGGGGATCGCCTGTCGCCTACATTCCGGGCAGGTTGAGCCCCCCGGTCAATTCTTCCATCCGATCCCGCATGGTGGAGGTGGACTTTTGATAGGCATCCTTCATCGCAGCGGTGATCAGATCCGACAACACCTCAACGCCTTCATTCAGGGCATCAGGGGCAATGGTAATGCCACGGGGCTCTTGGTTGCCGCTCATGATCACCTTCACCAAACCACCGCCCGCTTCGCCTTCGATCTCCATCTGCTCTAGCTCTTCCTGGAGTTGCTTGGCACCCTCTTGAATTTGCTGGGCTTTTTTGAAGGCTTCGGTTAGCTCCTTCATTTTGCCTAACCCAAACCCAAATCCTTGACCTTGTGACATGGAGTTACTCTCGAACGAACGGCTAATGTATCTATCTGCCCATGGGCTATACGATTTTAGCGCCCAGCGGCGGTTTGTAGCGGGGCCACAGGCCACTAGGGCGCACTGGCTAAGGTGTGTTGCCTAGGACGTACTGGCTAAGGTGCATTAAGCCGATCCTGGAGGGTGGTGGGGCCAATGTCTTGCAGCGTATAACCCTGGGGATAGGTGCGAATGGCCTGATCCACAAAAAAATCGGCCTCGGTGCGGGGAGGCAACCGCCGAAGCCAACGACTGCGGCTGACCAGGGCTGATTTAACGATGGTCTGAAGCCAAGGCGGGGACGGTGCCCAGCCCAACGCCTTGAGCAACGGTTCATCCAACAGCGCCGGAATCCCCCCATTCACCACCGACCGTATGGGGGCCAGAAACCAAGACAGCAGCATGTAGCGCGTGGCATTAGCAACCCGCTGATTGCTGGGGTGGTAGGCGAACCGCTCCGCCTCATAGTCCCGATTAAACTGGTCAAAGGCCGCGTAGCTAGGGGGAATATCCCGCAGCCCCATGCGCAGCCCCACCGCTACCCAAAAGTAGTAGCAGGCCAGCTTTTCGGTTTCGCCTAGGGGTCGCCACCCAAAACGATCTATCCAGCGAATCGGCTCATAGATAAACGTAGACAGCACATAGAGAAAGTCCTCGTTGGCAATGGCATAGTGGCCATGGATGGCATTCATCCGCTGAATAAAGGCTTCGCCCCTGGGGCTATCGTACCCCTGCTTCAACACCTCCGACACCACAATGCCCGTATCGTCATAGCGCTTTTGGGCATGGTGCTGAAACTCCCCCGTTCTATCGAGCAATTGGGCAATGCTGGGCACACAAAACGTCCTCAGCAGCGCCACCTCCAGCGCCCGCGTCATATCCCAAGGGAACTCATAGCCCGCCAGCAGATGACAAATGCGCTGGTGATCTCGCTTTGGATCCAGACCTTCGATATCGCGCAGCGTTGCATACCGATCCATGCCCTTCTCCCCATCACCAATGACAACGTTTCGCCGTCCTTCAGGATAACCTGGCCACTCAAGGGAGCGGGCACTAGTGCTTAGTCAATAAAATGATGACGAGTAGGGAGGGTAAGATTAAGTCAGC
>JBBAWV010000096.1:0-18659 GCA_040396995.1 Nodosilinea sp. | reverse complement strand
GAGGTCTCAACCCATCCTCATTTTTCTACGCTGGTATGAAACCACCCTGCCTCCGGTGCATGGCCGGGGGAGACATTGCTGGCCATCACCGATTCCGCTCCGAGTTCCAAGAGATGGGGCCGCCACGCCATCAGCCTCAAGTCTTGGGAGAGGTTGTCGATCACTACGGGTAAGGTGCTGCGTTCGAGCATATGCCAATCCACCTCGTCGAGACTGGGCCAGAGGGGTTTCACCCCAGCCGCTCGGTGGGCTTGCCCATGGAAACAGAGCTCGTAGGTCTGGCGTTCGGCACTAAACACCAGTACAAAGAACTGCTGAATGCCGAGGTGTTCCCGCAGGTTGATAAAGCAGGTTTGCAGGGCGTGCCGCCAGTCGCGCTCGTCGTGGATGCCCTGGATGACTCCGGTAGCAAGGGACTGCTCAATTTGGCTGTGGCGCTGCACCTCTTGGTGGGCCACCACGGGGAGGGCCAAGCTTAGCAAGCGAGCCATGCCCATCAAAAACTGCTTTTCCGACTCCTGCCACAGGCGGGGCAAACTGCCCTCCACCGACAGGAACCCCACCAATTCTTCCGCCCTAGTAATGGGAGCCACCATGATGGATTGGGCCTGAATCTGCTGCATCAAACGGTCGGGCACTACGGCATTCAGCGCCCCCCGACTTTCCCCCAGCACCACCAGTTGTTGATGGCAGAGGGCTTGGTAGAGCCCTCGCACTTCGGCCACGGGTAGGGTGACGGCATGATCCTTATCGGGGCTAGTGGGGCGGGGCTGTCGCTGCCAAAAATAGTTACCCTTGGGCTCTAGCCAAAACACACGGGTGCGGGTAGGGGCCATAAAGCGCTGGGTTTCGCGCACCACCTCGCTAATCTGGCCGTCGAGATCCGCTGAATGGCCCAGCCGCCCCAACACATTCAGCAGGGGTTGTTCCAGGCGTTTAGCCTGCTGTCGCTGCTGTTCCGCCCCGAAATGGTATAACGTCTCCGCCAGGGTGCCCGTGACGATGGACAGATAGGACAACTCCTCCAGGGATAGGGTAATCCCCCAGCGCGGAGACGCCAGCACCAGCAGCCCAAAGCAGATTTCCTGGCGCTTAATAGGGTAAACGACGGCGCTTTGGAGGGCAAACTGTTTGGCGATCAAGCCCCATTCCCCCGCCCGCACCTCATTTTGCAGGTCCGCCACCATCAATGGACGCGGATGGATCACCGTTTGCTCCATCAGATCGCCCGGAGTAAGGCCGATGATGGGGCGCATGGGGCGCATGGCTTCGGGGCTGCGGTAGCCCTGGGTCATTAACCGATGGAGAATGGGATCGTAGCGACCAATCCAGGTCACCTCAAAGGCTTGGGTTTGATGCAGGTGGTCGAGGGCAACCACCAGGGCGTCTGTATCGGTTTGTGCCGCCCGAATCGCCTTTAGGGCACGGGAAAGAGGCACCAACGTCTGGTCGTAGCGGGGCTCTGTGGGCTGCAATTGCGCCATGGACGTTCAGGAACTCCTTGGAAAAGATAATCGGTGCGATCACCCGATGCTCTAGGGGCTAGGAATCTAGCCTATCCAGGATAGACTTCTATCATCCCCTGGTTAGCGCTGGGGATGATGGCCCCTGACCACCGAAATAATGTAGATGCATGATGGCCAAGGGGACTGAGCCTAGAGCCTGTGGAGGCGAAGCCCAGGAGCCAATGTCTGGGCTCATGATCCAGCAGCCCCGCTCCCCCCTTCTCCTAAAGCCAACTAAGGGAGGACAAAGGTTTCCTCACCGTGATTGCTTAGTCTTGGTCTTCCCATTGTACGCCGCTGTCCTTAGAGGTGGGTTGGCATGATCTGATGCTTCCCACGCAATCACACCAAAGCCACAGCCCTGAGCACGCCTAGGCATCGGTCAGGGTTTCGATCAGTAGACTGACCTGAGAACGCTTGTCCGCTAGGTAGGTCTCGCACTGTTGTAGGGCTTGCACCGCCTGTTCAAACTGGGTGATCACCTCGGCCAAGGGCAAGCGTCCCGATTCCAAATCAGCCATGATGGATTCCACGACGGCAACGGTCTCTTCGTAGTTCCAGGGGTTGGTTTTGGGGCTGGTAGATTTCGTCGGCATCAATTTTCAGGGAAAGACTTAGGGGAACTATAACCTACGGGAAATCACTTAGGGGGCATTCCTAGGGGCATCCATCTATCTTGCCCTAGCTCAGGCAGCCCTGTGTTGCTATCCAGGCATTACCCGACGGCTAGCATGATCGCTAGGGTGGATACCACCAAGGGTGCAGCTAGGGCCAACGGGATGCCATGCACCCCACCGCGAATCTTGATAGAGTGCAGGGGAGGTCAAAACGCACGGTTGAGGAGAACGGGGCCATGCGTCGTCGCCAGGTGTTCGCGGGGTTGGGGCTAGCCACGGCAGCGCTATCGGGCTTGGGAATTTGGCCTCATCGCCCCAGGGTCGCCCAAGCGGCTTCCCCGTCAAGGCCGTCCCCCCTGTATCCGCCTCGCCTAGGGCCGGGGGCCACGGTGGGGATTGTGAGTCCGGCGGGGGCCACCTTCGAGCGAGATCGCCTAGATTTGGTGATGGATGCCGTCTCTGCCCTGGGCTGGCAGCCTCAGCTGGCTCCCCATGTGCTAGAGCGCTATGGCTACCTAGCAGGTGCCGTTCACCTCCGCGCCGCCGATGTGAACACTCTCTTTGCTGACCCCAGCGTTGATGCCATCTTACCCGTGCGGGGAGACTGGGGCAGTGCTCGGATTTTGCCCTACCTAGACTACGACCAAATTCGGACTAACCCCAAGGTGCTCATGGGGTTTAGCGATATTACCGCCCTGCTGCTGGGGATCTATGCTCAAACGGGGCTGGTTACCTTCCACGGCCCCCACGGCATTACCGCATGGCGCAGCGACCAGGTGGATTTTCTGCGGCGAGTGGTTGTGTTAGGGGAAGCCCTCACCTTTACCAACCCGCTCTTAGGGGCCGACCAAGACCGCCTCATGCGCGACCAGGGCCGCATCGAAACCCTGACCCCCGGTCGGGCTACGGGACGACTGATCGGCGGCAATCTTTCCGTATTGACGGGCCTGGTGGGGTCTCCCTACCTGCCGGATCTGCGAGGGGCGATTTTGTTCTTAGAAGACGTGGGCGAACCCCCCTACCGGGTAGATCGCATGATCACCCACCTGAAACTGGCCGGGGTGCTGGATGGGCTGGCGGGGTTTATCTTCGGCCAATGCCGCGCCTGTGGGCCTGGGGAGGGCTATGGTTCCCTCACCCTGTCGGAAATTTTGCGCGACCACATTCAACCCCTGGGCATTCCCGCCTGGAGTGGGGCCTGGATTGGCCATGTGGAACCGATGTGGACGCTACCCATCGGCGGACAGGTGGCCATCGACGCCGACCTAGGGGAAATTCGGATGCTAGAGGCGGCGGTGGTTTAGCGAGGGGATGCGGGCCTCCCCGACAGCAACCTGGGTGAAAAATGGCTATCTTGAGAAGCGACAGCAGCAGCAATTTAGGGTCAACGGGTCTACTCCTTAGCGAGCCAAGGGGGCGTCATGAAAATATCGGTGGTGATTCCGGCCTATAACGCTGAGGCTTGGCTTGAACAAACCTTAGGCAGCGTCGCGGCCCAAACCTACCCAGCCCATGAAGTGATTGCTGTCGATGATGGCTCCACGGACGGTACGCTCCATTATTTGCAGGGGCATTCAGGGGTAACGCGGGTGCTCCAAACCGACCACGGCGGGCCAGCGGTAGCTCGTAATGCCGGAATTGCTGCCGCCACCGGAGATTGGGTGGCCTTTTTAGACGCCGATGACTGGTGGCATCCAACGCATCTAGAACAGGCCCATCAGCTATTGCAGGGCGGATCCGACGTGGTGTATTTGGGGGCCGCCGAGCATTTTTCCATTAACGTTAACCGGGTGGTGTCGCGGTCGGATGTGGGGCCGTTGCAGCAACCCACGGCGGGCCTAGATCATGCCACCTACTTTCAGCTTTATCTCAAGCACGGTTTATTGGAACTGTCTTCTCTCGTGGCTCAGAGGGAACGCCTCCAAGCCATCGGTGGCTTTGCGCCAGAATTGCGCGGGGCCGAAGACCTGGATGTCATGCTGCGCCTGGTGGTGGGCCACACCTGGGCCTACGACCCCATCCCGGCCACGGTGTATCGCTGCAACAATCCCCAAAGCCACTCTCGCACCGCCCAAGCCAGTACCGACCGAATCACCGCCAAGCTGCGCACCTTCATCGCCCACCAGCAGAGCTATGCCGTTTCGCCGCAAATGTTGCACACCCTGGCCCGCACCACCATGAGTCAAGTGGTGATGAACTGTTCTCGGCCTGATCGTCGCCGCACCCAAGTGCTCACCCATCCCTACCTCTCAACCCCGGAGCGCTGGCTTTTTGCCCTTTCCGCCGAATTCCCCTGGCCCTACCTCCTTCTAAACGGTTGGCGTAATCGCCAGCGCCCGCCCCGCTATGCTCCCCGCCAAGTGGTAGACCCCAGCCCGGTAGACCCCCAGACTATCCCCCCAGAGAGGCCAACTCCCTAGCTCTCCACACCCGCCTCTGGCCTGCGGTTCTGGCTCACCTAGCGATAGGATAGAGCATGACCCTGACCCGGAGGTGCCCGTGGCGACGATTGCGGTAATTGACTATGACATGGGGAATCTGCACTCCGCCTGCAAGGGGTTGGCCATGGCCGGAGCCACCCCCCACATCACCGACCGCATCGCCGACCTAGAATCCGCTGATGCCCTGGTGTTGCCGGGGGATGGAGCCTTTGACCCCGCCATGCAGCACCTGCGTTCGCGGGATTTGGTGGGGCCAATCCAAGATGTGATCGCCAGTGGCAAGCCCTTTCTGGGTATTTGTCTAGGGCTTCAGTTGCTGTTCGACTACAGCGATGAAGGCACCGAAGCCGGACTGGGGATCATTCCCGGCCACATCAAAAAGTTTCAGAAGGAACCGGAGATCACCATTCCCCACATGGGCTGGAACCAACTCACCCTCACCCAGCCCGCCATGCCCCTGTGGCAAGGCATCCAAACCGGAGACTGGGTATATTTTGTCCATTCCTACTACGCTGACCCCGCCGACCCCACCGTGATCGCCGCCACCACCACCCACGGCCAGCAAACCGTCACCGCCGCCATCGCCAAGGACAACATCATGGCCATGCAGTACCATCCAGAAAAGTCTGCCCCCGCCGGACTTACCATGCTGGCCAACTTTGTCAACCTCGTCAATGCCCAGAAAAGCCAGGGTTAAACGAGGTTGGCCCCCGCAGACAGCCCCGCATGGGGATGGCAACGCTTGGCTTCAACCCTGGGCCACCGGATATGGGCGAAGGATAGCCCCATTGCGTTTTTTCAACACCCCGATATACTAGGGCAGACTTTCTTGGGTGCCGCGCAATTTCTTTGCCACTTTGGGGCAAAGCACCCCCGCAAACAGGCAGGAACTGGGCATGGCTCGCAACCGTGGTATGTCAAACCCCTATTTCTACGAAGAGCCTGAGCCCGCCCCAGAGCCTTGGGTGGCCCCAGGACAACCCTTGCCCGTCTCATCCCCCTACGAGGCCAGTCCCCCCGTGTCCCCCAGTCGCTACGACCCCCTAGCCGATCTGCGACAGCGGTCGGTTGCGCCCTCGGAGTTGCCCTGGCCAGAGCCGCCGCCCAAGCGGTCGTTAACCCAGCGCATTGCCCACCATTGGCCCCTGTGGACGGTGGCTGCCCTGGTGGCGGTAATGGGCCTTGGGGTTGGCTCAGCGGTAGTCTTATTGCGCATTCCCAACCTGCCCAACTGTCGCGCCATTTTTTGGCCCACGGCCTCCGCCAGCACCCGAATGCAATGCGCCGAAGCCTTTGCCGAGCAGGCCACCGTGGAGGGCTACCTAGAGGCCATTGCCCTGCTGGAGGCGCTGCCGTCGGATCATCCCCTCCAAGGGGAAATTAGCCAGCGCATCGAAACCTGGGCTGACCGCATCCTAGATCTAGCGGAACAGGCGTTCCAGGAGGGCCAGTGGCAGGAAGCCATCGCCATGGCGCGTCGGGTGCCCGACCACACCGCCGCCGCCCAGGTGGTGGAGGAACGGGTGGGAACCTGGAACCAAATTTGGCAAGAGGCCGAGGCCATCTATACCGCCGCCGAAACCGACCTGACCAATCTGAAGTTTCAGGACGCCTTCACCAAGGCCACCCAACTGCTGAAGGTGCGCAACGTCTACTGGAGCACCACTAAGTACGACGAACTCACCGCCACCATCAACACCGCCCGCGAAACCCTCAACCAACTGGGCAAGGCCAAGCGCCTTGCCAGCCAACGCACCCTGGCTAACCTGAAGGAAGCCATCGCCATCGTCGAGGAGGTTCCTAGCGATAGCCCCCTCTATGGTGAGGCCCAAAAAGTGCTGGGCGAATTGGGCCAAACGCTGCTAGAGATGGCGGAAACCGCCCTCAAGCAGGGGAATGCTGACGAAGCCCAGCAAATGCTGGCGGCCATTCCCTCCTCGCTCAACCTAGGGGCTGATATTGCCGATATGCGCACCATCATTGAAGCCAGTCAGCTGTCGTGGCAGGGGGGCACTATGGGGCTAGAGGGGGCAATTACCCGCCTGCAAAGCATCGACAGCAGCCGTCCTCGCTATGGTTTGGCTCAGCAGTTGATTAGTCAGTGGCGCGCCGAAGTCGATGGCCGATCCAAGTTGGAATGGGCACAGCAATTGGCCCTAGCGGGCACCGCCGATGATCTACGCGCCGCCATCGCCGAGGCCGAAGGCATTTCCCGCAGCAACCCCGTGTGGGACGAGGCCAAAACCCAGGTTGATCGCTGGCGGGGGCAGGTGGAAATCACTGAAGATCGGCCCATTCTCGACGAAGCCCGTCAGTTTGCCCGCATGGGGGATCTCAATGCCGCCATCGCCGCCGCCCGCCGCATTGGTTCCGGTCGTGCCCTCCACGGCGAAGCTCAGGAGTTACTTCAGGGCTGGCGCAGCGACCAAGAACGCGCCGAGGACGCCCCCATCTTGGCCCAGGCCCAGCAATTGGCCACCGCTGGCCAGTTTCAAGACGCCATCGCCACCGCCTCTCAAATTGGTCGAGGCCGTGCCCTCTACGACACAGCCCAGGACGATATAGGTCTCTGGCGGAATCAACTGCGCGGGCAGCAGCAGCTTCAACGGGCCTACCAACTGGCCCAACAGGGTAGCGTTGCCGCCCTGGTAGAGGCCATCCAGGCTGCCCAGCAGGTGCCCGAAGGGAGCCCCCAACGGGCCGAAGCCGTGCGCACCCTCAACCGTTGGAGCCTAGATCTCCTGCGCATGGCCGAAAGCGAAGCCCGCCTCAACCCCACCCGCGCCATAGACATTGCCCGCACCATTCCGGCCCAGACCGAAGCCTATGCCCAAGCCCAGATCCGGCTACGGGAATGGCAGATGCCCACTCCTGTGATGCCACCGCCCCAGCCCCTAGATCCCCTCTAATACAAATCAGAGATACTCGCGGCCCAGATAGGGCTGTAGTACCTCCGGCACTCGCACGGATCCGTTGGCCTCCTGGTAGTTTTCCAAAATGGCGGCCATGGTGCGGCCAATGGCGAGGCCCGAACCGTTCAGGGTATGGAGATACTGGGTGCCCTTTTGCCCTAAGGACTTAAACCGAATGTTGGCCCGCCGTGCCTGGAAATCGAGGCAGTTGGAACAGCTCGAAATTTCCCGGTAGCGTTTGGCAGAGGGCATCCACACCTCTAGGTCGTAGGTTTTACAGCTTGAGAAGCCGAGATCTCCGGTGCAGAGGGCCAGCACGCGGTAGGGAAGTTTGAGTTTTTGCAAAATGTCTTCGGCATCGGCCACTAGGGCTTCCAGTTCGTCGAAGGAGGTATCGGGGTGGACGAATTTGTACATCTCCACCTTGTTGAACTGGTGCAGACGAATTAGGCCACGGGTATCCTTGCCGTAGCTGCCTGCCTCGCGCCGAAAGCAGGGGGTGTAGGCACAGTAATGGATGGGCAGTTGGTCGTCGGTGAGAATATCGTCGCGGTGCAGGTTAGTGAGGGGTACCTCGGCGGTGGGGGTAAGCCACAAATCATCCTCACGGCATTGGAAGCTTTCCTCGGCAAATTTAGGCAGTTGCCCCGAAGCCGTCAGCGCCGCCGAATTGACCAGGTAGGGCGGCATAATTTCCTGGTAGCCCGCCTGGGTGTGGCGATCTAGCATGAAGGAAATCAGGGCTCGTTCGAGGGCCGCACCAGCCCCAATGAGGGTGACAAAGCGGCTCTGGGCAATTTTTTCGGCGGCCCGCTTAAAGTCTAAAATGCCGAGGGTTTCGCCAACCTCCCAGTGGGGCTGAATGGCGTGCTGGGGCTGATAGTCTTCCCCCCAGCGGCGCACCTCCACATTTTCGGTTTCGTCGGCCCCCACTGGGGTGGTTTCGCTGGGCAGGTTGGGCAGGGTCAGCAAAAAGGCTTCGATTTGGGCCTTCAGTTCCCGCTCTTGGGGTTCTAGGGTTTGCAGTTCCGCCTTTATCTGGTTGCCCGCTTCCTTCAACGCTGCGACCTCTGGGCCATTGGGGGCGGCTCCAGCTTTGATGGCCTGTCCCACCTGCTTGCCAATGTCGTTACTGCGGGCCTGAAGCTGAGACCGTACCGTTTCAATCTGGCGCTGCTGCTGATCCAACGCCAACAGTGGAGCCAGATCGTAGGTACCGCGCTTGGCCAAGGCCGTCTGTACCTGATCGGAATTTTCCCGTATTTGCCTTAAATCCAGCACCGCCATTCCTTAGAATTCGCCCGCTAGCGCCCCCTGGGCCTAGCCAATAGTTCAGAATATCAGGAAACGTAAAAGGCGTGAGAACAGGAATGGCCGTCGCCAAGGCTGTCGCCGTCCTAAGCCATCTCTCGATCATCGAGGTGACATCATTTGGGCCACATCATTTGGGCCACCACTGGCGGTAGGGAATGGGAGACTGGGCCACTAACCGCTCAACCTGAAACCGAAAGGGCAGCAGCAGCACCAAGGGCCGTGCCCCCCGTCCAATCACCGGGGTAATAGTGAGGGCCAGATCGAGGGCATAGACCCTGACCGGAGGAGGCGCACCAAGCAAACGGTTGGGATCGACCAGGGGCGTGGCCACCTGAAGCAGTTGGGTGTCGGGATTGAGGCTAAAGCAGTCTTCGCTGGTGGCCACAGCACTCAGCAGTTGGTTGGGGTTCACCACGCTTACCACCTGGGGCAGGCCCAAATCCATCCGGGTGCCAGGGGTGTGACGAATCACGCGGCGGGCCTGGTTGTTCATTTGGGTAAAGGAACTGCGATCCCAATCCACCGTGACCTGAAAGGCTTGGGTTTGGTTCAATACCTGCACCGTTAACCCTGGCAACGGTTTGAGGGGCTGTGGCCCCTGGGGAAGCACCTGCACCGCAATTAGGCCGTCGCTGTCGGACGCAGATCGGGCTTCTGGGCGGAGGAGCGGTGGGGTGAGGGTCATCCCCATCTGGGGCTTCAGGGGGGGCGGCAACTGCGGCTCCACCTGCCCCAAATCTGCCGAAAGCCCCTGGCGCGTAAGCTGATCCGCCAAGGCACGCCCTAGGGAATCGGGATCGGGGATGAAGGCCACCCGAACCTCTAGGTCAGCCTCGACGGCCAGTACCATTTGGTAAACCAGGTAGCTAATACAGATGAAGTAAATGGTGAGTAATACAATATCGAGTCCCATCACACCCCGAATCGGCAACGCCCTTGACACCTCCCAGGCCAGTCATCGGTGGCGACCCCAACCATTGGCCCTTAGTTTCCCCGCTGACCTCGGATAGGGTTCCAGCAGTCGCAACAATCAGCGTTATTCTGAAGAAGGTCAGTTCAGCCTAGATTAGTTTGAGAGGAACGTCCTGAGGGAACCTAATGTACACCGAAAAGCTGGAAAATACAGAGGTTCCTAGGATATCGAGACCCTTAGAGGGCGTTTGAAAAGTGATCTGCTGTAGCCTTAGTCACCTGCTGATCCCCCCTGTCCCCCTTAGGACGGGAGGCGTAGGGGGATCCCCACTTTTGCTACAGCCAATAGGACTTTTCAACTATCCGCTGGGGTGAGGTAGTCGTTAGCAAGGCAAGGGGAACGCTATTCTATGGCGCAAATTATTTCGGTTCACTCCTATCGAGGCGGCACGGGCAAATCGAATACGGTATCGAACTTGGCCGTGATTTTGGCCCAAAAGGGCTACCGAGTCGCGGTGGTGGATACGGATATTCAGTCCCCTGGAGTGCATGTACTGTTTGGGTTTGGCCAAGATAGTATTCAGACCTCCTTGAACGATTATCTCTGGGGCAAAGTCGATGTCAAAGACGCCGTATACGATATTTCCCATCTGCTGACCAGCGGGCGGGGCGGGGGGCTGTTTCTGCTGCCCTCCAGCATTAAAACCAGCGACATTGCCCGCGTGCTGCGGGAGGGCTACGATGTCAACCGCCTTAACGACGGCTACCGCAAGGTGGTTCGGGACTTTAAGCTCGATTATTTGATCATCGATACCCACCCTGGGCTCAACGAAGAAACCCTGCTGTCCATCACCATTTCTAACGTGCTGCTGTTGCTGCTGCGACCCGACCAGCAAGACTACCAGGGCACCGCCGTTACTGTGGATGTGGCCCGCAAACTCCAGGTGGAAAAGCTGCTGATTGCGGTGAATAAAGCGCCTGACGTGTTTGATTTTGATGAACTCAAGGCTAAGGTGGAAGTCACCTATCAGGCTCCGGTGGCGGGCATCATTCCCCACTCCGATGACTTAATGATCCTAGCCAGCAGCGGCATCTTTGCCCTCAACTACCCCGATCACCCTGTCACCCACGTCTTGGAAGCGGTCGCTGAAGCATTGATTCAGTAGGCAAGGGCCTGTGGGATCTAGAACCCCGGTTTCGTGGAGAAACCGGGGTGTTGCGTTTAGCGGTTAGGCTTCATCCAAAGCGGCGATGCCGGGGAGTTCCCTGCCTTCCAGCAGTTCCAGGCTGGCACCGCCGCCGGTGGAAATGTGGCTCATTTTCTCGGCCACGCCCACTTTCTCAACCGCCGCCACAGAGTCGCCGCCGCCGATGATGGTGGTGACGCCTTGGGGGGTGAGTTCGGCGAGGGTGTGGGCGATGGCTTCGGTGCCCGCCGCGAACTTATCGAACTCGAACACACCCATGGGGCCGTTCCAGATCACGGACTTGCACTGCTTTAGGGCATCTTGGAACACCTTCACCGAGTCGGGGCCGATATCCAGACCCATCCAGCCGTCGGGAATGGCATCGACACTGACGGTTTGGGCGTTGGCATCGGGGGCGAACTTGTCGGCCACCACCACATCGGTGGGCAGCAGCAGGTCAACGCCCTTTTCCTTGGCCTTGGCTTCCAGGGTCTTGGCCAGTTCCAGCTTGTCTTCCTCGACGAGGGAGCCGCCGACGCTGAGGCCACGGGCTTTGTAGAAGGTGAAGATCATGCCGCCGCCGATCAGCAGCTTGTCTACTTTATCCAGCAGGGTTTCGATCACGCCGATTTTGCTGGACACCTTGGAACCACCGATGATCGCCGCCAGGGGACGCTGGGGGTTTTCGATGGCCGCTTGCAGGTATTGCAGTTCTTTTTCGATCAAATACCCCGCCACGGAGGGACTGAGGTACTTGGTGACGCCTTCGGTGGAGGCGTGGGCGCGGTGGGCGGTGCCAAAGGCATCGTTCACGTAGAGATCGGCGTTGGCAGCAAGGGCCTTGGCGAATTCGGGATCGTTGGCCTCTTCTCCGGCGTAGAAGCGCACGTTTTCTAGCAGCGCCACTTGGCCGTTGCTCATGCCGTTTACAGCGGCGGCAACCTCGTCACCGATGCAGTCGTCGCACTTAATCACCTCTTGGCCCAGCAGTTCACCCAGGCGCTTGGCCACGGGGGTGAGGCGCATACTCTCGACCACCTGGGCCTTGGGGCGACCAAAGTGGCTGGTCAAAATTACCTTGGCCCCTTTGCCCGTCAGGTCTTGGATGGTGGGCAGCGCGGCCCGAATGCGGGTGTCGTCGGTGATGTTGCCTTGGTCGTCCAGAGGGACGTTGAAATCGGCCCGCACCAACACCCGCTTCCCTTCGAGATCGGCAGCGGTCAGACTGGCCACAGATTTTTTGACCATAACAAGAAACCTCCCAAAAACGGCTTAAGAGCTTTGTTAGCGTTGTTTATTACGTTATGCGGCGGGATGACAAAAGCGGCCCAAACCTTGTCTAAGGTAGAACTTAGCAGGCTAGGACTGCCTAACCAACCTCCGGTGTCTGTCGTAATATTTACCTAATCGACGCCATTATTCTACCGGAGTCCGAGTTCCCTTTTGATGTTGATCTGCCCTAGGGATTGGCCATGTTTAAGATCGTTCTCTTTCCCATCGACATGAGTGCCGAGGCGCAGCAGGCAAGCCCCAAGGTGGCTGAACTGGTGAAGTTTCACCAAAGCCGCCTAGTGCTGCTCTCGGTGGTTGAACCCCTGGCCCCAGAGGCCGCTGACGATCAGCAAACCTCCCCAGAGGCCGTCGCGGCACTCCTAAGTCAGGCCAAGGATGTGTTTGCCCAACAGGGCATCGACGCTGAAGCCATTGAACGCCAAGGCCAGCCCGCCTTTGTGATTTGCGACGTGGCCGACGAACTGAACGCCGACCTGATTGTGATGGGCTGTCGCGGCGTGGGGCTGATCGAAGACATCCAGGCCGAAAGTGTCACCACCCGCGTCATCAATCTCTCCCCCTGCCCGGTGTTGATTATTCCCTAGGGCTTTCCTGGGGGCTGTCATCCCATCCGTTCTCACCCTCGTTTTCGGTCACCGTATTGATGGAATAAGGGGCTTTATCGCCCTGCCGGATTCGCTAGGGCGGCGACAAAGCGTTAACCTTGCCCTACTGATATCGATGACCTACCGAAATGCCCGCAGAATGGGATGATCTTCTACCCACACGGAGACCGAGCCGCCGTTGCAGCGAAACTCGGCCCAGCCGTCGTCGTTGGTGGTGATGGTGTCTGGGATGTGGCCCATGAGGTCATAGAAAGTGGTGTTGGGCCGACTGACTTCCATCCATTTGTTGCCGCCGGGGCCATTGCTGAGCAGCACCGCCATGGCGCGAGGGTTGGCTTCGGTGCCCAGCCGCGTCCAGCCCACCTGATTGGGATGATCGAAATAATCATACTGGGGGCCATGGGCAAAGTGCTGGCGAGCCTTCAGCAGGCGATCTAGGATTTTCCGGTGAGAATCCAGCCAAATTTCGTACTCGTTGCCGTCGCGGCCCCGATCCACATAATGGGCACCGTAGTAGTCGGGGTAGAAAATGCAGGGATAGCCCGCCGCCCGCAGCAGAATGAGGGCGTAGGCCAGGGGCTTAAACCAGGCTCCCACCACCGATTCCAACATCTGGAGGGGCTGGGTATCGTGGTTTTCCACGAGGGTGACGGCCAGCAGGGGCATTTCTTTGACCACGGTGTTATCAAAGATGGCCCGCATATCGTAGCTGGCCCCAGACTTGCTGGCCTGGTGGAAATTGTTGTGCAGGGGCGCATCAAACAGGCTCAGCCGCCCGCCCGAATTGCCCGCAAACCAGCTCAGAACACCGAGGTCGTAGTCCCAGTATTCCCCAACGCAAAACAAATCCCGCTGGGCATAATTTTCCAGGTGATCCAGCCAATCCACAAAAAAGTCGCCGCAGATGTGTTTCACCGCATCCAGCCGGAACCCATCCGCCCCGATGTGATCCAGCATCCACTCGCCCCAGTATTTCAGCTCACCGCGCACTTCGGGATGGCCGGCGTCCAGGTCACAGCCCATCAAATAGTCATAGCTGCCCTTTTCTAGGCTTACCTTGTCTTCAAAGCTCTTGCCCTCCATCAGCCACACGGCTTTAAAGTCCGGATCGTAGCTGTTGTAGTCGATGGCATCGAAGTGGTACCAGTGCCAGTTCATGCTGGAATAGGTGCTGCCCCGTCCCGGAAAGTTAAACCCCGTCCAAGACTTAATTCGCCGCATCTCTCCTAGGGCGCGCAGCCGATTTTGGGGATCCATCGGCGTGGCGTTGAATTCCTCCTCATAGTCTGCCGCCATTTTGTGGTTAAACACCACATCGGCGTAGATATTGATCCCCAGGTCGCGACAGGTCTTTACTGCCGCCACATACTCGTCCTTAGTGCCATATTTGGTGCGAACGGTTCCCTGTTGGTCAAATTCGCCCAAATCAAACAGGTCATACACCCCATAGCCCACGTCGTAGCCGCCGCCAATGCCCTTGCAGGCCGGGGGCAACCACAGGGCCGAAATGCCCGCCTCCGCCAGGGCTGGGGCTTCCTCTCGCACCCGGTTCCAGTGCTCCCCATCGGCGGGGGTATACCAATGGAAATACTGCATCATCGTGCCGTTGAAGCCGCTCTGCTTGGCCCGTAAATGCTCCTCATTGGCCTCCAACCAGTCCCGCAACGTCGCTCTAGCAATCTCCCGCACTTCGTCGGTGAGGGCCGTACCCAGTCCGACAAAGGTGTCCTTCAGTTGCCGAAAAATGCTAGCCATCGCCCACTCCCTCAATCTGTCAGGACACCGAAGTACGGCATGCTCCCAGCATAAAGGTCAATTTTCAAAACACCCTAAAGACCCTTATTTCCTTTATCCTGCATTATTCATGAGGTCGTCCGGATAATCCTCATGAACAATGCAGGATAGGGATTGGAACCCAGCAACAGTAGGCAGATTGAGCAATCCAACGGATTCCTCCGGCACTGCCCACACTCTTCTCCTCCGTCGTGCTCCTGACTCAGCGTTTGACACCCGGCCCGCATCACTCTGCTATGCCGATTGATTCGATAAGGTCGAGCACAGGAGGGGGTGAAGTAGGTTGGAGCATCTCTAATGTGTCAACTATACTGAAGCTTAGGGTTCAGTTAAAAAAGGAATATTTATGAGCGACAACATCCAAACCCGCATCCAAAGCGAAATTGAAAGCGCCCGTGCCGCCTGCGATACCACTGGCAACACCTCACAAGAGTGTGCCGCTGCTTGGGATGCCGTGGAGGAGCTTCAGGCCGAAGCCTCCCACCAACAGGCCAAAGGTGCCGACAAGAGCTCCTTGGAAACCTACTGCGACAACAACCCTGATGCCGACGAGTGCCGCATCTACGATAACTAGGCTCAGACGACTCTTCGTCAGCAACTCCTCTATGGCAACTCAGAGGCCGCAATGCCCCTAACGGTTTACGGCATTCCCACCTGTAGCACCTGCAAAAAAGCCCTCCAGTGGCTCGATCAAAACCACATCGCCTACCGATTTGTGGACACCAAGCAGCAGCCACCCAGCCGCTCCATGATTGCCGACTGGGTGGCTACCCTGGGGGCCAAGCCCTTACGCAACACCTCCGGCCAAGTCTACCGATCCCTTGGGGAGGAGAAGCAAAGCTGGACAGAGGCGCAATGGATTGACGCCTTTGCCGACAATACCATGCTGCTAAAGCGGCCCCTGTTTGTGCAGGCGGGGCAGGCCATTGTTGTGGGTTTTCGTCCCCAGTCTCCGGCCCTACAAGCTTTGCTTATCTCGCGACGCTACATCGATCCATCCCCTTAGCCGTCCAGATCTGCTTTGATCTGCTACGTATTTAAGCCGCGTAGGTAGTGAATTAAGGTAAAGAACAAAGAGGCACCTCAATTAATTTTAATTACCTTACTGCGAATTTCTGGAGGCCAAAAAATCTCAATAGGATTTGTATTTTTCGAGGTGCCCAATTTGGATGTGCTCTTAAAGGCAGTTCAAATGGTGAATGCTGAAGTGTTGATCGGAGTCAACCCACACTTCTACGGGCTGAAATCCGGCCTCCATAGCTAAGAGTTGGAACTCCTCAACGGTGTATTTGTAGGAATATTCCGTATGGAGGGTTTCGCCTTGCACAAAGGGAATTTCCCTATCGCCGAGGTGAACCCGTTGATCACACAGGCTAACGATGGCCATCTCGATCCGTCCAGCGGTTTCGTTGTAGTGGGCTTGGTAGGTGAACTGGCGGAGGTCGAAATCGGCCCCCAGTTCTCGGTTAATGCGGGTGAGTAGGTTGAGGGCAAAGGCGGCAGAGATCCCCTGGGCGTCGTCATAGGCGGGTTCTAGGGTGGCGGCGGATTTTTTCAGGTCTACTCCCACAATCAATTCCCCCAACACCGCCACGGTTTTGAGAAAGGCGACGGCCTCGGCGGGCTCTAGGTTGCCAATGGAGGAACCGGGGAAAAAGCCAATGGTGGGGCGGTGGTGTAGTTCCGGTACCTGATCAAGGGGCAGGGGTTGGGTATAGTCGGCACAGAGGGCGATGGTGTCGAGGCTGTCAAAGTCTTGCTGGAGGGCGAGGCAAGATTCTTGGAGATGCTGTCGAGAAATATCCACCCCAACGTAGGTATGCATCTGCGGGGCCGCCTGGAGCAAAATCCGAATTTTTTGACTGCTGCCACTGCCGAGCTCTACCAACACGCGATGGTTGAGGGCACGGGCGATGTCCTCGGTGTGGGCACGGAGGATGGACATCTCGGTGCGAGTGAGATAGTACTCCGGCAGTTGGCAGATGGCATCGAAGAGCTCAGACCCTCGTTTATCGTAGAGAAACTTGGCCGACAACGCCTTTTGGGGCTGGGCTAATCCCTGCAATACGGCGCTGCGAAAATTCTCCACGGGGGGATGAAAGTCGTACAGCTTTACAAATTGGGGCTGGGTCTGAAAACGCGCACCAGAGGACATAAATAACCTTAGAGTTCAGCGGGACGGCACCCATCCAACGCCCAGACCATGATCCTGAGCCCAGCCTCAGCTAGGGCAGTCGCACAATCCTGACGCGATGACCGTGGGATCACGCCATCGCCCGAACGGAGCCTCCCCTTCTATCATCCCTCAGGATGAACCGGGTCAGCATTGTCGATGCAGATCCTCGGGAAATGCCCAAGGCTTGGCTTCGGCCCGTGCCCTTGAACCCGCTAGGCGCTAGCCTTCACGGCTTCCAGCATTCGGGAGAAGTAGAACTGGGTTTTGGTCATGGCGCGGCGTTCAATTTTCCAGCCGCTAGATTCTAGGATGGCGACGATATCGGCCTCGCGGTGCAGGTAGGCGCGGGTGGTTTTGCTGGGGCCAGGGAAGAATTCGCCAATTTTCTTCAGCACGGTGTAGCAAGGGGTTTTGGGCGCAAAGCTAAGGATCAGGCGCGATTCGGCCAGGGAACTGAGGTGCTTGATCATGCCTTCTACCTGTTCTTTGGGGTAGTGGATCAGCACGTCTAGGCAGATGACGGTGTGGTAGCTTCCCGATAGTTCTTCGAGATCTTTGACCTCAAAGGTGGGCACATTTTCGTCCTTGAGGGTTTCCTCGGCCCGCTTTTGGGCTTCTTCCACCATTTTGGCCGAAATATCGCTGGAATAGACCTTTGCGCCCTCCTGGGCCAGGGGAATGGAGAGACTACCCACACCGCACCCAGCATCGCAGCAGGTGATGTCTTTGAGGTTGCCGTCGGCCTTCAGCCATTCCAGCAGGGTATCGACGGTTTTTTGGTGGCCCTTGCGGATGTCGAGCTGCACTTTGTTGACTTCGCCATCGCCGTAGATGCGCCGCCAGCGGTCGAAGCCCGTGGCGTTGAAGTAGTCGCGGACTACGGTTTTATCGTCGGTTTTGTCGTTGGTCAGCGTCATGGCGGCAGGGGTGGGGCGGTTGATAACTTCTGTAAAATCTTATGACGTTTTGCTACTGGCTTCCACCCTCGACATGATTTGCAACCTTTGGAAGATAAGTCCTGGGCGGCAGATCCTGGGCGGCAATTCTGCCTAGCCTGCGATTCGTAACCATTATCCTCCTACAAGAGAGTATCCCCACCCAGGATCGTCTTTCACAATGGCCAGGAATCATGCAGGCTCAGTATAGTTAATTCAGCAAACAGTAGTACATCCTAGGAAATCCCATGGGCTACAGCGTTGAGCTTCGCCAACGGGTGATTCAGTACGTGCGTTCCGGCGGCAGTAAAGCCGAAGCCGCCCGCCGCTTTCAGGTCAGTCGCGGTCGAGTTTATGCCTGGTTGAGCTTGCCTGAAGACCAACTCGCCCCCGCCAAACCCGGCCCTAAATCGGCCCGTAAAGTCGATATGGTCGCCTTGGCCGCCGCGATTGAGGCTCACCCCGACCGCCTGCAAACGGAACTGGCGGCTGAGTTTGGGGTGCGGCCCAGTACGATTCACTACGCCCGTCGTCGCCTGGGCATCACGCGAAAAAAAACAGTGGCGCTACGCGGAAAGCGACCCACTGAAACGCCGCCAATTCCTACGGCTCAGAGAACGCTACCGTCGTCAAGGGAAAACCTGGCTCTGCCTGGATGAAAGCGGTTTTGAAGCCACCGCCCAATGGCCCTATGTTTGTGCCGAGCGGGGGAAATCGGTGCTGGGGTATCGCAGCGGTCACACCCGACCCCGCACCAGTCTATTAGCCGCTCGTGTTGACGGTCGATTCGTGGCCCCCTGGCTTTTTTCGGGCCCCTGCAACACCACCCTCTTCAATACCTGGTTAGCGCATCCGTTATGCCCGCTGTTAGACGAGACGATGGTGGTCATTTTGGATCATGCGGCCTTCCACAAGTCGCAGCGCAGTCGAGAGTTGATTGAAGCGACAGGGGCACGCCTCTTATTCCT
>JBBAWV010000095.1:0-18702 GCA_040396995.1 Nodosilinea sp. | reverse complement strand
CTACGGTTTGCTGGGCTGGGAATCGGGGTTATTCGATTAGGATTTGGTATAAGTCTCTATTTCGCCTCGCGTCGAGGGAGATCCCCCCTAGCCCCCCTTAGTAAGAGGGGAACCAGAGTCAAAGTCCCCCTTTTCAAGGGGGATTTAGGGGGATCTCCCAGACTGTGCTTGGGAAAGTCAGGAGTTGTATAAACAGTAGATCCATGGGAGAGGGACTGAGGGTGAGGGCAAACGACACGCCTGGAAGCGAATATCCTTGCCCTTGAAGGCTTTGGCCTCATCGGCACTGAGGTTATCTACGCATTGGGCGGTGTGTTGTTGGGAAAGGTGAGGGTGAAGGTAGTGCCTGCGTCGATTTGGCTATGGACGGTGGCGGTGGCGTTGAGCAGATCGAGGCATTTTTGGACGATGGCCATGCCCATGCCCACTCCCTGAACATTGAGGGTGTTGCTGGCCCGGAAAAAGGGCTCGAAAATGCTCTCGATTTCCTCGGTGGGGATACCCATTCCGTGGTCTTTCACCGTGATTTGGAATTGCTGGGGTTGGCCGTCCACCGAGACTTCGATGGGGGTGTCTGGGGGGGAAAACTTGCAGGCGTTGCTGATCAGATTAATAACTACGGTTTGAAGGAGGCTGGCGTCGGTGATGGGCTGGAGGTGCTCGCCTTGCAGGGTCACGGAGATCTGGCGCGGCTGGGCAACATGGGCGTTAACCTCGGCTACGGCGGTTTCAATCACCGATTCCAGAAGGACGGGGGCCAGATTCGCCTCCACGGAGTCAAATTCGAGGCGATTGAGCAGAATGACATCGTCAATGAGGGCGAGCATCCGCTGAATTGCATCCTGGATGCGACCTAGGTGTTTGTGGCGCAGGGCCGGGGTGATCTGGTCAAAGTAGTCTCCCAAAATCCCGGTGGAACTGCTGATAATCGCCATGGGGGTGCGATATTCGTGGGAAATAGTGGTGATAATGCGCGACCGCAGCCGATTGAGTTCCTGTTCCTGGGCGAGAGCCTGTTCGAGCTTTTGGCCCATCCATTTCAGTTGCTGGTTGGTGTGGGTGAGGGCAGCCGTGCGTTCCCGTACCCGTTCGTCCAGTTCATCATTCACCTGACGCAGGGCGGCTTCGGCCTTGAGGCGTTCGGCAATTTCCGCCCGCAGCCGCTGGTTTTGATCCTTCATCTGCTGCTGGAGTTGCAGGATACGCAGTTGATGCTCAATGCGGGCTAGGACTTCGCTGATTTCAAAGGGTTTGGTGATGTAGTCTTGGCCACCCACCGCAAAGGCTTTCACCTTGTCGAGGGGCTCGTCGGAGGCGCTGAGAAAAATAACGGGGATGCTGCTAGTGCGTTCGTCGGCCTTGAGCTGCTGGCAAACCTCAAAGCCAGACATGACGGGCATAAAAATATCCAGCAAAATTAAATCCGGTGGGTTCACCTGGGCCACATCAAAGGTCATCTCGCCTTTGATAACTTTGCGCACTTTATAGCCCTGCTCAGACAGCATGGCAGACAACAGCCGCAGGTTGTCAGGGCGGTCATCGACCACCAAAATATCGCCCTTGTGGGGAGTCTCTGGGCTACTCATGGCGAGACCTCTGGGAAAGGATAGCGATATTGCTGGGGAATCATCTGGGCTAGGGCCCTGAGCAGATCGGATTCCTTAAGGGGCTTGAACAGTAGGATATCGCACCCAGCAGCGAAGATTTCGGCTTGCTCCTCTGGGGTATTGCTGGCGGTGATTGCCACGATAGGGGGCGACTGGGGGCCACCCTCCTGCCGGATTTGACGGGTCGCCTTCAGACCATCCATCCCCGGCATGCGGATATCCATCAAAATGACTTGGGGTTGGAAGATTCTCCAGGTGGCTATTGCGGCGGATCCATCATCAGCCTCGGCTATCACAAAACCAATGGACTCCAACCAGTGGCACAGCAAGGCCCGATTTTCAGCCTGATCATCGACAATTAAGACCCGTGGGGGATCATTGCGATCCATCAGCCCTAAGGCGGTGCGACCCAAGGCACTGGATGGGCTGGGATCCTGCCATGTTTCGGTGAGTTTGATAATTTCATCCAGCCGAAACGCCTCTACTAAGGTTTCCAGAGCCTTGGCCAAGTCCGCATCCTGGGTGGGCAACTGGGCCACCAGGGCTTTGATGTCGTCCTCATCGGCTCCCCGTGCGGCCCGATAGAGTTGGCGCACCCAATCCTCCGGCTGCTGGGCCAAGGCTTGGATGAGGGGCCGGGGATCGGAGATGATCGGCGCTTCGGCGCTGGGGGCTTCGGTGTCGGCATAGCGGTAGACCACGCCGAGATGCTGGGCCAGTTTCTTCAGCAGCACCGCCTCGGTGATCGGTTTGCGTACAAAGTCTGCACACCCGGCGGCTAGGATGTTGGCCCGTTCCGTCTCAAACACGCTGGCGGTGAGGGCAATAATTACCGTGTCTTGGCTAGCGGGGTCGGCCTTGATACGGCGGGTGGCTTCGTAGCCGTCCAGCCCCGGCATCCGAATGTCCATCCAAATCAGGTGGGGGCGGTGGGCTCGCCATCGGGCGATGGCCTCCTCGCCATCTCCAGCCTCGTATAGCTCAAAACCCAGGGGTTTGAGAAACTGCACTAAGATCTGCCGATTTTCGCGGTAATCATCCACCACTAGAATGCGGTAGGTGGGTTGATCGGGAGCCAGTCCCACCACCGTTCTGGCGGGGGCGGCGGCGGTGGGCTCCATGGCCAGGGTGAGCAGGGCCAGCCTCACCCGAAAGGTGGTGCCTACTCCTACCTCGCTTTCCACGGTAACCTCGCCGCCCATTAACTCCAAAAACTGACGGCTAATGGCTAGCCCCAAGCCCGTGCCCTCCTGGGCCTGCCGCCCGGTGGTGGTTTGGGCAAAGGGGGTAAATAGGGAGGACATTTCCGCCGCCGCAATGCCGGGGCCAGAGTCGGTGATGGTGAAGCAAAGCGGCACCTCTCCCGCCTCCTGGGGTAGGTCAGCCTCCACCGCCAAGGTAACGGATCCCGTTTCCGTAAACTTGAGGGCATTGCCCAGAATATTCATCAAAATTTGCCGTAGCTTGCGCTCATCCCCCACCACCCCCAGGGGCACCGCCGGATCGCAGCGGTAGATTAACTCCAGCCCCTTGGCCTGGGCTCGGTGCTGGAACATATCCATCAGGCTGGTCAGCATCAACGGCAGGTCGAAGGGGGCCAGGCTGAGGGTCATGCAGCCCGCTTCAATTTTGGCCATGTCCAACACTTCGTTGATCAGCCCTAGCAAATGATCGCCGCTACGGTAGATGATCCCCAGGGTGTCCTGTTGGGATTGCACCAGGTCGGCGGGGAGACCGGGCATTCGTTTCAGGTCTCGCTGCATCACCTGGGTAAAGCCGAGGATGGCGTTCAGAGGGGTGCGTAGTTCGTGGCTCATGTTGGCCAAAAAGTCACTTTTGGCACGGCTAGCCTGTTCCGCTAGTTCCTTGGCCTGCTGAAGTTCGGCGGTGCGATCCTGCACCCGCTGCTCTAGGGTTTCGTTCAGACGGGTTAGATCCACCTCGGCCTGGTGCCGAGAAATGGCCCCGCCAATACTGCCCGCCATGGCCATGAGAACGGCCTGACTGTTCTCGTCCCATTGGCGCTCTTGGTGGCAATCGTCAAAGCCTGCAAAGCCCCAGCATTCATCGCGGATAAAAATGGGTACCACCAAAATGGACAGAATCCCCTGGGGAGCCAGGAGGTTCTGCTCCTCCGGGGGAAAGTCCTTGATGACCCCCTGGATGGCCTCTCCCCGCTCTAGGGTGGCATACCAGCGGGGGAGCATTTCCTTGTAGGGATAGTTGATTAAATCCGGGTTGTCGATCTCGGAGGATACCCCTGGGGCCACCCACTCCCACCGCTGACTCACCACAATCTCCCCGGTTTCAGGGTGGAGATGCTGCTGAAAAATATAGATCCGATCCACGTCGGTGGCCGAACCGAGGGCATCGAGGGCCGCCTGCACCCCCTGGTAGTGGTCGATGGTGGTGAGCAGGCGATTCGTGGCCATGGCAATCCCCCGCAGGAGACGGTCGCTCTGGGTGGCGAGGGTTGTTAACAGGGAGGACTGGGCCATTACGTCTACCAGGACGACGGGATGGGCGGGTGACCACGATAACCCACCCCCATTGAATTACTTTATTCTCCTGTATCCATAGGCCTTTGGCATCAGCAGGCTTAGGGCAAAAATTTTGGGAGACTCTAGGCAAAAATACAGGATAACGTTACATTTCTTAACGATTTATTCGATGAATGAGGCTTTGCCCCGGCTTGGGGTTAGTGCCTTGATGGCCCTAGGATCTGGGGATCGGAGGGGTAGAACAGCCCTTTCCAGCGGTGGAGATCTCCACAACATCTGGGAAATCCCAGGGGATACTAGAACTGGAGAGGCATGGATGTGATCTCCCGTTCCCTATGGCGGTCCCGTGGCATATTATCGATGGCTAAAGCAAAACGTCAGCACCTTTTTCCCTGTGGCCATCGTGGTCGGGGGCAAGTCTGTCATCGCTGCGAGCAGGAGGCGTTAGCGGCGGCTCAGACCCAAGCGCAGGAGGTCATGCGCCAAGCCCAAAAGCAGACTTGGCAGGCCCAGTTTGATGATGATCCCATCGATCTGCGGGGTTTGCCGCGCCATGTGGTGGAGAAGGCCCGCTTGATTCTCAACGATCTCCAGCAAGGGCAGCATTTCAACACCCTGAAGGGCAAGCGCATGATCTTTGATCGCACCGTCATCCGGATTCCCGTGGGCCACCGCTATCGGCTGCTGTGTCGAGAGCTGGATGGCCAACTGGTACCCTGGCGAGTGCTGTCCCACGAAGAGTACAACGCCTATGCCAATAACAAGCGCCCTGTGGGTTAGGCGGCGAACCTATGGGTTAGGCAGCGAAATGCCTCGCTGGCGATCCGTAGGTTTAGTAATCCTTAGGTTAAATTGAACATAATGCACCTGCCCCGCTTCCTTGGCTATGCCCGACATTCCCCCCTCGCTGGCCCAGCACTACCACCACCGCACCAAGTACGACCCCGACACCCTGGCCCAGCAAGCCCAACCCCTAGATTATGCCCATCAGCCCGTCCCCTTCAAGACCTACCAAGTGGGGGTGGAAGTCGATCTCAAGCCCTACCTCGATAGCGCCTGGACACCTGCCCAGCAAGAGGACTACGGTTGGATGCGGCTGTCGCGGCTGTTAATTAACGCCTACGGGCTAACGGCCAAATTCCCGACTATCACCGGGGACGTATTTTATCTGCGGTCGGCCCCCTCGGCGGGGGGGCTCTACCCAGCGGAGGTGTATCTGGTGTCGCGGGGGACAAAGCTCTTACCCGCTGGACTCTATAACTACCAAGCCCGTACCCATAGCCTCTGGCGCTACTGGGACGACCACACCTGGGGCAGCCTGCAACGGGCCTGTTTTTGGCACCCAGCCCTAGAATCTACCCAAATGGCCCTAGTGGTAACGGGGGTGTTCTATCGGTCGGCTTGGCGCTACCGGGATCGGGCCTATCGGCGAATTTGTCTCGATACGGGGCACCTGCTGGGCAATATCGAACTGGCCAGCGCTCTGACGGACTATCGCCCCCATCTGATCGCCAGTTTTGCCGATCAGGCCATGGCCCAGTTACTCTACCTCAACCCCGACGAAGAAGGCGTTTTGGCGGTGCTGCCCCTGGCCGACTTGCTGGCGGTGGAGCAAAACCTGGCCACCACCCAAAGCATCTTTGTTGCCCCGGCCCAAACCACCTACCCACGGGTTGCCGATGGCCAGTTGCTCCAGTATTTCCACCAGTCCACCCACCTGGCGAATAGCACCAATGCCCCCAACTGGGCCTCCCGCCATCCCCCCGAAGCCGACGACGACAGCCCCCTAGAGGACAAATACAACTTCCCCTTTTGCCTACGGGTGTCCACCCAAACCAACCCCATCCCCTGGGGCGATGATCTCAGATCCCTGGAGAACACCATCCTCAAACGCCGCTCCACCCGGCAGTATAGTGGCGGGCACATTTCCTTCAATGCCCTGAAGCAACTGCTCGACTTCACCTACCAACCCCAGCACTACCGCAACCAAGGGCTAGATGGCGATCCCGACTACGGCGACCTGGGCCTGTTGCAGACCTTTTTGGCGATCTCCGGCGTAGATGGCCTAGAGGCGGGCTGCTATTACTACGCTCCCCGCAGCCAAGAACTGCGCCAGGTGCGGTTCAAGCAGTTTCGGCCCGAATTGCATTACCTCTGCCTCGGCCAAGAACTGGGCCGCGATGCCGCCGCCGTGCTATTCCACACCGCCGACCTCAAAGCCGCCACCGCTGCCTACGGGGATCGGGTCTACCGATACCTTCATATGGATGCAGGCCACCTAGGCCAGCGCCTCAACCTGGCGGCCATTTACCTGGGCCTGGGTGTCAGCGGCATCGGCGGCTTCTACGACGACCAAGTCAACGAGTTACTGGGCATTCCCGCCGACGAGGCCGTCATCTACATCACCACCCTCGGTCAACCCGCCAACACCTAAACCCACGGCCCAGACAGGAACCCGGTTCCTCCAGTTATCGTGTCGCCATGTCTGAAGGTAAATACAGAAATCGGGTGTCTGCATCGTCGCTGGAGGACTAGGGCACGGTGGCCGTTCCGACTACGGTTTGTTCGGGATCCGTAGCGCGAATCACCACGGTGTTGAACAAGCTGATGTCGGTGCCTTCGGGAACTGCGAGGTCAAAGGCAGGTTGGGCCGTGGGGATGGGGCCAAGGGGAATGTGGCGTTTGGCCAAATTGCCGTTGATGGTCAGCAGCGCCTCTAGGGGCAACGCCTCGGCACTGGTGCTGAAATTCTGAAAGGACAACGTAGTGCGGTGATGAACAATAGCGGCTCCCACATAGCCACTGGCGCTAAAATCTCCCTTCCCGGCTACCGTTCCCATAGTCTCCATCTCCCGATATTGCACGACTTTCTACGCTAGCCCAGGGCGGCAGAAAAGGCAAAAACGTCCCCCTCACTCCCCTTGCCACAGAGTTGCCACAAAACCGTCATTTCCCCGAAATACCGGATTGATAAAGTGATTTTTCAAGTTAGCCATGGCTCATTAGCGATGGCCCCGCTCTGCCCCTCGGCACGGGTGACTGGGTACGGTTCTCCGACGGGGAAATCCCCCTTGGAGGGGATGTTGAAGCCCTAGATAATACGAACAATGAAGGATGGCAAGTTATGACCTAGGGCTGGGCCTAATCGTGTCACGGTGAGTAGGGTGAGGAAAAGGAGGTTTGGCCAATTCTTAAGTCTTTGGGAAACCTTTCTGGAGAATGTTCTGGCTGTGGAAACAAAATCCGAATACGATTCGTCCTAAAGTTTTGTGAAGCATTCCCTGACCTTTACGCAACAGAACGGTTGTTATATGCTGGAGGGAGAAACTCATAATGATTACGAGTTTACGCCGATGGCCATGACCATCTACTCAGGCCAATATTAAGGGGAGCCTTTTGTAGGAAAACCCCTTGCGAACAAGTTTTTTCGCACAACATCCAACTTTTCACCCAGGGGCGACGTTGAGACAATCCGGGTTGTCGCCTGACCCATCCTGATAGCGCTAGGTTTAACCGAAGTTTTGGGTAGGGAACCTTTTCCCTAGATCCGTCGTTATCACAGCCCACAGAATCGTCCGGCATTGGGCTAGGCCAAGCACCCGTTTCAAATACACACCTGGTATCAAGATTGCATCCTGTGTGCCAGAGCTAATTTACCGGGGTTTGTAAAC
This sequence comes from Nodosilinea sp., assembly GCA_040396995.1. Lineage (GTDB taxonomy): Bacteria > Cyanobacteriota > Cyanobacteriia > Phormidesmidales > Phormidesmidaceae > Nodosilinea. Next base: position 10,923 of record JBBAWV010000095.1, on the reverse strand, counting down.
TCCGAATGGTTCCCAAGTTTTGTTTATTTTTCCAGTCAGGGCGTTACCAGCATTGTTAGTGGAGGAGAGGTCAACCGATGACGAAAACCAAAACCCGTACTTTAAAAAATAAACCCCTCTATAGCGCCGACGCAGTGCGGACCTATCTCCACGAGATCGGGCGGGTTCCCCTGCTGACCCACGAAGAGGAAATTATCTTTGGCAAGCAGGTGCAAGCCTACATGGCGCTGCTGGAGCTCAAGGAATCCCTCACGGCCAGCCTAGATCGGGAACCTAGCCGTAGCGAGTGGGCCGAGGTCGCCCAAATTACCCCAGAGGCGCTGGCCAAGCAACTGCGCCTGGGCGAACGGGCCAAGCATAAGATGATCGAGGCTAACCTGCGCCTGGTGGTAGCCATCGCCAAGAAATACCAGAAGCGCAACCTGGAATTTTTGGATCTGATCCAAGAAGGCACCCTAGGCCTAGAGCGGGGCGTAGAAAAATTTGATCCCACCAAGGGCTACAAGTTCTCCACCTACGCCTACTGGTGGATTCGCCAAGCCATTACCCGCGCCATTGCCCAGCAGGCTCGCACCATTCGCCTGCCCATCCACATCACCGAAAAGCTGAATAAAATCAAGCGGGTGCAGCGGGAGCTCTCCCAAAAGTTGGGACGCGCCCCCAACGCCGTCGAAATTGGTGAAGCCCTAGAGCTTGATCCCACACAGATTCGGGAATTCTTGGTGCTGTCTCGCCAGCCCATTTCCCTGGATGTACGCATTGGCGACAACCAAGACACCGAGCTGCAAGAGCTGCTGGAGGACGACGGCATTTCGCCCGAAACCTTCACCGCCCAAGAATCCCTCAAGCAGGACATTCGCAACCTGCTGTCAGAACTCACCCCTCAGCAAAAGGAAGTAATCACCCTGCGCTACGGCCTAGAGGACGGCAACGAACTCTCCCTGGCCAAGGTGGGCAATCGCATGAACATCAGCCGCGAACGGGTGCGCCAGCTTGAGCAACAAGCCCTCAAACATCTGCGCCGCCGCAAAGGGGCCATGCACGGCTACATCGCCAGCTAAGGGACGCGCATCCAAATAAAGTCCCGGAAATATGATCATCGTAGGGTGCATTCGCGAAGCAATGCACCAGCAGGAAAGATAGTCATTGGTACCTGAATTTCTTTGCGGATCCCTACGCTATCAATCTCGCAGGCTTTCACCGATAACACACCACACTAGCGTGAGAGACATTTTGTTTCTCACGCTTTTTTCGGGTAGTGATATACAAGTAGTAAATGAACCAAAAACCTACCAGAAGAAATTCGCCATGGGGAAGGAATGGTGGTGCATTGCGGCTACAAATTTGTACCGCAGAAGCAAAGGCGGGTGGTGCCGCGAATGCACCCTACAGCCGATGGCCCCCGGTGGCAGCAAAGCGTTCTTGCACCAGGCGGTGAATGAACCGATACCGACCCCCCACCCGCTGCAATAATAAGCGCTCGGTGCAGTGGTTGAGGAAACGGGCATAGTTCCAGGGTATACAACCAAGGCAAAAAAGAGTGATGCGAATGATAAGGTGCTGAACAACTCCCATACCACCAAATGACAGAGCTATTAGAAAACCAATGTTAAAACTTAAGATAAGACTAATAAGAATCCCTCCAAGAGAGATGTACGAAAGATGTCTGAATGAGTCGATTTCTTCAGCCAAATTATCTGAAGAGTCGTAAAACAAAACCAGTCTCTCACCTTGAAATATAATAGCAAAAAACAAAAATGATAATATGAAAATTGCTGCAAAGGTAGTAGTGCTATTCTTTAAGGAGAGAAGTATGGATTCATTAGGCTTTTTTCTATAGGATATCTTATCTTTTAATCCTGAGGCTAGACCATCAATCGTAGCACTGAAAAGTACAGCAAAAATAGCAAATGGAAGTATTAATAGATGTGGAAAAACAAGGAGGTCAATAATTTCTCCAGAAGTATGGCTACGATGTGTAAATAAAAATATGGATTGACACATAAGGACTATTGTAGATATCAACAAATATGTAGCTATTGATCGCATGAGACTGCTGAAAAATTCCCTTAAAAAAGATTTTGGCTTGAATCTAAAATTCACTTTTTCAAAGGTTTTAATTCCATCTGAGTGTCTGAGTAATAATTTCAGTATATTTTTTCTGCCCTCTACTATTTGAAGATCTATTTCTTCCACTAAAAATTCGTCTTTTGACTGGGTCTCAAGTTGTCTTGCCAGCCACGTCAGCCAGTGGCGGGTTTGTTGGGGGGTGGGTTGTTTTTGGGGTGGGTAGGTGCGGTTAGTAATGGGGGCGTGGAGTTGCCGCACAATGTAGGCATCTAGCAGGTAATCGAGCCGTTCTTGGGGGGTGGTGAGGCGTTGCCATTGGGCGGGGTCGATGGCCTCGTTGGCCAAAATAGACACGCTCAGCAGCAGGGGGGTGCGTACCAGTTCTAGAAAGTCTGGGTCGTGGCGGACGGTATCCCATAGGGGTTCCATGCCCAGGGTGGCAAAGTAGGTGGCCAGTTGGGCCTCGGTGAGGGGTTCTAGGCAAATGGCCCCATTCAGCGCAAGTTTGGTGGCATAGAGTTCGTATTCTTCGCGGCGGCTGCACACCACCAGTTGGCTGGCCCCTTCCCCCGATTGCAGCCAGTCGTTGATGCGTTGCACGGCGGGTTCTTGGCGCTGGGGCGGCAGTTCGTCTAGGCCATCCAGCAGGGGCAGCAGGGTTCGGGCCTCTAGCCATTGTTGGCCCAGTTTGGGGGATACGCCATACTTCAGCTTCAGTTCGCCCAGCAGCCAGTCTTTTAGGGTTTGTTTGTCGTCTTGCCAGGAGGACAGGTTAAACAACACCGGGATGGGCTGGGTGGGGTCGCTGTTGGCCCGCTGCACCAGGGCCGCCGCTAGGTCTACCAGGGTGGTGGTTTTGCCTGCGCCGGGATTGCCCAAAATCAGCAGTTTGCCGTTGATGTCGTCCCGGTCGAACACGGCGGCAATGGGGGTATCGGTGGGCAGGGGGCGGCTGGCTTGGTTGGCAATGCGAAGCTGGCTATCCCAGGGGCGGCTCACCTGATCCCGCTGTTCGGTCTTACCCAGGGTGAGCAGCACCGCATTATGCAGAGATTGGTTGAGGCGATCCTGCACCTCGGCCCACACGGCACTGAGCAGGATTTTCTCGTTGCGGTCTTGCCGCTGGGAGGGGGGCTGGTTAGGCAGGTAGTAGGTTGGGTGCAACGGAGTGGAACCCAACGCCGGGGGCTGATTGTGTTGGGTTCTGCTTCGCGCCACCCAACCTACGGGGCCAATATTCTGGGTTTCAGACCCAGTTGACTCTGTCTTTGCTGTTTCCTGGCTTACCCTGTTCTCCCCTTGCCCCTCCGAGGGTGGGTCATTTTTTGTCGGAGGGGCTACTGAGGGTAGAGGACGTTACCGAGGGAGGTTCGCAGGGCTTCGAGTCCTGGGCCGATGGGGCTTTCTAGCCAGTCCAGTAGTTCTGATAAGCGTTGCCACTGAGGTGCATTAGGGGGAGAAATGTTACCTCTGGGTGGGTTGAGGTCAGTCACTACCCCTTGAAACTGTGAAACGGGTAGGCTGAGCAAAAATTGGTAGAGCTGAGTACGGTTTTGGGGGATGGCGTTTGTCCCAGTTCCCTCGGCCCTCACCCCCGGCCCCTCTCCCATGGGGAGAGGGGAGTTGGAGGTGGAAGGGGAGGTCGGAGGGGGCTGGATTTTGTTGAGGAGGATGGGGATTTCGGCGGCGGGTTGGCCTGTGCGGGCAATGGCGTTGCAGGCGAGTTTGAAGGCGAAGGGAACGCTGCGGCCTGCACCAAGGGCATCGTAGAAGCCGACGGCAAATTCGATGGCGGCGCGGTCGGGGATGGCCTGGGTCATGCCGATGACGTAGGGCACATAGTCGGCGATGGCGTTGGCTTGCACTTCGCTATAGCAGCCGTTGAGGACAACGCAGGTGAGCGGTTCTGGGAATTCGGCGGGGTCGGCAAAGAGGGCAAAGAGGTCGGCGAGGGCGTTGCCGTCGATCAGTTTGGCGTTACCCGTTTCGTCCTCAAAGGCTAGCCCAGCTTCGCCATCGCCATGGCCGGAAAAATGGACGATTTGGGGCATTTCATCCAGCATGGCCCGCTGAATATCGCGGGAACGGACGGCTTCGTGGGAAATCAGCGTAAACTGATCCCGCTGTTGGGCGCGGCGCAGTCCTTCTTTGATGTCCCGCAGTTCTTCATCCAAACGCAGGCGGGTGGTGTTTTTGGGGTTGGCGGCAAGGAAGAGAATTTTTGGCATGGCGGCAACGGGCAGAGACACAGGGGTAGACCGCAGTTGATAGCCGACACAGACACAACCACAGGGCAACCAAATTACCGTCTAGTCTGCCCTAGATTTGGGTGGATGGCACCGACAATCCACCCGCTAGAGAAATCTTGAGGGAAAACTTGGGGGAGAATCTAGGAGAACTCCCACCTTTGGATAATGGCAATGGCAGGCAAGTTTTTTGAGAAACCTGGCCCAGAATTGGCGGATCGGGTGCCCCCTGGGCAACATTTGGCGAAGGGTTTTCCGGTGCTCACCTATGGGGAAACGCCGGAGATTCGCGTGGCCGATTGGCGATTGACCATCTCTGGCCTTGCCCAGCCCAAAACCTTCACCTGGGACGACCTGATGGCCCTGCCCCAAAGCGATTTCACCGCCGACTTCCACTGCGTCACCACTTGGAGCAAGCTGGATGTGCAGTGGACGGGGGTAAAAATCACCGATTTGATGGCCACGGTTGAGCTGGATTCCCAGGCGGTTCACGTCATGCTGCACGGCTATGGCGGCTACACCACCAACTTGGATTTGGCGGACTTTCTGCGGCCTGAGAACTTTCTGGCCCACACCCTCAATGGCGAACCCCTACCTGCCGAACGGGGTGGCCCGGTGCGGGTGGTGGTGCCCCATCTCTATGCCTGGAAAAGCGCCAAATGGGTTAGCGATTTGGAATTTCTCGCCCAGCCCACACCGGGCTTTTGGGAGCGCAACGGCTACCACATACGCGGCAACCCCTGGGCCGTAGAGCGCTACAGCAGCGGCAAGGTCTAGAACTCGATCGCACTCTACCCCCCAGCCAGCCCATAGCGGGCCACGGCGTAATGGTGGGCCTCTAGTTCTTCGGTATCCACCAGGGGCGGCAGGGTGAGGGTGGGGTCTTGGTATTTGCGGCGCAGGGCTAGACCTAGCAGGTAATCCGCGAAGTGGGGATTTTTGGGCAGCAAAGAACCGTGCATATAGCTGCCGAAGACATTTTTGTAGCGGGCACCTTCATATTCGGCGGCGGCGTTGTTGCCAAAGCCCGCCACAGTTTTGGCTAGGGGTTCCACGCCTTCGCCCAAAAAGGTTTGGCCAGAGTGGTTTTCAAAGCCGACTAGGGTTTTGGGGATGGCTTGGGATTTGGTCGTCGGGGAATCGCCAGTCTGGGGATCGTCAGTTTGGGGATCGGCGTAGAGGCTCTGGATTTCCTGGCACATGGCATCGGGAATTTCCGCCACCAAGTTACCAATGCAGCGCTGTTTCACCTCCGTGCCGGGGGCTTTGGTGTTCACGTTGATGATGCCCAGACCGGGCGTTTCTTGGCCGTTGCCCATCAAAAAGGTGTTGCCCATCAGTTGGTAGCCGCCGCACACCCCCAAAAACACTACCCCCGCCTCGGTATCGGCCTTGATGGCCTCGGCCTTGAGCTGATGAAAGTCTTCTACCACCGCCACCTGGTCGTTATCTTGGCCACCGCCCATAAAGTACAGGTCGGTTTGGCCTGGTTCTGGTCTATCGCCCATGGTCAGGGGTTGGATGGTGCAATCTATCCCCCGCCACTGGCAGCGCCGCCGCAGGACGATCAAGTTCCCCGTGTCGCCATAGAGGTTGAGGTGATCGGGGTAGAGGTGGGTGAGGGTGAGGGAGTAGGGCATGGGGGGGAGTGGGGAATCGGGAGTGGGGAGTGGGGAGTCGGGAATTAGGAGTCGGGAATTAGGAGTGGGGAGTCGGGTTCTAAATCCGGCTCCCCTTCTCCTTGAGGGAGAAGGGGCTGGAGGATGAGGACGACGACGCTTAGACAATATCCAGGGTTTTGCCCATGAGTTTGCGGAATTCCAGCATGGCGGTGTAGGTGGGCATCACAAAAACGGTGTCGCCATCGAGGGCGTGGGCGAAGGATTGGTCGATGGCATCGTGGATGGATTCCACGGTGGGGATGGCCTCTGGGGGATGATCAAGGGCGTACTTCAGCCGCACCCGCATATCCTTGGCGCGAATGCCGCTGCACAGCACCCAGTCCAAATTCGCTTGGTTGAGGCGTTCCAGTTCGCTATCCCACAGCCAGGAGACATCTTTGCCGTCGGCGGTGTTGTCGTTAATGGCGAGGATGAGCTTGAGGGCGGGAATATGGCGCAGCAGTTCTAGGCTGAGGCTGAAGCTGGCCGGATTTTTTACCAGCAGCAGGCGATAGTGAACGGTTTTGTCGCCCACCTGGCGGCTGAGAATTTCCCCTCGGCCAAAGGCAGGTTGAAAGGTCTGGAGTCCATGAATGGCCAGGTTGGGCGATATCCCCATCAGGGTGGCCATGGTGAGGGCGGTGAGAGCGTTGTAGACATGGAAGAAGCCAGGGGAGGCGGTGCGGGCCTGGGCAATCTCAATGGCCTGACCCGCCACGGTGCCGTGGATGGCAAAGTCCGTGGTTAGGTCTTCGTTAATGCGGATGTCCGTCGCTTCTAGTCCCAAACTACCTGGCTCGCGGCGGTGCAGTTGTCCTTCGTAGGGCAAAAAGCGGGCGTATTCTTCCGCCAGGGAGACAAAATAGGTGGGATTGGGCAAGCCTTGGGTGAGGCGGGCGGTGCGGGGATCATCGCCGTTGACCACGACTTGGGCGGTGGGACACTGGGCAATGCCGTCGCGGATGAGCTTTTCGGTGCGGTCAATTTCGCCGTAGGCATCGAGCTGATCCCGATACAGGTTGGTCACCGCGATGACCTGGGGTTTCAGCAGAGTGGCGATGCGGGGCAGGGTGGCTTCTTCCACTTCCAGAATGGCGTGGGTAACATCTAGCCGTCCTAGGGCGTTGCTCTGCTTGAGTAATTCCGACAAAATCCCCTGGCTGAGGTTAGCTCCGGCCTTGTTGCGGAGAATCTTGATCCCCTGCCCCTGGCTCACCATGGCATCGAGCATGGTTTGGGTGGTGGTTTTGCCGTTGGTGCCCGTAATCGCTACCACCGTAGGAATTTGCTGCACCAAAGCCCCCAGGGCAAAGGGAAAATACTTGCCCACCAGATACCCCGGCAGGGCCGTCCCCGATCCCCGCCCCGACAGCCGCAACACTACGGTCAGCGCCTTGGCAAAGGCCACAATGGGAATCAGCAGCAGTTGGTTCATAGCAGACCGCAGGGTACCGGGACTTCCCAAAGACGGGGAATATTCTGTCCAAGGTACCGCAAAGGCATCCTCCCAGATCAGCTCACTCAGAATCGGCGGGTCTGGAGCCTTCACCAAGCCAATCAGCATCGCCTGGTATTCCCGCACAGGCAGGAACCCAGTACGATTGGCTGAATGTCGCTTTCAAGGATGTATAGAACCCTACCGCTCCAACCCCGATGGGGGAAGGGGAGAGGCAGGGGGAGAAAGCCCTTGGGGCGAGGAAAAGTGGGCAATCGCCGCCATCGGCAGGGTCAAGGTCATCAAGGCAATGACGATGCCGAGCAGATTGGAGAAAATACTCGGAGGCTCCCCCGGAGGGGTCTCGGTTTGACTAGCAGAAGCCATGTAATTTTAGGACTGAAATCAGCAAAGCGGGCTTGGTTGACCGAGGAGGTCACGCAACGGGAAAACCCGCCAGCCCATCCGTTATCTATCGCCGCAGAACCTTCTATCAGACCATCTTAGACATCACACGGTAACAAACAGTTCCCCAGGGCACAAAGCCCCAGGCATTCGCTATGGATTGTTGACAAGGCATAGCCTAGCTAGCTAGCTAGCTAGGGAATGGAACGCCACCCACCTAGGGCCAATAGTTTATCATTCCTTACGGGAAGGCGGTAACCCCAAATTGTTACGAAGATTACTGATTGTGGGTTCGGTTGTCCGGGCTTGTGGCCCTGGGCTCCATGGAGAAGCCCCCAATCAGGGCCTAGGGAGGGGCCAGGATTAGGGGCTGTTTAGGAGATACGTTTGAATGACGCTCGACCAGAGGGCTAGACTGAGCGTTGCTGACGGAGCTTAGCGCCGCTGACGGAAGTCATTCAACCATTCGCGCATCTGATCGGCGGCCACTTCGCGCCCTCCCAGACCAAAGGCTAGGGCAATGGCCACCGCAATGGCACCCATCAGCAGACCAAAGGCTAGGTTGACGATATCGGGGGCGACGCCCATTTGCTGAAGCGCCATGGCTCCCACAAAGATCAAGATGGCGATGCGGGTGGCCTGGGCCAGGATCTTCGCCTGTCCAGAACCCATGGCACTCACCAAACGGAAGGCGAGGTTGGCGAGGTAAAGGCCCACGGCAAAGACCACCAGGCCGCTGAGCACGCGCACCCCAACCCGCAGAACGGCTCGCACAATGTCGGTGAGCCCTGCAAAGTTGAGGATTTCGGTGGCGGTCACGGCCCCAAAGAGGACGATGGCCACTAGGGCGAGGATGCCCATCAGTTCCGATGGGGTGCGGCCTGGGGCGGCGGGACGCACGGCTTCCTCCATGCCGGGGGGCACGGGGGGCTGGGAATCGCGATGCAGTTCGGGCAGGCCGAGAACGGTGAGGATGTTGTCGAAGCCCGCACTACGGAGCAATTCGGTGACCAGATTGGCCACAAACTGCCCCACAAAGTAGGCCGCCGCCAGCACCACCCCAGCCATAATCACCTGGGGAATAGCCGTCATCACCTGCTCCAGCATGACAATGGCCGGGGCCGAAATGGCATCAATGGCCAGTTCATTGAGCGCCGCCACCACGGTGGGAATCAGCACCAGCACATAGACCAGCGTGCCGACCAGCCCAGAGAGGGACAGCCCTTCACGGGCAGTGGGTTTTAACCCCATGCGGGGCCCAATGTGATCCGCACCGATGGCCACTAAGAGGTTTGTAGCCACACCACGCACAATTCGCGCAATCACCCAACCGAGGGCCAAAATCAGGCCCGCCGTAATCAGTCGAGGAATGGCCTGTAGGAAGGAATTAATCAAATCCTCCACCGGAGTCAGCAGCCCTGGCAACTGAAGGGCACTGAGCACAAGGGGAATAAACAGCAGCAGAATGAACCAAAACAGCACGTTGCCGATGGTCTCATTTAGCACCACGGGGCTGTTGCCGCCTTCCAGTCCGGCCTGTTGCGCTAGGCGATCATCTAAATTAAATCGACCTAGCCCGTTGACCACCAGGGTACGCACTAGGGTCGCTACCACCCAGGCAATGCCGAGTAGCAGCGCCGCACCACCCACCCTGGGCAGATAGGCAAAGATTTGATCCAGGAAATTGTTCAGCGGCGTTGAGACGGCCGTTAGGTTCAAGGCATTGAGGGAGGCCACAATGGCGAACAAAAAGATCAGCCAATACACAATGGTGGAGGCCCATTGCTCCACGGGAATGGACTGATCTCCCTGGTTACCCGAGGCCCATCTCGCTAGGCGATTGTCGAGTTGCGTGCGCTTTAGCAGGTTTTTGATCGCCAGCGCCACCACCGTGGCCAACAACCAACCCAGCAACAACAGCACAATGGCCCAAACTAAACTTGGCAAAAACTGGCCAAGCTGCACCGAAATCTCCTCCAAGAAGCGGCTGGGGGAGGAGGTGTCTAGGCTAGTCGGTATCGGCGTCGATATGGGCACCGGATCGGCTTGGATGGGGGCTGGCTCCACCTGGGCAACCAGCGGAATAGAATGGGTGAATAGCATACACAATTGGGGCTTAAGGGGCATCCTAAGAGGCATTGACCGAGCGAGTTTCCCTGGCCGGTATGAATAGGCTTATTTATCATCTTGCTAGATGAAATGCAGCGCAATTTACCGCCCAGAGGTACCGTCCTCGGTTTCCCCGTAACGTTATCATCCCAGTCCCAATTTTTCCAAACGTCCTTCTAGAGCAGGATTTGAAATATGACTTAACCTACCTAAACACATTCTTAAAGCCAACATTCCGCAGGTTGACAAAAAGAATATTTGGGGTGGCTAAGGTAAGCTCAGGCCAAGGATTGGGATTGCGCCTTGGCGATAGAAGACCTGGATCATTTGGGCTTGGTGGCGGCGTTAGTGGATGAGATCGGCCTGGTCGAGATCACCGACGAGGTTCTGCCGCCCCATCCGCTCAACCACATCAGCCCCGGGCAAGTGGTAAAAGCGCGGGGATTACAGCAGGGCACCTGAACGATGACCAGTTGGGGCGGGTACTATAGTCAATTCAATAATTAACAGAACGGCTTGGAGTTCATCCAGGCTCAGGTCAGGCTGCTCCGACCGTTTTCGCTTCATCGAGCCAAAGGTCTGCTCAATCGGGTTGAGATCCGGGGAATAGGGAGGGAGGAAGAGAATCCGTGCCCCTGTCGCTTCAATCAACTCCCGACTCCGTTGCGACTTGTGGAAGGCCGCATGATTCAGGATGACCACCATCGTTTCATCCAACAGCGGGCAGAGGTGATGCTCTAGCCAGGTATTGAAGAGGGTGGTGTTACAGGTGCCCGAAAAAAGCCAGGGGGCTACGAATCGCCCGTCAACCCGTGCCGCTAATAAACTGGTGCGGGGTCGGGTGTGACCGCTGCGATACCCCAGCACGGATTTCCCCCGCTCGGCACAAACATAGGGCCATTGGGCGGTGGCTTCAAAGCCGCTTTCATCCAGGCAGAGCCAGGTTTTCCCTTGGCGACGGTAGCGTTCTCTGAGCCGTAGGAATTGGCGGCGTTTC
>JBBAWV010000094.1:0-18769 GCA_040396995.1 Nodosilinea sp. | reverse complement strand
CCCTACGGTTTGCTGGGCTGGGAATCGGGGTTATTCGATTAGGATTTGGTATTAGTAGGTCGATGCGCTCGTCGCTGTTGCTGTTCCCCCGCTTGTCCAGCATCGTCCAGAACAGGGGAAACGCCACTCCTTCATTTGAATCTGCGTAATGACATGGCTAACGGTGCTGGTGCTATGGTTGACGGATCCCACCTCCTAGCGAAATTCTCGGATTTTAGCCAGAATTGGCTCAGCTTGGGTGGTGAGGCCGTTGGTGGCTTTGGCCATAGGTCTTGTAGGGAGCACTTGTTCTATGACATCCACGGCAGTTGGCCGACTAACGACGGTAGCTCACCAACCGCCAAGGCGTGAGGACAGTCTGCACCACCCCAAGAGGAATAGCGGTAAATAGGCGTTAATCGTTGCTCAAAAAGGGCTTCACTAAAACTGCTGGGCCAACAGGGCATCGATGAGGCGGTGGGCCAGCAGCAGTTTGGGCGAAGGGGGGAATACCTCTTTTTCGCCATCGGCTTGGATGAGGACGGCCTGGTTGGTGTCGCTGCCAAAGCCGCTGCCAGGGATATCGATGGGGTTGGCCACGATTGCGTCTAGCCCCTTGCGCTGAAGTTTTTCCCAGGCGGGGGGCACAATATCTCCGGTTTGGGCGGCAAAGCCGATGAGGCGTTGGCGAGGCTGGCGGCGGCGGTTGAGGTCGGCCACGATGTCAGGCACTGGGGCCAGGGGCAATGCTTTGGGCAGATCGGTCTTGGCTAGTTTGGTGGGGGATTGGGTGGCGGGTTTGACATCAGCAACGGCGGCGGACATCAAAATCCAGTCGGCCTGGGGTAGGTAGGTCACCATGGCGCGGTGCATGGCGGCGGCGGTGATGACGGAAACCGTGCGAATGCCCCCCAGTCGCGCCTGGAGATCGCCCTCCATGGGGCCATGGACGAGGGTAACGTTGGCCCCCCGGTGTTTGGCGGCGAGGGCGAGAGCCACCCCCATTTTGCCGCTGGAAGGATTACCAATGAAGCGCACCGGATCCAAAAATTCGCGGGTGCTGCCCGTGCTGATCAGCAGATTTTTGCCCACTAAATCCCGCTGCCCTCGCGTGTGCATTAGAGACTCGATGTGGGCCAGGATGTCCTCTGGTTCGGCCATGCGCCCCGCCCCCACTCGGTCGCAGGCGAGGATGCCGCTGCTTGGCCCCACGCTATGGAAACGCTGGTCTTGGCGCACCAAATGCCAGTTGCGCTGCACCGCCCGCTGTTGCCACATATCCGTATTCATGGCGGGGGCCAACAACACGGGGCAGGTGGAGGCTAGCACGGTATTCGTTAGCAAATTATCCGCCAAGCCATGGGCCAGCTTGCCGAGGGTATTGGCACTGAGGGGCGCAATTACCAGCAGGTCGGCCCATTCCCCCAGTTCGATGTGTAGGGGACGGCCCTGGGTATTCGACCAAAAATCTGCATCGGTATAGGCGGGATGGCGGCTTAGGGTGGCGACGGTGAGGGCGGGAATAAACGCCTGTCCCTGGTCGGTCAACATCACCCGAACGGAAACGCCCGCCTTGGCCAGTTCGGAAATGACGGAACAAACCTTGTAGGCGGCGATGCCCCCGGTGATGCCGATCAGCACCCGTGGGCCAGCGGGATCGAGATCAGCCTCTAGATCCACCTCTGGCCGAGGCTGATCCACGGGCACAAGGGGTTTGGCATTAGCGGGGTCTGGAACGAGGGCGAGGCTCACGATTCGTCGTAGGGTTCAAGATCGAGGAGGTAGACGTAGGATTCTACCAATTCTGGCCGCTGAAAGGCGAGGGCGCGTAGCAAATGCCAGTCTTGCAACCCCTCAAAGGCATTGTCGTAGGCATCAGCTTCGAGGCGACGGGCCAATTCCTCCACGGTGTCCGGCGTCATTTCTGAGACCGCATCTTGCGAAACATGGACGCTCAGCATGATCAGTTCCCCCATAGCGACTGCAACACCACCCGACTAGAAGACCTCTTCTTTGCCGTGACGGTATCGCTCACCCCTTTATCGTAAAGGTTAAGGTTCGGTATTCTCCGCAACCTGCCGTAAATCTTCGCAAAAGGCGGTGATGGCCTGAATGACCGAGGGTAGAATTTCGTGCCCCATAGCCACCGCTTGAAAGGCCACGGGCTGGCCCTGTTGCTCTAGGGCATCCTTGGCCTCGTAGGCATTTTCGATGGGCACCACGGGGTCGAAGGTGCCGTGAACCATCATCACCGGGCGCGGCGTTACGGGGGAATGAAGCCTGCCGTGGCAGTAGCCGCTGAGGATAATTTGCCCCGCCAAGGGGATCTGACTGCCAATATCCATCGTCATTGCACCGCCCTGGGAAAACCCCGCCAAAATGGTGTGTTCTAGGGGAATTTCGCTGGTATCCGCGAGGTTCAACAGCCAATCTTTCAACACCTGCCGACTGGTTTGCAGATCGCCCTGCGCCTCAAAATCGTGGGGCTGGCGGAAATCATACCCCCAAGGAAAGCCGTACCACATCCGGCCCCCCTGCACCTGGGGATGGGGGTAGGGCGCATCGGGAAAGGTCATGGCAAAGTGGGGCAGCTTCAAATAGGGAGCCAAGCCCGCCAAATCCGCCGCATTGGCTCCCCACCCGTGGAGTGCCACTAGATGCCAATCCGCCGTGCCCGCCGCCGCTGGGTAGTTCAGAGTATTCACGATCAAGGACTACCTCCCACCCAAGAAAAATCTACGGCGTTGCTGAATCAAGAGATGAACCTCGCAGGAACCAGGACATCACCAAATTTAAGATAATGCATTAGCAATCGCACCGAGTAGACCAGCATATCCACGGAATCCGAGTAATACCAAATCCTAATCGAATAACCCCGATTCCCAGCCCAGCAAACCGTAGGGGCGAGGTCTCCTCGCCCGCTGAGACCGGGGGCAAACAAGTCGGATTTGGTATAACACAGCGTTTTGCGATGCAGGAGGGCCAGATAATGTCGTAATGACCGCTGCTGCCACGTCTGGTGCTCCTCGCTCCATTTTGCCTTCAACCGACCAATCGTCGCCGGAGAGAGCCCTTTGGCTTCTGACCGCAACAGTGACGACAGCGCCTCACTAAAGTCCCCCGTTGAGACCCCTTTGAGATACAGCCACGGTGGCCATTCCTCCACGCTACGAGTCCGTTTCAGGTACGATGGCAGCAACGCCGAGGTGAGCTGGATCCCGACTTAACTCGCCGAATCAGATTGTTGTTCTCGCTGCCAATCGGCCCGCACTAGGCGAATTTCATCAAAAGAGTAGCTTTCCCCCAGTCGTTCGCGTAGGTCGCTGAGGGCAAAGGCTTCTTTGGTGTCTAGAACTTGGCGGATGGCGGCTTGTCGGTCGGGGGCCACAAGGGGGTCTAAATCAATCGATTCGCCGTTGAGGATCAGCAGTTCTAGGTGGGTGGCGATGGTGACAGGTTTTAGCCCTCGTTCCTGGGCAATGGCTTCGATACTGTGGCCTTGTTGGAACAGTTGCAGGGTAAGGCGATGGGTGTTGCCGATGGGTTGGGGGCGGCTGGGGATCTGGGGCTGGTTGGCGTTGGAGGGAAGGGCGATGGGAGGCGCGGTAGAGGTGGTAATCGGCTGGGTGGGGAGGCCATGATCGGCACAAAACTGGCGGATGGTAGCGAGAAAAGCGTCGCCGTATTGGTTGAGTTTGCGGCTACCCACGCCCGAAAGTTGGCCAAATTCCGCTAGGGTTTGGGGCCGTTGTTGAGCCATTTGTTTCAGGGTCGATTCGTGGAAAACGACGTAGGGCGGCACGCTTTGTTGGTCGGCCAATCGTTTGCGGAGAGCCTTTAGTTCGGTCAGCAAAGCGACGGTTTCGGGGGCGTTATCGAACTTGACCGATCCCGTGGTGGTCTTGGTTTCTACGGGTTTGAGATCCTGCGGAACGGCGACCTGTACCGTCAGTTGTTTGCGGAGAATTTGCCAGCTTGCGGCATTCAGTTTTAGTACCGGAAATCCGTCGGTGGTTTCGTCTACAAAACGCTGGTGCAAGAGAGAACGCCCCAGCAATTTCCATTCCTCGACGGAGCGATCTTTGCCGATGCCGTGGGTCGAGAGTTTGTCGTGGCCGAGGTTCACCACTTTTTGATTTTTGGAGCCGCGCAGCACGTCAATAATATGCGCCATGCCAAAGCGTTCCTGGCAGCGGGCCACGCAGGAAAGAAACTTTTGGGCCTCAATTGTCCAGTCTTCGATGGGGGGTGGGTTGGTGCAGTTGTCGCACTGGTGGCACAGCCCCGCCAGGGTTTCGCCAAAGTAGCTGAGCTGAATTTGGCGGCGACATACCGTACTTTCGGCGTAGTCCACCATTTGCCGCAGTTGTTGACGGGCAATGCGCTGTTCGGTTTCGTCGGGCTTTTGGCTGATTAAATATTCCGCCGTGGCCACATCGCCGTAGGCCAAAAACAGGGTGCAGTGGGCGGGTTCGCCATCCCGTCCGGCCCGTCCACTTTCTTGGTAGTAGCCCTCAATGTTGCGGGGAATGTCGTAGTGAATCACAAACCGCACATCGGGCTTGTTGATGCCCATGCCAAAGGCCACCGTCGCCACCATCAGCCGCACATCGTCGCGAATGAAGCGGGTTTGGTTGTCGCGCCTCGCCTCGTCCGCCAGTCCGGCATGGTAGGGCAACACCGATTCCCCATCCTGGCTCAACATCAGGGCCAACTCATCGACCCGCTTACGGCTGAGGCAGTAGATAATCCCCGATCCGGTCTGCTGTTTGACCTGCTGAAGCAACTGCTGATAGCCATCTCGCCCCTTGGGCCGCACTTCGTAGAACAGGTTGGGCCGATTAAAGCTGGAAACCTGCACCAGCGGATCCCGCAGCCGCAGTTGTTGAGCAATGTCCTGGCGCACCCGTTCCGTGGCGGTGGCCGTCAACGCCAGCAAACTAATCTGAGGGAAGCGCTCCCGCAGTTCGTGCAGCCGTCGATATTCAGGTCGAAAATCGTGGCCCCACTCGCTCACACAGTGGGCCTCATCAATGGCAAACCCGCTAATGCCCACCGTTTGGCTGAGGTTATTCAAAAACTGGATAAACCCCACATTCTGCAACCGTTCCGGCGACACGTAAAGCAGCTTAATTTCCCCCCGCAGCAGGGCCGCTTCCCGCTGGCGCAGGGTGTCAAAATCGAGGGAACTATTCAAAAATGTGGCGGCAATGCCGTTATCTTGCAGCCCCGCCACCTGATCCTGCATCAGCGCAATCAGCGGCGACACCACCACCATCACCCCAATTTTCAGCAGCGCGGGCAACTGATAACACAGCGACTTGCCGCCCCCCGTGGGCATAATCACCAGGGTGTCTTGATTTTTCAGGGCCGCCTCAATCACCCGCCGCTGCCCAGGCCGAAACTCGTCGTAGCCAAAGTGGTGCTTCAGCGCCTTCTCCAAGGAAGGAAAGTCCGCCACGGGAGTTTCTGCCTGAGCCATGATCATCTTGTTGCCGCCGATAAACCCTGCATTGTCTAGAATGCCTGTACCAGATTCTAAGCTAACGCCCCCTGATTTTAATTCAGCCATACCACTTGGGAGTCTTCGCCCCTGGCCCACCCACCGCTCAGGTTGTCCTTCAAATCATTACAGCGAGATCGCAGGCTCCCCGCCCCTGCGCTATCACAGAGGGGAAGCCACCGCTTTGATCCCCTAGGGCATGTCATCAAATCAGCTCAAATCCCTATGCTGCGGTCACTGCACTGATTGAACAAGGGGCTTAAGCCCTTTGCCTAGGGCACAGCCTTGTAAACGAATGTAAATAAAATGACGTCATAACGTTAAGCCGTCTTGACAGTATTGGGAAGCTGTCGCTAAGGTAACGACATACCTGGGTCATCCCTAACTAGACCTAACTAGAAGTGCGTTATGGAAGAGCAAAAAGCGACTAAAGTTACCCTCTATTTGCCGCCTGAGTTGCATCGTCAACTGCGCATTCGTGCGGCGGTTGAAGGAGAGGCGATGTCTTCCATTGCCAAACGCGCTATTGATTTTTATCTCGCCCATTCCGAACTGGTGGATGAAGGGTTTGAGGTGGCCCACGGACATTCTCACCAAGTCTACGACTGCCCCAGTTGCGCAACTGCTGTGGTGGTGCGAGAAGGGGAGCTAGTCGAGTTGGCCAGAATGGCCGCTTTAACAGCCTCTAATAGCGCTACCCTTGATGAGCCCGACCTGCCCGAAATGGTAGGAGTTCCGGGTGCACGGGGAGAAGGCGAATTAGTGGTCTGCTAGGCCGCTACACCCAAAGTTTTTGTGGCATTGCTAAGATCGTCGCCCTAATGTTAGGTCGCACTGATGTTTAGCATCTTCGAGTTGAGACTGTTTACAATTTGAGTCGTCCTAAGCAAATTTCAGAATGTTACGTTTTTGCAGACTCAAGGGATTACGTCGTCACTTCTTAAGTAAGGAGGCTACCGTTAAGAAAGCTGACAAGAGATTGAAAATAATGTTGTCTTAAAAACAGAATCAAAGCAAGAGTTCGGTTATTTCTAAGACATAGGCAGCGAGCCCCTAGGCGAAGCCAGAATCATTCAGAAAAGCCCAACTCCATCCATGATTCGTTGACAGCTTTAGTGTCCCTCACCCCCGCAAAGGTATCGGCCATGAAAGAGGATTTAAACGTACTTATACAAGCCCAATATCCTCTGATCTATCTGGTCACCTTTGAGGAAGAACGGGCCGAACAAACCATCGCCACAGTGGCCCGTCGGTTGGCCAGAGAGCAGGATATTAAAAATCCCCTCAAGCTCTACACCTGGACGATGACCCGTGGCATGGTGGAATACGGTAATCCTGGATCGGGTACCCAGCACAACAACACCGTTTCCCCCGAAGCCGCTGTAGAATGGGTGATTCGTCAGCGAGAACCCGGTATTTTCATCTTCAAGGATTTGCACCCCTTCAAGGATTCCCCAGCGGTGACGCGCTGCCTGCGGGATGCGATTGTGGCTCTCAAGGGAACATCCAAAACCATTGTGCTGATGTCTCCGGTTCAGGAAGTCCCCATCGAGCTTGAAAAAGAGGTAGTTGTTCTCGATTTTCCCATGCCCGACATGGTGGAACTGGATGAGGTTCTTTCCACCGAACTGAACCGAGCTAGGGGCGGCAGCATTACCACTGAAGATCGGGAAAAACTATTAAAAGCGGCTCTGGGTCTAACCCGTGATGAGGCCGAAAAGGTCTACCGTAAAGCACGGGTGATGGCAAAAAAGCTGACGGCAGAGGAAGTAGAAATCGTCCTCTCCGAGAAGAAGCAACTCATTCGTCGCAACGGCATCCTAGAGTTCATGGATGTGGATGAAACCATCGACTCCGTGGGCGGTTTAGAAGAACTCAAACACTGGCTGTTTCAGCGTTCCGATGCCTTTACCGAACGGGCGCGGGAGTATGGACTGCCCCAGCCTAAAGGGATGCTGATTTTGGGGGTGCCTGGTTGTGGTAAATCCCTGATTGCAAAAACAACTTCCCGGCTATGGGGATTGCCCCTGTTACGGTTGGATTTAGGCCGCGTTTACGATGGCTCCACCGTAGGCCGTTCGGAAGCTAATTTGCGCAATGCCCTGCGTACTGCTGAATCAATTTCTCCAGCGATTTTGTTCATCGACGAAATTGATAAGGCTTTTGCTGGGGCAGGGGGATCTTCGGATTCCGATGGCGGCACTTCTAGCCGAATTTTTGGTACCTTCTTGACCTGGATGCAGGAAAAAACCTCTCCGGTTTTTGTGATGGCCACCGCCAACCGAGTAGAGCGTTTGCCCGGTGAGTTTCTCCGCAAGGGGCGCTTCGATGAAATTTTCTTTGTCGATTTGCCCAATTCCGAAGAACGCAAAGATATTTTCCAAATCCATCTGAAAAAGCGGCGGCGCGACATTGACCGCTTTGACCTCGATCAACTCACCAAGGTCTGCGATGGATTTTCTGGGGCAGAAATTGAGCAGGGCTTAATTTCCGCCATGTATGAAGCCTTTGCCCAAGGACGAGAGTTCACTCAGCTCGATATTATTGCCTCCATTCGAGCTACTTTACCGCTGTCAAAAACCATGAGTGAACAAGTGACCGCCCTGCGCGATTGGGCGCGTCAACGAGCCCGTCCGGCGGCAGCCTCCGTCGCTGAATATCAGCGGATGGAGTTCTAAAAGCTTTCCTCCCGGCTGCGGCTGGGGGAAGGGCTAGCGGTTTTTCGCTAGCAGTCCGTAGCCAGAAAACCTGCCTAGGCGATCTGGTATCGTTACCTCTCAAAACCTCGTTGTTGTCTCTCTCATTTTCCCTACAGGAGGAAATCCTATGTCTCACTTCAGCACCCTTCGCACCAAAGTGACCGATGCTGAAATCCTCAAGCAGTCTCTTTCTGACTTGGGTATTGCCACTAAGACCGAGGCTGATGTTCGCGGTTACAACGGCCAGCGTGTCCGCGCCGACCTTGTCGCCGTTCTCGATGGTGAATACGATCTGGGCTGGTCTCGCAATGCCGATGGCTCCTTCGATCTGATCGCGGATCTGTGGGGTGTGGCCAAAAAGCACAACCAAACCGAACTGATCAACGCCATCAACCAAAAGTACGCTGTCAACAAAACCCTGGCAGAGGTGAAGCGCCCCGGCCTGCAAAACGCCAACGTGAAGCTGGTGCTTCAGTAAGCCCCAGGCCATCGTCTACGCGTTCCCTAAGTGTGGGTGGGTTAGCTAGTCTAGCCCACCCATTTTTTGTTGCGAACGCCTACCCCACCTTGGCATTTAGGGCTTGGCGAGCCAGTCGCGTCACATACAGCGTCACGGCCACAGTGGCCACAAAGCCAATTAGGCGAATTGACCACTGGGCCACGGGGTTGGCGGCGGTGCTTTCGGTGCCCAATCGGGCTAAATCGCCAGCCAGGGAACCCAGGTAGACATACATGAGGGTGCCGGGAATCATCCCGACTGAGGCAAGGGCGTAGTTTTTCAGGGAGACCCCCGTGAGACTAAAGGCGTAGTTCAGTAAGTTGAAGGGAAACACCGGAGACAGCCGGGTGAGCAGCACAATTTTGAAGCCTTCCTTGGCCACGGCTTGGTCAATGGCGCTGAAGCTAGGGTTGCCCTCAATCTTGCGACTAACCCAGTCGCGGGCGAGGTAGCGCCCCACCAAAAAGGCGACAATCGCCCCCAGGGTAGCCCCCACAAAGACATAGACCGACCCCATGACCACGCCAAAGATCACCCCCGCCCCCAGGGTGAGAATTGACCCAGGCAGGAAAGCTACCGTTGCCATGGTGTAAATGGCGATAAAGGCTAGGCCACCCACCACACCCAGGCTATCGATCCAACCTAGGGCAGCCAGCAGCCACGCTTGGGGATGAA
This sequence comes from Nodosilinea sp., assembly GCA_040396995.1. Lineage (GTDB taxonomy): Bacteria > Cyanobacteriota > Cyanobacteriia > Phormidesmidales > Phormidesmidaceae > Nodosilinea. Next base: position 9,414 of record JBBAWV010000094.1, on the reverse strand, counting down.
ACCCGCCACCTTGGGGCAGGGCTAGGGCCATCGTCAGGATCCATGCCATGCTACTCAAACCCAAGCCAACCATCGGTTTTGATCCCCCCAGAAGAACCCTTGTCTATCCCATCATGACATCCTGGGATTAGGTTAACCTCAGTTCGGGGTAAGCTCAGCGGATCTATGCCCTGGGAGCCCACCCTGACGGGAAGCAAGCTACACCCCCAGCCCCTCTCCCTGTGGGAGAGGGGCGTCGGAAGAAGGTTCCTAAAGATTGCATCCCTGGGTTTATCCCGAATTCAGGTTAGATTAAACTCATTTGGCTACCGGGGGCTGGGGGGCCTTCATCGTAGCCCAGGTGGCGGCGAGCCGCAGCGGTCACCACTCGGCCTCTGGGGGTGCGTTGCAGGTAGCCGATCTGCATGAGGTAGGGTTCGTAGACCTCTTCAATAGTTTGGGGATCTTCCCCAGTGGCGGCGGCCATCGTGTCCAAACCCACAGGCCCACCGCCAAAATTTTCAATCATCACCGACATCAGCCGCCGATCTGTCCAGTCCAGCCCGCAGGGATCGACGTTGAACAGTGCTAGCGCCTCAGCGGCCATGGCTTCGGTGATTGGCCCCTTGGCCTTCACTTCCATATAGTCGCGTACCCGGCGCAGGAGGCGGTTGGCGATGCGGGGGGTGCCCCTGGCACGGCGGGCAATTTCGGTGGCTCCGGCGGTTTCGATGGGGGTGCTCAACACATCGGCGGTGCGTTGCACAATTCGAGTGAGTTCGTCGATGTCGTAGAACCGGAGTCGTTGAATCAGGCCAAAGCGATCCCGCAGCGGGGAGGTGAGCGCCCCCACCCGCGTAGTGGCCCCAACCAGGGTAAAGGCACAGAGGGGAATGCTACGGGTGCGGGCCGATTGTCCCTTGCCAATCGTAATGTCGAGGCGGGCGTCTTCCATGGCGGGATACAGAATTTCTTCGGTCACCCTGGGCAGGCGATGGATTTCGTCGATGAACAGCACATCCCCTGGTTTGAGATTGACCAAAAGTCCGGCAATGTCGCGGGGGCGTTCGAGGGCGGGGGCGGTGGTGATTTTGCATTCCACCCCCATTTCCTGGGCCAAAATCAACGCCATGGTGGTTTTCCCTAGACCGGGCGGGCCATAGAGCAGCAGGTGATCCAGTGGCTCCTGGCGAGATTTGGCCGCTTGGATGGCGATGTCTAACACCTCCTTCAGGGCCGATTGACCAATGTAGTCCTGCAACCGCTGGGGCCGGAGCCGCTCCTCTGGAGCCGTGGCCTCGCTGCCCTGGGTGGCCCCTCCCTTCACCAAGGAAGGTTCGCTGGGCTGAGCTATCGATGACTGGGTCGTGGTTTGAGCCGTTGGTTCACCCGTCAATGGAGGGGCGACTGGATTCGCTGGTTCTTCGGCAAGTATCGGTAGGGACGGCTGCACCACCCCATCCGCCGCCGCTGGGGTCGCCTCGGTGGACGACGGGGGAGATGGGGCGGTTTTGGTGGTCGCCCTAGCCTTACCCCGACGCGACCCCTGGGCCGCTGAATGGGTTGGGTTGGCAGGATCGGGCTGGTGAGAGGAAACAATGGCCATGGAAAACCCACTCGCAGCGGCTCCCCTATCATACGTTGGGGCGAAAGTTTGGTGCAAATGCACTACACTATCCCCGCTATCGCACCTTCCCTACCCGACTAGGGATGCCTAGGGCGTTTGGTCGGGCGCACCATCTTTGGGGCTCCTATCGGCCCATCTGTAGGAGCAGTGCGGCCAGCAATAGGGTGCCGATAGCCCCGGCTAGCATTTGCAGCACATCCGACAGCCCAGACCGAGTGGTTCGGCTGAGATCCTTCTCAAAGTCGCAGTTTAGGCAGTGGTATACCGTTGGTTTATACTCCACCACGGTGTATTTGCCGCAGCAGGGACAGTATAGGCCGGGAGGATGGAAGGGAGAGACCGTCATAGGTTGCACCAAGGGTAGGAGGGGTAGCTAGACCTGCTCCAGGGCAATTAGGTAAGTCATCAAGACGCACTAGAGCAATGAATAGTTGCGGATACCCTCTAGCATGACTGGCCCCATCAACCATGACGAGGGGAAAAACTTCTGGAAAAGTCAGGTCTAAATTCAGGACTTGGCTCCACATCACGACGCGGATTCCCAACCCCTTTCCCCCTGGGACACGGTCACCTAGGACGCTGCCACCTAGGGCGTTTCTCAACTTGTCCTAAGAATTGTCCTAAGAATTTTCCTAAAACCGAGGGAAAATGGGAATCACCAGCCCATTTAGGGCATATTGCAAATGGAGCCTCTATGGAGATCGATCCCGTCGCGCCGAGATGGGGCCTGATCCGGGAGACCCTTGGCAATCGTCCAGGCTGGCAAAGGAGAGTCCTCATGGTATCCACAACGCTACAAGAACTGATCCAACGGTATTACCAGGCCGGGGCGCGAGATCTGCATGGGCTAGACTTGCAGGGATTGGATTTAAAGGGTGCCCACTTGGCCGATGTGGATATTCGGCGGGCCAACCTCAGCAAGGCCAACCTCAGCAAGGCCGATCTCACCCACATCAACGGCTACCAATCGGTACTCACCCACAGCGACCTGCGCGAAGCCTCCCTCGCCGAGGCGGTGCTGATTGAGGCCGACCTGCGCCGCACCCAATGCCACCGAGCCACCCTGGTCAATGCGGATCTTCGCAAAGCCACCCTAGCCCACAGCGACCTCAGCCATGCCAACCTGGAGGGGGCCAACCTCAGCGATGCCGACCTCAGCCACGCCAACCTCTACTGGGCTAACCTGCGCCACGCCAACCTGCGAGGGGCCAACCTCAACGGATCCGACCTTACAGGCGTGAAATGGCATGAAACCGTGATGCCCGATGGCACTCTGCGCAACAGTCCCTAGCCTAGCCCTAGCCTTGTCCTGCGCCATCCTCGCCCTAGCCAGGTCAGGGGAATAGCTGGAGATGCCCCATTGACGGCCTATTCATGAAAATAACCACACAATCTCGATCAGCGTCCTCAGCAACAGACTAGGATGGGGGTAGGGGGTAACATTCATGCGTTTATCGAACTACGAAGCTGATTTTTTTAACCGCCTTAAAAACGTCCGCCTTTCGGCCAGGGATCACTCCGAAATTCGGCTCCGGTCGCCTGCCTTAGCCGATGCCTTGGCGGAATATCAACAAAAACATATTCCTTCCCGCCCGGTCGTTTCCGATCTCAGAAACATCCTGCCAGAACTGCACCCCAACCAAATCCGGCAGCAGCAGCAGATCGAAGCCCTCCACCGCCTCGGCTATGCCATGGACTTAGAAGGACTGAAGGCCAACAATCCTTGGGTGGCCCACAACACCCCAGCCATGCTGATCATCGAACAAATGCGCCCGGATTGGGCCATCGTGCTCAAGGATTTGGCGAGAAAGCGCCTGAACCGCAACAACACCAGCACCGACTAGGCCAGCACCGTAGCCCAAATCCGGCTTGGGGCAAAATGCTAATCTCTAGCCCTCCCGCCCAGCCAACCAATGATAGGTGCGCTAGCCCCTTGCCAGCATTCATGCCAGGTTTTACCGAACCGCTTCCAGCCGAGATCGCACGGTCAGAATTTCGTCTGGGCGCAAGGGGGCAGTGGCCGACTTGGGCACCGTTACCACATCAACCGATTCGCCTAGGGCGTTAAATACTTCCAGGATGTAGCCCTCTTCGTCATCATCCGGGGCGGGGACAGTATCGATGAAGGTGGCAATGTCGCCCTGCAAAAGGTGGTACTCCGGGAAGTCTCGCTTGAGGGAAACGCGGCTATACAGTGGAATCTCAGAGTCTTTCATTTACACCTCGTCAACCAGAACCCTACGCGACATCTTGGAGCCTGCGTTCTAGATCCTGGTGAAGGCCCAAATAATGTTGATAGGTGCCTGCCCAGTCCACGAAGTCTTCGTCATCCGTGGTTTGGCCTTGGCTGTATTGGGTGAAGAATTCGGCAGAATCCATCTGGTACTGAAGCTCGTAGCGTGTGAGCTGCTGCGCCAGGGCAATCAAGGCATCTAGGGGAGAGGTATATTCAACAATCAGCTTTCGCATGGCCATGTCCGCTTCATCTCAGCCTATTGTGGCAGATGAGTCCTAGGACTGAAACCACCGCTATCGACCTAGGGTTGGCTCGGTCAATGTCAAAATGGGTATAACTCAATCAGCAGCGCAGTCTTATACCGCATTCTTATCCCCAAAACTATCCCTGGCATGGACAGTAGCGAAATCAGCCTAATCGAAGTTTTGCAGCGGCTACAACGCCACCAGGCCGATCTACAAACGCGCTATGACGTGACTCGCATTGGCATTTTTGGTTCGGTTGCCCGTGGCGAGGCTACCCCCGCTAGCGATATTGATGTCGTGGTTCACATGAAACCCGACCTACTCCAGCGCGTACGTCTGAAGGCCGAACTAGAAGATCTATTGGGTCGATCCGTGGATGTGATCCGCTACCGTCCCACCATGAACCCTTACCTCAAGGCCCGGATTGATCAAGAGACCCGGTATGTATAACCGTTCGCTTTTGCTGGAGCTATTTCTCGAAATCGAAGAGGCGATTCGTAGAATTGAACGGCGCTTTGCTGGGATTCAATCGCCCGCCGACTTTACCCGCAATGATGACGGGCTAGACCGACTGGATGGCATTAGTATGATGCTGATCGCGATCAGCGAGAACATCCGCCGCATCGAAAAAACGATCAATAATCAGCTTGAAGATGAAGACCCCAGTATTGACTGGGAAAGCATCAAGGGCATTCGCAATATCCTAGCCCATGATTATTTCAACATCGATCCTGACGAGATTTATGTTATTTGCAGTCATGATTTGATTCATCTAAAGCAGGCAATATCTCAACTTAGAAAAAATATTTTCAGCTAGCCAGAGAAACCCGGTTTCTGGCCACCGCTAGGGATTTGGGCTGTACCACCCCAAGAAACCGGGTTTCTGTCCCCCGCCCTACCGCCAAGCCGACCGCTCACAGGTGCGCCGTGCCAGCCTTGCCGTTTCATCGGTCTTGCTTTTGGCGACAAGGTAAGGCCGAATGCGGTTGCAGGTGTAGTTTACCCAGCCCTGCTCTGCCAGCCACAACGGCCACAGCCGCACTGTGCCATCCTCGCTGCTGCTAACAATAGTTTGCCCATCTGGGCTGAAAGCTACTGAGTACACCGGGCCGTTATGGCCTACTAGGGGGTGCCCAAAAGGTTGCCCGTTGCGATCCCATAGCCGCACTGTACCATCCCAATCACCGCTAACGATTGTTTGCCCATCTGGGCTGAAAGCTACTGAGCTAACGTTGTTCTGGTGTCCCTGAAAGGGATTCCCGATAGGCTGTCCCTGTCGATTCCATAGCCGCACCGTGCCATCTTCACTACCACTAGCAATAGCTTCTCCGTCTGGGCTGAAGGCCACGGCAAAAACCACTCCTTGATGTCCTTGAAAGGGAGTTCCGACAGGTCGTCCCTGGCGATCCCATAGATGCACTGTGCCAGCCTCACTCCCACTGGCGATGGTTGTTCCATCAGGGCTAATAGCAATAGCAAAGACTCCACCCTTATGGCCCGTGAACGCCTCAAATGCGTCACCAATAGGCTGTCCCTGGCGATCCCACAACCGCAACGTGCCATCTTCTCCCCCGCTGAAAATGACTTCTCCATCTGGGCTGAAGGCTACAGCAAATACCCAACCTATATGTCCTATGAAGGGTTCCCCGATAGGCTGGCCTTCCAAATTCCACAGACGTATTGAACCATCACCACTTGCACTGGCTAGGGTTGTTCCATCTGGGCTGAAGGCCATGGAGTAGATGATCCCCCGATGAGATGTGGAAGACTCCCCCAAGGGCCTTCCTTGAGAATCCCATAACCGCACTGTGCTATCTTCCCCACCACTGGCGATGGTATTGCCATCAGGGCTAAAGGTTACGGCGTTGACCATGCCTTGATGACCAGACAACGGCACACTTACGGTCTGGCCTTGATAATCCCACATCCGTATCTTGCCATCCTCTTGGCCTCCGGTAGCAATGGTTTTTCCATCTGGGCTGACAACCAGCGTATAGACTCCGCCTTCATGCGCTAGGAAAGGCTCCCCAATAGGTTGGCCCTCAAGAGTCCACAGTCGCACCATGTTATCCATGCCGCCACTGGTAATAATCGCTTTCCCATCTGGGCGGAAGGCTACACTAGAGACCCCGACGTTGCCTTCATGGGCGATGAACGGTTCCCCAATAGGTTGGCCCTCAAGAGTCCACAACCGCACTGTGCCGTCGTTACCACCGCTGACAACCATTTTTCCGTCTGGGCTAAAAGCTACAGACGAAACCGAATCACGATGGCCAGTAAGGGGCTGACTTAATGGCTGGCCTTGGCGATTCCATAGTCGTACCGTGCTATCGTTGCTTCCGGTTGCAATAACGTTTCCATCAGGGCTAAAGGCCAAGTGAAAGACGATATCCTTATGGGCCGCAAATAGTTCATTAATGGGTTCCCCTTGAGAGTTCCAAAACCGCACTATGCCATTTGCACCTGTACTAATAATAGTTTCGCCATCTGGGCTGAAAGCTAAAGAATTGACCCCACCCTCATGGGCCATAAACGGCTCATCAATGGGTTGGCCCTCGCGACTCCAAATCTGTACTGTGCCATCGTCCCCACCGCTGATTAAGATTTCTCCATCGGGACTAAACGCCAAAGCCCGAACTTCTCTGTAACCATAAGAAAGCTGGCCCAAGGGTTGTCCTTGACGATCCCATAGGCGCAGCGTACCCTCATCTCCCCCGCTGGCCAGGATCTCTCCGTCTGGACTGAAAGCTAATGCTCTGATGCCGTACTTATCTCCTGTCATAGTCCAGTTCAGCCGAGCATGACGATTTGCTAAGTCTAGAACGGAAGGAGAGACTAACCCGTCACCTCCCACACGAGGTAGTTTAACTAGGGGATTTTGCCCCAGGCTAATTGCTGCCAAGCCGTTTACCATGCTCGCTAAAGGATCACTCTCAAATAATGACCGAGAAGTAGCTTCATAAAGCTGCATCTGTCGCCGCTCAGCTCGCCACACCTGGTATCCGGCAAAGGTACTAAGGCTAGTGGTCAATACAAGGCCCGCTGCCAATCCGGCAATACGTAATTGTTTCCAGTGTCGCTCTCGTTGTTCAGCCCGGTCGGAGGCATGGAAAAAGTCTAGGCAGCGTTGGGTGAGATTAGCGGTGTGGGTTTTGATAAAGGTACGCAGCAAATCCAGATCCGGCGGTCGCCACAGTAAGCCAGCGGGTCGGCCTTGGTCGTGCCAATAGTCAGCAGCGGCTTCTAGGCGGCGCTGAAAACGAATATCATCCCGGCTGCTGGCGAGCCACTCGTTGAGCTGTTTCCAATGGTCAAATAGCGCCTCGTGGGTTACTTCCGCCACGTCTTGGTTCTCCTGGCTGGCCAACGTCACCAGCCGCGCTCCAGGCGACGAAAACCGGGCCAGCACTTGCTTCACGGTTTCCGGGCTGTCTTGGCTGGCAATCAGGTTTTCCACCGGGGTGCGGCGGCGGGTGTCGCGGGTGCCCTCCCCCAGTTGCACCAGGCCGATAAAAATGCGGCGGGCCGTCTCCTGCTCGGCGGGGCTGAGGTGGTCATAGATATCCTGGGCCTTTCCGGCTAGGGCACCGCCCACACCCCCCATCTGGCGATAGGTTTCTGCCGGGGCCACCCCCTGGGCCAGCCCCTCCCAAATGCGGCTAAGGGCAAACTGCAACAGCGGCAACGCCCCCTCCCGGCCCTCGGTATCCGTCACTAACAGGTCAATGGTGGCCTCATCTAGGGGATGTCCGGCCCGTTTGGCGGGTTCAGCAATGGCGCGGCGCAGTTCCTCCGTGGTCATGGCGGGCACAATCACGCTTTGGTCGGAACCGATGATTTGGTTCAGCCCTGGATGGCGCTGGGTTTCGCCCAAAAAGTCGCTGCGCAGGGTGATCACCACCGACACCTGGGTGCTGGGGTCTTGGGCGGCGGTGAGCAAATTGTCGATAAAGGCTTGGCGTTCCTCGGTGTCTTTGCAGAGGGAATAGACCTCCTCGAATTGATCCACCAACACCACCAGCGGCGCATCGTGGATTTGGGGAATGAGGCTGGCGATGCGGCGCAGACCGTCGTGGGTGCCCTCTGGGGTAGCGATGCCAAGCTCCGTGGCAAATTCCCGCGTTTTGGTGACAGGCATGGGGTCTTGGGTGGCCGTTTTGGCCAGCACCCCCGCCAGGGCTTCTAGGGGGTGGCTACCGGGCACCAGCACCGCCACCCGCATTTGGGCTTTCCCCAACAAAGGCCGCTGGGCCAAGGCCGGAATCAGCCCCGCCCGTGCCAAAGACGACTTACCAGAACCCGATGGCCCCAAAATCGGCAGTAGCCGGGGCACGGTAGACTGCTCCAGCAACCGCTGAAACCGTCCCCACAGCCGTTCCACCTGGGCTTCGCGGCCAAAGTAGCGGTCGCCATCCTGTTCTGTAAACGCCGCCAGTCCCTTGTAGGGATTCGGGCCAAGCTGGGCGGTCGTCTCGGTAGTAATCTCCTGGCGCTGCTGGGTGGTTTGGTGAATCACATAAATCGTGTTGCCATTGCCGGAAACAATGGCACTGCCCACCGCACTTTCCTGAATTTGAATGCTGCGATCCGACTGGTCTACCATAACCCCTGATGCCTCTTCCCCTTGGGCTTCCCCTTTGATAGCACACCCTGACGGATTGGCTCAGTCTGGTACGCTCAGAATTCCAGCAACTATGCACAATCGCCGTTCCAAGATCCTATCGGGTCGATTCATTTGACGTGATGGGGCACCAGCGTCACTCGTTCAGGGATGAGGCAATACTCACAAGCGCCCTTAGCCCGATCTTGCACAAACCGCCTTAAATCCGCCGGGATATAGGTCTTACTCATCGGCCAAGTTGCTCAGCCGAGCCAGGGCTTTAGCCTTAGCCATCCGAACGAGATGCTCGACATATTCGTAATGTTGCCACCAGCGTTCTTCGGCCTCGGTAAGCCCAACGGTTTGAGTTTTCGCCAATAGATCCTCAACCCGTTGCTGAAGCGTATCCGTAGGTTTAAGCGCTAGGATTTCTTCGGCGGAGGGGAGTGTCGCTAGGAACTCCAGGACATCCGCCAACCCCGAAAATCCCGGTTGCTCTAGGGCCGACCATTCCCGCAGACCCAGCTCCAAAATCTCTGGCAATTGCTGGGACACGGGCGTGAGGCGCAACGCTAAGTCGTCTGGGATGTTGATGCTAATCTCCACAACAGCTTGATCTCCTAGGGCTTGATAACTTTAGTCTCGGGGCGTTGGACGAACGAGAAGTATTGCGCCTGGTTGCCTGACACATCTCCAAAGTAGGTTGGGTGCAGCGAAGCGGAACCCA
>JBBAWV010000093.1:0-18785 GCA_040396995.1 Nodosilinea sp. | reverse complement strand
AGGGTGAAATTGCATCGCCTCTACCCGTCAATAAATAATTGACTGGGTACTAGGCCAGCCTCAGCCCGCCGAAATTTGGGCTCCGGCAGTTTCCAGCCCTAGTACCTGGGCCGCAACCGTCTGGCCTTGAGCTTGCCAAGCCGCCGCCATGGCATCGCAAACCTCAGTAGCTTGGGCCGTTGAGGTGAGGGCCAGAAGGGTTGGCCCCGCTCCACTAATGACCAGCCCGTAGGCTCCGGCCCGCTGGGCGGCTTGGGCCACGTCGGCATACCCCGGAATCAGGGTTTGGCGGTAGGGCTGGTGGATGCGGTCGTTCAGGGCGGATCGCAGCCAGTCGCCATTTCCGGTTTCCAGCCCCCGCAGCAAAAGGCCCAGGTGGGCGGTGTTGAAAATAGCATCGGTGCGGCTATAGGTGGCGGGCAAAACCCGACGAGCTTCGGCGGTGGAGAGTTCAAAATCGGGGATCACCACCACCGGGGTAACCTCGCGATGCCAGGGCACTGGGCAAAGGACAGTTTGGCCATCCTCTGTCGTGACGGCCAGTTGACAGCCCCCCACCAAGGCCGGAACCACGTTATCGGGGTGGCCCTCCATGGCGATGGCCATCGCGGCAAGGTCGGCTGGGTCTACGGGCTTTTCGGCCAGGGCATTGGCCCCCAACAAGCCCCCAACGATGGCGGTGGAGGAACTGCCCAACCCACGCGCTAGGGGCACCGCTAGATCAATTGCAATGGCGACAGCGGGCACCGCCAGCCCCCGCTGCTGAAAGTAGTAGGCAAAAGCTTGGTAGGCCAGGTTCGAGGCATCGGTGCTAACCCGGTCGGCCTCTTGGCCCTGCACGGCAATGGTGACGTGGCCAGGGGCTTGATCGACCGCCGCAAAGGTGAAGCGATTGTAGATCGTCAGCGCCGCCCCTAGGCAGTCAAACCCTGGGCCAAGGTTGGCGGTTGTACCCGGTACGGTAACGGTGACAGGGGTAGCCACAGGACAGCCTCCAATCGCGAGAATATTGCTAGAAACATAGACAAGGTCAGGATGGTAGCACCTTTTGGGGTGTCCTTAGCCTAAGGAGTCGGATTCGCCCACTAATGGTCTGGTGAACTACCAATGTCGGTTGGGTGCAGCCTGTAGGGTGCATTCGCGAAGCAATGCACCAAAGCCCCACAAGGAGAAATTCGCGATGGGTAAGGCATGAGTGGCTCAAACGGTGGTGCATTGCGGCCACAAAGTTTTATCTCAGTGATGAGGTGGTCGCCAAGATTCGTGCTGTGCTTGCTAGAGAGACTGGTTATCGTGCTACGGATGATGAAGTACGAGAAGCACTTGAACAGACTCTTGTAGATTTGAACTAATGTTAGATTTGGACTAATGTCTCAACGGTTAGATCGTTTGGGATTGCACGACCCAGCGACGAAACCCAATAGCTAGGCCCAGCAGCAGGGTAATGCCCAACATTCCGGCCAGGGGGTTACCATCCAAGCCGGTCACCCAAGCCGGGACTTGACCCGTTGGCTGGAGCAATTGCCCCACGTTCAGCACGTAATACATCCACACTAGCCCGCCGTGCAGACCCACCGCTGGCCCCAGGCTAGTTTCGCGGGGATTGGGCAACAGGGCTACCCGACGCGCCCCCACCAGAACCATGCCAAGCAGGAGCAGGCCCAAAAACTGGGGCAGCATTTGCAGCATCACGGCTAGGGGCTTGATGAAGTGGGCCACTGCAAAAATCAGGCTGTTCGTGATCAGCGCCACCCTAGGGGAAAGTCCCTGCTCTAGTTCTCCCAACAGCCAGCCGCGAAACAACACTTCCTCTGACCAGCCCACGGCCAAGGCGGTGAGTGCGCCGCCCAAAAGGATTGCGCCCCAGGGTTGGTTGGCAATGGCTTCGGCATTGAGCACGGCCCATCCCATCACCAACTGGATGCCCCCCAGGGCAATGATACTCAGAACGCCAATTCCTAGCCCCAGCCCAAACCCTCGCCCCAGGCGATGGAATCCGGTGAAGCCAATAGCCCGCCAGGGTTGCCGCAGACCATGCACCCGTCGCTGCCACTGGGGCAACAGGGCCAAAAACACGAGGTAGAGCATGGCGGTGGGAATTAGATCGCCACCGGGAAGCCTGCCTTGGCTAGACAGCCGATAGAAAGGCCAAGCCACGGGAAACCAAAGGGCTACCGCGATGCCCAAGAAAACGAAAACCCTGATCAGGGCGGGCCACTGGGCCAATTTCCCTTTTGTAATCCAATGGGAGATCCAGCTCATCCGGCCTACTCATCCGGCTCGATGGTGCTGCTTAACCCCAGGTTGCACAACCCTTCGCTGTAAAATTCTGCGTGTTCTAGGGCGCAGGTAATCACCAGTGCCACCCCTGCCGTGTGGGCCTGCATCATAATGTCCACCGCTTGGGGCATGGTGAGGCTGGGCACCACCTTCAACAACGACTCCACCACATATTCCATGGAGTTAAAGTCGTCATTGTGAAGCAGAACCCGGTAGCGGGGAGCTGGCTTACGAATGGTTGAGGTTGACTTCTTTTCAATCGTTTCAACCGACACAGCAACACCTCATGGTTCCCAGAATTAGCATGGATGAATGGGCTCTGACCGCAGGACTCAACCCAGCACGGTGACGGTTTTGTGACCATCCAGAACAAACCCTTTGCCTGGATCTTAGGTTGTTTCCCTGAGCCGTCACCCTCATCATAAAACGTTACGCTAGGTTTGGCATTTCTGCCCTGTCTGAGCCAGTACGTCTTATGTTTCCCGCCCAGGCTCAGCCTGCCTCCCTGTTCATCCTCAAGTATTGCCCAGTGCCCCCGATCCCATCCCTGTTCCCATGTTCAAAGACCTTCAACCGCCCTCCTTTCAGCCCCATCAAATTGTTTATCTGGCCTGCGATCAGAGTCGGCTCTACACCGAGGTGATTGAAATTTTGGTGGATCGGCAACTGGCCTGGGTGAGGCCGCTGGTGTTGGTGACGCCGACAGAAATCCTTCCCCTCGCCGCCTCTTCAGTGCTAGGGTTGCCCGATTCCCAAGGATGGCCCGACCGACCGACCACCCCGGATCTACTCTGGCCCCTCGATCAGTTTTGCCCTGCCCTCGATATCGACTTTGTGGCCCTGTTGGCAACCCTAGCCAACCGACCGGATCAATCGCTATCGGCATCCCACAGCGCCAGGGTGTCGCAGTTCACCCGTCGCCTGTGGGAAAAGGTTGCGGGGGCTTCCCAGGCCGATCAGACTTCAATCGACCGCATTTAAACGGATACAGAGGCTACACTCCTCCGTATTTTTACGATCAAAGGATTTTTGTGAACTTTCTGCAAACAATCGCAATAATGCGTAAGCGATTCCACGGATCTGATTAACAATAAGCCATCACCTTAGTGCAAAGGCTATAGATCGTTGGGTTGTCCCCCAAGATCTAGCCTGACCGCCAAGGTAGTAGAACAGGATCACCCTCCTAGGGGCATGTCTAAGGAGATCATGGGTCACGTCCGTCAGAAAAGTCTTTACAGCAACCTGACTAAATCAGGCATGTATGTTTAGATACCTTGGCTTACAGAGATTTCGTGGTTGACTTAGATGCAATGAAGTCTATTTATTTCTGATCTAGAGGGTGAGGTGGCCGTTCTGAAGGTAGGGTTAACAATCTGGGATGGGGTGACTTAAGTCACAAACACTCTGATTTTCTTGAGCTATATTCGGTGAATTCACGGAAAAACTCCGTTGAGATTATCCCTAAATACATCAAGATATGGCTAACTCTAGCGTCCAGAGTTGCCACACCCAACGAAGGACGCGTACCTTCGTAGATGTCGGAACCACGCTTTACACTCGTTAAAATCACGTAGGATACACCAGGAGTATATCGGGTATGCAGACTATGACTAATGCTATGGCTGTTGTGCAAGCCCACGGCTCTCTCAATGCCGCCAATGCTCAAGATTTTCATCTCAGCTTGGTGGAGCGCATCCAGTGTGACAAATCCGCTGGGTTGGTGGTAGATATGAGCCGCGTTGAGTCTCTAGACAGCGCTGGGCTAATCTCCCTCGTCTCGGCTCTCAAGCAGGCTCGCCAGCGCAGTAAGCGGTTCTGCCTCTGTGCGGTGCCCCCCACCATTCGTATCATCTTTGAACTCACCCAGCTAGACCGCGTTTTCGAGATGATTGAAGATATCTCCCACGCTACCCTGGTCACGGCTTAGGCCAAAGCTGTTTTGGCCATTCTGGGTCAGCACGCTCCAGCCTACTTCTTTCCCCAAGGCTCCATTCCGCAAGGGGACAATGGGGACGCATGGAGAACGGAATCCATCGGTCGTTTATCTCCCTGAACCTTCACCGTGGCAGACGCCACCGTGGAGGTTTTTGCTTGGGAGATCGGTTCCTTCAGGGGGCACCAAAGAACGGGAATCCACCGTTATAGTAGGAAAGTCTTTCCGTGCTGCGATCTGGAGTGCCCACCGTGCCCGTTGCCATCGATACCCTGCTCACCCCGGAAATCAATAAACCCGCTCGCTACCTGGGCAACGAACTAGGGGCCGTGCATAAACCCTGGGTTCAGGCGGCGGTGCGCTGGGTGCTCACCTATCCCGAAATCTACGAGATCGGTGCCTCCAACCTGGGCCACATCATTCTCTACAGCATTCTCAATACCCAGCCCCGGCAGCTCTGTGATCGCGCCTACCTACCCGCTGCCGATTTATCCGCTAAGTTGAAGGCAACCCAAACGCCCCTGTTTGCGGTGGAATCTCGGCGCAACCTAACGGATTTCGACATTTTGGGCTTTAGCCTCAGCTACGAACTGGGGGCCACCAACATTCTGGAAATGCTGACCCTGGCCGGGATTCCCCTCACCTGGCAGGAGCGGGACAGTGCAGGAGCGTTTAATACCGAGGACGGCTCCTGGCCGCTGATCTTTGCTGGGGGGCAAACCGCGACATCGAACCCCGAACCCTACGCTGATTTCTTCGACTTTGTCGCCCTAGGGGATGGTGAAGAACTGCTGCCGGAAATTGGCCTGGTGATCGAGGAGGGCAAGGCAGCGAGCCTCAGTCGGGAGGAACTGCTGCTGGATTTGGCCCAGGTGCCCGGTGTCTATGTGCCCCGGTTCTACGACATGGCCGAAGACGGGTCGGTGCATCCCAATCGCCCCGATGTACCCAAACGCATTCTGCGGCGGGTGGCCACACCGATTCCCGCCTACGCCATGGGGTTGGTACCCTACGTAGAAACGGTACACGACCGCCTCACCATTGAAATTCGGCGGGGCTGCACGCGGGGCTGTCGGTTCTGCCAGCCGGGAATGCTCACCCGTCCGGCGCGGGATGTGGAACCGGAGGCGGTGATCGACGCCATCGAAACCGGGATGCGGAAGACGGGCTATAACGAGTTTTCCCTGCTGTCCCTCAGTTGTTCGGATTACCTCGCCCTGCCAGCGGTGGGGGTGGAGGTAAAAAACCGCCTCAAGGACGAAAATATTTCCCTGTCGCTGCCCAGCCAGCGGGTAGATCGCTTTGACGAAAACATTGCCAACATCATCGGCGGCACCCGGCTAACGGGGCTCACCTTTGCCCCGGAGGCGGGCACCCAGCGGATGCGGGACATCATCAACAAGGGGCTGACCAACGAAGAACTGCTCCAGGGCGTCAAAACCGCCCACGAACAGGGCTGGGACAAGGTGAAGCTCTACTTTATGATTGGCCTGCCGGGGGAAACCGACGCCGATGTGATTGGCATCGCCGAAACCGTGCGCTGGCTGCGGCAAACCTGCTATATCAAGGGTCGCAAGCCGCTGTCCTTTAATATCACCATCTCCAATTTCACGCCCAAACCCCACACGCCTTTCCAGTGGCACACGGTGTCTACGGAAGAGTTCAAGCGCAAGCAACGGCTACTTCGGGCAGAGTTCAACACCATGCGTTGGGCCAAGGTGAACTTTACGGATGTGCGCATTTCCGCCATGGAGGACTTTGTGGGCCGGGGCGACCGCTCCCTTTCCGCCGTGGTGCGCCGCGCCTGGGAACTGGGGGCCGGGATGGATTCCTGGTGGGAGAGCCTGGATAACGCCTTCAACGCCTGGGCCACCGCCATCGACGAAGCGGGCCTAACCTGGAAATATCGCCAGATTGCCCAGGGTGAATGGAACGTAATGACCACGGATGGGGACAATCCCCACGCCAATTTGGATGCTGCTTTGCCTTGGGATCATTTGGATACCGGGATTGACAAAAACTGGCTGAAGCAAGACCTACTCCGTGCCCTGGAAGCGGCTACCGTGCCGGATTGCTCCTTTGACGGCTGCTCCCACTGCGGGGTGTGTGGCCCAGACTTTGGCCATAATGTTGTTGTGTCGCCGCCACCGATTCCTGTCTTTGTGGGTCACGGTAAACCGGATTCCGACCGGGTGCAGCGGCTGCGAGTTACCCTCGGCAAACTCGGCACCATGGCATTGATGGGCCATTTAGACTTGGTGCGCCTGTTTGATCGGGCCTTGCGACGGGCCAGCTTGCCGATTTCCTTCACGGGCGGCTTCCACCCCGGCCCAAGGCTTTCCCCGGCGAACGCTCTACCGTTGGGGGCCACCAGCAGCGGCGAAGTCGTGGATTTTGAACTCAAAGCTCCCATGGATCCGACGGAATTTCTGCAACGGCTGACCCAGGAGCTACCGCTAGAACTTCCTCTCTACAGCGTCGAGGAAGTGCCCATCGACAGCCCCGCCGCTACCAAATTGTTAGAACGGGCGGAATACTATCTGCGGGTTGGGTTAGAAAATCCTACTCCGACAGAACCCGATTGGCAGGCTTGGGTGAACCAGGTGCTGAACCAGACGGAAATTCTCTGGGAGAAAACCACCAAATCAGGCAAGGTGCAGATAGTCAACCTGCGGGAGCAGCTCTACGAACTCGACTACATTCACCGGAACCGCCCTACCGATGACGAATCCCTCGCCCCAATGCCAGACTTGAAGGGGACGGAACTGAAAGTGGAACTCGGTGAGGCACTTATCCGAGTGGTGGGCAGTTGCCGCAATGATGGGAACCTTCTACGGCCAGAACAGGTCGTGTGGATGGTGGAACAGGCCGCTGGGCAATCCTTACAGCTTCGTCACAAGCACCGCTCGCGCCTGTATCTTGCCAATATATCAGCCCCCTAGGGCAAGAGGCTATGATGATCCCTGCTAGTCCGGTTGGTTCAGTGTCACCTTTGGCAGCGTTGGCAGTTGGGCCAAGGGGCGTGTCCCGACGGTTGGCTTGGGGGTTAGCCCTTGCGGGCTTGAGTAGTCTCGGTCTAGCCTTGACCCCTGAGGCCGTGATGGCGAGTGGCCCTTGTGGCGTGGAGAGCAGCACCGTTGCCCAGGACGCCATTCCCGATTTGTCTGACAGCTTTGCCCAGGATGTTTGCCGCATCCTCACCATGCCCACGGCGAGTCGTTCTGAGAGCGAGACTTTCCTGGATCAAGTACAGCCCGGTTCTTTGCTGAACCACACCTCCGCCTCTGCCGAAACCATGACCCTGCCCAGTCTGTGGTGGAATCGAGACTCCATTCCGCTGACGCTGGGACGGCACCGCCTCGTGGATGCTTGGGTGGCCTACACCATCCAGGATTCCGGTGTCCAGGTTGTGGATGTGACCATCAACAGCCAGTTTTGGCGGGCCTTGACCATGCCCCAGCGCTACGGTGTGCTGACCACATTTGGCAGCTCCGCCCAAGAGTTTGGCTACCATCTACGGTTTTTTCAAAGCAATGGCTACTCGGCACGGATGATCGGCGTTTTTTCCTGTGAATCTACTACGAACCATACTGCGGCACTCTCAGCGGATCCAAGAGCTTACTGCCTGGTTACGGTAGACGCCCCGCGCATTACTCAGCTTCGGCGAGCCCTGCAACCCCAACCCACGATTCAATCCGCCTCTGCCTCCGAGCCGATGCCCTCCACAGAGGCCGCTGTCACCTTAACCGCCACCGAAAATGCGGCCTCAACCCAGCCCTAGGCCACACCCATCCATGGATAGGTGGAGCTTAAAACAGCGTCAGCACATAGATCAGGGTGAATAGGACAATCCACACCACATCAACAAAGTGCCAGTAGATTTCGGCCATCTCCGGCCCGGTGTGGGTGACATCGTTGTAGTGCCCTGCCCGACGAGAACGCCACAGCACACCCAAGATCAGCAGTAACCCAATAAAAACGTGCACTCCGTGGAAGCCCGTCATCAGGTAAAAGCAGTTGCTAAATAGGTTGGTGCGAAGGCCGTAACCTAGGGTGAGGTATTCGTAGATTTGTCCTACTAAAAAAACAGCTCCCATGGCAGCGGTGATGCCAAACCAAAGGCGCATTTTAGCCAGGTCATTCTTCTTAATGGCCTTGGTGCCTAGGTTAATCACCAAGCTACTAGAAACTAGAATGAAGGTGTTGACCGCAGGCAGCAATAGCTCTACTTCGGTTTCCTTGGGAGGCCATTCCGCGATGGAACTGCGAAAGACTAAAAATACCGCAAAGAATCCGGCAAACATCAAGAATTCTGAGGCCAGAAAGGTCAGTAACCCCAGAACTCGAAGATCCTGATGTTCCTCATGGGCGACGGCGGGTGTTGGTGTGGCAGAGTCAATAGTGCCTTGCATGGGAGTGAGGGAATAGGGGACAGGGAATAAACGGTAGGGTGGGCGGTGCCCACCCTTGAGAATCAATCGTAGGGTGCATTCGCGAAGTAATGCACCATTTGGCTTTACCGGGGATATGAAAGTAGGCAAGGCCCACCCTAACGTTGCTTCGGCACCACCGCCTCGCCAGCAGGGCCAACCTCATCAGCTCTCTCCGAACCGTACTCATACGGCCCATGGGTGACAACGGGCAGCACCTCCCAATTTTCGATGATCGGGGGAGAAGCCGTCGTCCATTCCAACGTGAGCGCGTTCCAGGGGTTATCGCCTGCTTTGGGGCCTTTGCTCCAACTCCACAGCACGTTGATGTAGAAGGGAATCACCGAAACCGCGAGGATATAGGCACCCACGGTTACCAACTGATTCAGGTCGGTGAATTGGGCATCATACATGGCCACTCGGCGGGGCATTCCCTGCATTCCCAAGGCGTGCATGGGGGTGAAGGTGAGAATGGTACCAATGAAGGTGAGTACAAAGTGAACTTGGCCCAGTTTTTCGTTCAGCATTCGCCCCGTAATTTTGGGAAACCAGTGGTACACCGCCGAATAGATGCCGAACACCGAACCGCCAAATAGCACGTAGTGGAAATGGCCGACGACGTAATAGGTATCGTGGACATGGATATCGAAGGGAGCAGTGCCGAGGGTAACACCACTTAGGCCACCGAATACGAACATGGATAACAGCCCAACGGCAAACAGCATAGCTGTTGTAAATCGAATTTTTCCACCCCAGAGGGTGGCCACCCAGCTAAAGATTTTGATCCCTGTGGGTACCGCTACAATCAGCGTAGAAATAGTGAAGAAAATCCGCATCCAGGGGGGTGTGCCGCTGGTAAACATGTGGTGAACCCACACAAACAAGCCCACAAAGCATATGGTTAGCGAGGAATAGGCGATGGCCTTGTAGCCAAAAATCGGCTTACGGGCATGGACGGGGATCACCTCCGACATAATGCCGAAGATGGGCAGAATCATCAAATACACTGCCGGGTGGGAATAGAACCAGAATAGGTGCTGATAGACCACCACGTTTCCGCCTGCATCCGGCTTAAAGAAGGAGGTACCAAAGTTGATGTCAAATAGCAACAAAATCAACCCAGCGGCGAGGACAGGGGTAGAAAATAGCGCCAGGATAGAGGTCGCTACCATGGCCCAACAGAATAGGGGGATTTGATCCCATTTCATGCTGGGAACTCGCATTTTCCAGATCGTCACCAAGAAGTTGACGGAACCCAAAATGGAGGAAGTTCCCACTAGCACAATGGCCAAAATCCACAGGGTTTGGGCGGCGTTGGCGGTAATTTCGCTTAGGGGCGGATAGGATGTCCATCCGGCTTGGGCACCGCCGAAGTAGAAACTGCCTAACAGTAAGGCTCCAGCGGGTGGGTTTAGCCAAAAAGCAATGGCATTCAGCTTGGGGAAGGCCATATCCCTAGCCCCAATCATGAGGGGAATCAAGTAATTCCCAAATCCCCCGATGGCGGCGGGCACAATCCACAGGAAGATCATGATCGTGCCGTGGTTTGTCAAAAAGGCGTTGTACAGTTCTGGGCTGAGGAAATCAGAATCCGGCGTAGCCAGCTCCGTCCGCAGCATTACGGCCATGAAACCGCCGACCAAATAAAACAAAAACGAGGTGACGAGATACTGAATCCCAATCACCTTGTGATCCACATTGAAGGTGAAGTAGTCGTACCACTTCCACTTATCAGGATGTCCGTGCGGGGCCACAGGACTGTTAAAGGAAAGATCTGCTTGAGCCATAAAGGGGGTTTGGTTAAAAACGTCTGGTTACGGGATGGGTTGTTGGTTGTTGGTTGTTGGCTGTTGGTTATTGGGCGGTAGGTTGGGTAAAGCGCTAGCGGCACCCAACATTAAAGTCTCCTGATATCAAGGTTTTTCGCCCTTGGGGTTGGTCTCTATTGGCAGAGGGTTGATGTTGGGTTGCACCCAATCTACGGGCTTTCCGGCTCCCCTCTCCTCCCTGGGAGAGGGGCTGGGGGTGAGGGCCAAGATTAGGGCTTGGCAAGGTTGGCCAGTTGGGCGAGTTGGGCAGATTCGATGGGAATATCCTGGGCGATTTGAGCGAGGTATTCGGCATCGGTGCGGGTTGCGGGATTCAGAGCAACGGTTTCAGATGCACCGGGCAGTTCGGCGACGCGGCTGGCTTCCCAGGTGGCGTAGTCTTCTTGGGAGTGGACAATCACCTGGGTTCTCATGCCGCCGTGGTAGGCTCCGCAGAGTTCGGCACAGACGACGGGATAGGTGCCTTCCTTCGTGGCCACAAAGCGCAGTTCGGCGGGTTGTCCGGGCAGGGCATCTTGCTTGAGGCGGAACTGGGGCACCCAGAAGGAATGGATCACGTCCTGAGCTTCAATGAGAAGCTGAACATCCTGGCCGACGGGGACGTGCAGTTCACCGTCCACAATGCCCGTGTCGGGGTAGCGGAAAATCCAGGCGTACTGCATTCCGGTGACGTTCACCGTGAGGTCGGGCCGGTTGCCCTCTTCCATCGGCGATGCGCCAAAACCGTAGACCTGACGAGTTTTGCCCTCTTCCCCGGCTTGGGTCAGCATGGGGGAACCCACGTCTGCCATGGTTTTCTGGGGTGCTTGGGCCATCATCATGCCGCCGCCGTGGTGATGGTCACCGGGGGCAAAGCCGCCCATGTCCTGAAAGACCACCACGCTGTAGAGCCCTAGCCCCACCACAATGATGGCGGGGATCGCCGTCCAGAAGGCTTCTAGGGGCAGGTTGCCTTCAATGGGGAGACCGTCGGTGTCGTCCCCTTTGCGGCGGCGAAAACGAATTAAGGAATAGATAATGGCACCCTGCACCACAATGAACAGGGCCGTGCCAATGGTGACCATGACATTAAAAAAGTCATCCACCAGGGGCGCTTGTGCCGAGGCTTGAACAGGCAAGAGGTTGTTATTTTGCCCGTACCACAGGCTAACCAGGGTGACGACAATCCCAATGATCAGGGTCCAAAACGGGGCCGGGATTTGTTGCATAGCCGATCTCCACGGGGGAGGCGCAAGGGGAAAAAATGGGTCAGACAGAATTTAATGCGACGACTAAAAAATCAGGGCATCGCTCTATGGCATCCTAAGACCCATGTCTTGGGAGGGTGGCAAAACTTTGGATTTGCTTTAGAGTGTCTTCGCCCAAGCCGTAGCAAAAATCTACAAACCAGCCTTGGGCTACCTCCGTCTGACCTTTTTGGGGCCGATAAATCCCCGATAGATTCCCGATAGATTAGGTGGATCTGCCGCCGGAAACGAGGCTGAAGAGTAGCCGCCTTAGGAGCGCTTGGGCGTTAGGATGGAAAACCGAGCCATAACCGTTTCGATGGCCTAGGTTCACGACCACCCCATCCCCCGCCTACCCATGACCGATACCGCCCTGCCCGCCCTGATTCAGCAGATGTGTCAGCCCGATTTCTACCCCCATGCTGTGGTAGAACCGATTCGGCTGATGCAGACCCATGTGTCCTACGTGTTGCTCACGGGGGACTATGCCTACAAGGTGAAAAAGCCCGTGAATTTCGGCTTTTTAGACTATTCCACCCTAGAGCAGCGGCGGCACTTTTGCCACGAGGAACTGCGGCTGAACCAACGCACGGCGGCGGATCTGTACCTAGAAGTGGTGCCCATGGGGCAGGACGGAGAGACCTACCAACTGGGGGCCGATCCGGCGGTGGAGTATGCCGTGAAAATGGTGCAGTTCCCGCAGGACACCCTGCTCAGTGCGCTGTACGAACGGGGCGAACTAACCGAGGACTTGATTCGTACCCTGGCTGAACAAGTGGCGGCGTTTCATTTGGCGGCGGAAACCAACGACCACATTCGCACCTACGGCAGCGTGGCCCAAATTCGCCAAGCCTTTGACGAAAACTACGAGCAAACCCTGGGCTATGTGGGCGGCCCCCAAACCCAGGCCCAGCTTGAGGAAACCCAGGCCGCAACCGACCACATCTTTGCGACCCAGATCGATCTCTTTCAGCGGCGGGTCGATCAAAATTGGATTCGGGCCTGCCACGGCGACCTGCACCTGAATAACCTGTGCTACTGGCAAAACCAGCTTTACCTGTTCGACTGCATTGAGTTTAACGAGCCCTTCCGCTACGTCGATGTGATGTACGACGTGGGCTTTGTGGTGATGGACTTGCTGGCCAAGGATTGCCGCCCCCTCGCCACCGCCTTTTTGAATCACTACGTGGAGCAAACCGGAGACTGGGAAGGGCTGCAACTGTTGCCCCTCTACATCAGTCGCCAAGCCTACGTGCGGGCCAAAGTCACATCGTTTCTGCTAGACGATCCCGCCATTGATGCCGACACCAAAGCCAAGGCCAGCGCCGCAGCCGCCCATTATTACCGTCTGGCCTGGGACGTGGTACAACCGCAGCAGGGGCGTCTATACCTGATGGCGGGGCTATCCGGTGCGGGCAAATCCACCACGGCCCGCACATTGGCGTGCCAAACTGGGGCCATCCACCTGCGCTCCGATGCGGTGCGTAAACACCTGGCTGGAGTGCCACTGCTGGAGCGGGGCGACCAAAGCCTCTACAGCCCAGAGATGACCCAAAAAACCTACAGCCGCCTGCTGGAATTGGGCCTTACCTTGGCCAAGGCTGGGTTCACGGTGGTGCTAGATGCCAAGTACGACCGCCAAGCTCTGCGCCTGCCTGCCTTGGAACAGGCTCAGACGGCGGGGATCCCAGCCCAAATTCTGCACTGCACCGCACCGCCGGAGGTGCTAGAAAGTCGTGTGCAGCAACGCTCTGGAGATATTGCCGACGCTACCGTGGCCGTCCTCAAACAGCAGGTGATGGAACCCTTCACCGAGGCCGAACGACCCTGGATAAAACCCGTGGATACAACGGGTGATGTATCCGTCCAGATCGCCGCTATAGTTGGGGCATAATCCGACGGATCGAGGTCTGCGCCATGGGCAACCAAATGGGGCCACCCACCCTCAAAATCTGGCTACTTTTCCTGCTGGTGTTCTTAATGCTGGGCTATGGCCCCATTCCTAGTGTGGTGTTTGGGGCGGTGGCTGGGGTGGCCGGGGGCATTGTGTCCACCTGGTGGGTCACCCCTGGGGGAGAACCCAAGGAGGTGGATTTGCCCACGCCCATTCGACAATTTAGCCGCCAACTGCGCGAAACCCCCAGCCGCCTACCCTTTCGCGGATTTTTTCGCCGCACCGAAAGCCGCTACCCTGGCCCCCGACGCCGCTAGGGTAACCCTCCTCCATCGCCCTGGGATTTGGCTAAGAGTACTCCATGAAAATAACCATCCCTTTGTAATCGCTCTCTACCCTCACCTGTGCTGCACTAAAGTGCGCTGCCTGGTCGATACGGCATCATCAGGGTTTGCCACAGCCAAGGTAGGTGGCTGTGGCTAAATTCAGGCATTCGTCCTTCTTCGTTTCCCCCAGAGCCCCTAGGTATGAGTGGAGTTCCACCGTCCAGCGAGCGCCTCAGCCTGAGCCGATTTTTTCGGTTGGCGGTGGCAAATATTTTGTCGAACCTGATGGTGCCCTTAGCAGGGTTGGTGGATACGGCCTTTTTGGGCCACCTCGATGCCATTCACCACCTAGGCGGTGTTGCCCTCGCCACGGTGATTTTCAACGTGGTCTACTGGAGCTTCGGCTTTTTGCGCATGGGCACCACGGGCACCACGGCCCAGGCTAGGGGGCGCGGCGATGCTGCTGACCTCTGGCTGATTCTGCTGCGCAATGGCTCGGTGGCCCTAGGTTGTGGGTTGGTTATTCTGCTGTTTCAGATGCCCATCCGCGAGTTGGGGTTTTCCCTGCTTCAGGCGGAAGCGGATGTGAAAGCGGCGGGCTATGCCTTCTACAATGCCCGCATTTGGGACGCTCCGGCGGTGTTGCTTAACCTGGTGCTGTTGGGCTGGTTTCTGGGCCAAGAACAGGGGCGGCGCGTGTTGCTGCTTTCCCTCATTGGCAACGGCAGCAACGTTGTCTTTAACAGCCTGTTTATCGGCTATTGGGGCTGGGCCAGTGCCGGGGCTGGGTTGGGGACGGCCCTCAGCCAGTACGTGACGATGATTCTGGGCGTGGTGCTGATTCTGCGGGAAGGTGGCCTCACCAAACTCCGCCAGGTGGCCCCCCAGGGCTGGGATGGTCAAGCCCTCAAGGGCATTTTTTCCCTCAACCGCGACATCCTGATTCGCACCTTTGCCCTGGTGATGAGCTTTGCCCTGTTCACCAACCTCAGTTCCGCCCTCGGCACTCAAACCCTCGCCGCCAATACCCTGTTGCTCCAGGTGGTGATGTTCTCCGCCTACTTCATCGATGGCATTGCCTTTGCCACCGAAAGCTTTGCCGGACGCTACTATGGCAGCGGCAACGGGGCCGAATTGCGGCGCTTACTCTGGGTGGGCGGCAGCACTAGCGTCGGGTTGGGGCTCACCTTTGCCCTCGCCTTTAATCTGTTTCCCCAGGCGCTTTTCGGCCTCCTCACCAGCCACGATAGCGTCATTGGCACGGTGGAAACCTACGTTGGCTGGCTACTTCCCATTTTGGGCCTAGGAGCCATCGCCTACATGCTAGACGGCTATTTCCTTGGCCTCACCGCTGGCAAAGTGCTTCGCAACGCCACCCTCCTCGCCGCCGGAGTTGGATTCTTTCCCCTGGCCATCCTGTCCCATCAGGTCGGTAGTCCTCATCTCCTCTGGTTGGCCCTGGCTGGGTTAATGACGGGCCGAGCCCTCACCCTCCTGTGGGCTGTCCCCAAGTTTCTAAGTTGATTGTGAGGAAACGGGTGATTGTGAGGAAACGGGCATCTTCACAATGAGCGCTATCGAACGGTGAACCCATCGCGCCCTGGCCGGACTGTCCTGCCAACGCAACATTCCGTAACATCTTCGGGCACGCCTCCGTCAATCAATAGGATAATGATCAGAGCCAAATTCAGGCCGTGTTTGCGGCCTGGATGCTTACGTTTTAGGTATCTGCGAGGAAAGTGCTTTGGTCAGTACAGCCCCATTAAAAACATCGAAATCCCAAGAGATTTTCACCGCCGCCCAAAACCTGATGCCGGGAGGGGTTAGCTCTCCGGTGCGGGCCTTCAAATCGGTGGGGGGTCAGCCCATTGTCTTCGACCATGTGAAAGGGGCGTACATCTGGGATGTGGACGGCAACCAATATATCGACTACGTGGGCACCTGGGGGCCTGCCATTTGCGGCCATGCTCACCCCGAAGTGCTCTCGGCCCTGTCGGCGGCGCTAGAAAAGGGCACCAGCTTTGGCGCACCCTGCTATCTGGAAAACGTGCTGGCGGAAATGGTGATCCAGGCCGTACCCAGCATTGAAATGGTGCGCTTTGTGAACTCTGGCACCGAAGCCTGTATGGCGGTGCTGCGCCTGATGCGGGCCTACACCAAGCGCGACAAAATCATTAAGTTCTCTGGCTGCTACCACGGCCACGCCGATATGTTCTTGGTGCAGGCGGGTTCTGGAGTGGCGACCCTGGGTCTGCCCGACTCCCCCGGTGTGCCCAAGGCCGCGACCAGCGACACCCTGACGGCTCCCTACAACGACCTGGAAGCGGTGAAAGCCCTGTTTACCCAAAATCCGGGGCAAATTGCCGGGGTGATTCTGGAACCCGTGGTCGGCAATGCGGGCTTTATCACCCCCGACGCCGGATTCCTGGAGGGGCTGCGCGACCTCACCCGCGAAAACGATGCCCTGCTCGTGTTTGACGAAGTGATGACCGGGTTCCGCATTGCCTACGGCGGTGCCCAGGCCAAGTTCAACGTCACTCCCGACCTCACCACCCTGGGCAAGGTGATCGGCGGCGGTTTGCCCGTAGGGGCCTACGGCGGTCGGCGCGAGATCATGGAAATGGTCGCCCCCGCTGGCCCGGTGTACCAAGCAGGCACCCTCTCCGGCAACCCCCTGGCCATGACCGCAGGCATCAAAACCCTGGAATTGCTCCAGCGCCCCGGCACCTACGAGGAACTGGAACGCCTCACCGCCAAGCTGGCGGACGGTCTGCTGCAAGCCGCCCGTGAAGCAGGGCATGAGGTCTGCGGTGGCCACATCAGCGCCATGTTTGGGATGTTCTTCCACCCCGGCCCCATCACCCGCTACGAAGACGCCAAACTGTCCGACCTGGATAAGTTCAGCCGCTTCCACCGGGCCATGCTAGAGCGCGGCGTCTACCTCGCCCCCTCCCAGTTCGAGGCCGGATTCACCTCCCTCGCCCACACCGACGCCGACATCGACGCCACCCTCGCCGCCGCCCGCGAGGTATTCGCGATTCTGTAGGGCGCTAGGTGTTGGAGATCCCCCCTGCCCCCCTTGGAAAGGGGGGTGATTTGTGGGCGTGGCTCAAAGTCCCCCTTTCCAAGGGGGATTTAGGGGGATCTCCGAAGCCTGATAGCTAGATTCAACAACTCGTACCCCCCTTTGATTGCATGGCTGATTCTGCCCCCACGGCTTCGGGCCTTTCCCTCAAGCGTTTGGCCCTGATTGTTGTTACGGCCCTGGTGACTCTGGTGCTGGCGCAATCGCTCTTCAATAGCCTGACCGAACCCCAGGTGGCCAGCCAGCTTCAGCTTTACCAAACCGATTTGCTATTAGAAAGTAGTGCCTGGGACGGGGCCGGATTGCCGCCCGACCAGTGGCCTTTGCTGCGCCAAGGGTTGCTGGGAGAAGACCCCATCGCCGCCGCCCAAAAGCAATACGAATCCGTCCGCGAAGAAGCCGCCACCCTGGCTCAGGCGGCTCCGTCCATTCCGGCCAACCTGGGGGAATCGACCAACGACGGCAAACCCCTGCCCCGTCGTCAACAAACCGCCCAGGCCCAGCAGCAGACCCTGATCGCAGAACTGGATGTACGTTTGGGACTGATGGACGCGGCCCAGGATGACCTACCCGCCGCCCTAGACCGCTGGGGCCAAGTCCAAACCAGCGACACCGCCCCCGCCGACCTAGTACACACCGCCAACACCCTCACCCGCCTGTGGCAGGAGAAAACCGCCCTTCCCGAAGACGAAGCTTGGCTGCGGCAATCCCTCAAGGGCTGGTTTGAGACCCGTGCCCTAGAACAACTCTATCGGGTAGAAGATCGGGAGGGCGACCGCCAACAACTCCTCGACCAGGAGCAAATCACCGCCCAAGACCAACTGGTGAAACTGGCCATCGTGGGGACATTACCCGCCCTAGGGGCCGTGCTGGGGGTGGGGATCATCCTAGGACTCGGTATCCAATGGTTCCTCAAGGGGGATCGCTCCCTGTTGCGTCGCCCCGTCAGCCCAGAATGGTCAATTCCCTGGGATGGCGAAACCATCTGGCAGGTGCTGATCGTGGGCTTTTTCTTTGTGGGCCAAATTCTGCTGCCCCTGCTGCTGGGAGGTTTGGGCCTCAGTGGTGCTGCCCTCAGCAGTCGTGGACGGGCGATCTTTTCCCTCACCTACTACCTACTGATGGCCGCTGGAGGCTTAGGAGTGCTGTGGCTGTCAGTGCGGCCCTATCGTCCCCTGCCATCGGGCCTGTTCCGGGTCAGACTTTCCCTTCCTGGCATCCTTTGGGGAGCGGGCGGCTATCTCGTGGCCCTACCGCTGATGTTGATGGTAGCCCTGGTGAATCAACAAATCTGGCAAGGACAGGGAGGCAGTAACCCCTTACTGCAAACCGTGCTAGAAGAACAGGATCCCGTTGCCCTGATCGTCTTCTTTGCCACCGCCGCCATCGCCGCCCCCCTGTTTGAGGAAACCCTGTTTCGCGGCTTTCTGCTGCCCTCGCTAACCAAATATATGACCGTGGGCTGGGCTGTGGGTCTCAGTGGCCTCATCTTCGCTGCCGCCCACCTGAGCTTCTCGGAGGTGCTGCCCCTCACTCTGCTGGGCTGCATTTTAGGCGGCGTCTACAGCCGATCCCGCAACCTGCTGTCTCCTATGGTGCTGCACAGCCTTTGGAATAGCGCCACCATGCTGGGCCTGTTTATCCTCGGTGGTTAGCCCTCGCCAGAGTTTTGGGCTAAGGTGGGGCAAAACTCTAGGCTTCCTTTGCTATACTAAGAAACCGAAGGCGGCGACATAGCCAAGTGGTAAGGCAGAGGTCTGCAAAACCTCCATCCCCCGGTTC